>JBCCXH010000513.1:0-3862 GCA_039192005.1 Bacteroidota bacterium
AGATTTTGGCCACCTCGTTGCGATCAACAAATCCGGTAAAGTGTACATGGTCACCGATACCTTTGTGCGCTGCCATCTCAATCAAGCTATTTTTCATCGGTCCCTCACCGGCCATGACAAACCGTATGTCTTTTCTTTTTTGTAAAATTTTCTCCGCTATTTCTATGAAAACCTGAGGCGCTTTCTGGTTAGTAAGCCTACCGGCGAAAAGAACGACGGGCTCATCAAATATTTTTTTGTAATTAGGGAACAGCGTCAGGGAACACCCATTGTACACTGTATGGATTTTTTGTGTGGGGATTGCGTAGAACTTATGGATTCGGTTTGCACTGTAATTACTAACAGATATAATTGCATCAGCAATTTCAAAAGCTGTTTTTTCGATGTTAAAGACCCAGGAATGACTAGTAGAAGAAATGCGATCGACGTCTAGTGAATGAACGTGGAGTACTAAGGGTTTTTTCGTTCGTTCTTTTAACTTCTTGGCAGCTTGGAAGGTGACCCAATCATGTGCATAGATCAGATCGAAATCAAGTGTTTGTGCAATGTTTGAGACACTTTGAGTGAAGAATTCAAACTCTGATTTTACTCCTCCTTCTTCTTCTTGCTTGTACTCATGATTGGTATAAGAATATGGAGAGAGATTCCCTTTTACGTTAATGTGAGTGAGTTCATTGACTACTGCTTCTTCTTTAAATTGGTTGGTATCCAATTCTTTTATTTGACTTTGGTTATTGACGTCTTCTGGTTGAATAATAGTTAAAGACAGTCTTGACGAGAGCGAGTTTGCAATTTGTTCTACTGCAAATCCCAAGCCACTGGTATTTTCATTTGGAAGGCCTGGCGAAATCATTAATACTTTCATGTGTTTAAAGTTGCTGAAATAAGCTGTTTGGTACATCATTGATCACATACAGAGATATCACTCAATGATTAGCTGAGCATTATGGTTATTTAATGTGATGAGTATTGCGGAAAGAACACGAAAAAGCCATCTTTTCTATTAGATGGCAATCCGGTGAAATAGCGCTTTGTTTTTTAAAGTTCAATCACACCGTTTGTGTCGTTACTGACTCCATTGTTTACATACCTGTCGGCTTGTGAGTCGTTGACCCAGTCTGTACCGTTCACCAGGTAGCGAAATTGATAGGCCTTTCCTGATTCAAGAGGAAGTACGAGTTTAAAATCCCCTGATTTTAGTTTGGTAAGTTCCGTCGTAGATTCATTCCAGTTATTAAACTCGCCTACCAGGTAGACTTTATCCGCCCGACCTATCTCCTTTTTTGTCAGTCCGAATGTAACCTTGCAGACGGACTTAGACTTTAATGGCTGCTTCTTAATCATAAGTTATTGTAATTAGTAATTCTTTAAATTTTTTGGGGACTGTCAAACGCTTAACCTTCCCATCCGCTTCAACTTTTTGTGTGAAATTTTCACCATCTACCAGAAAGACAGATGTTGGGGGGAATTGGTGAAAAATGAAGTGAAAATATTCATAACAACTATCAAATGATCCTTCAACGAACTGATTGATGATGTAAGAGGTAGAGGTTTTTAGCGTTGTAAACTTTCTAATGGCATATTCCCCGCTTTGATAGTCGTACCCGTCTCCCGCGTCTTCGTAAATTTCGGTTTCCTGTGCCTTGTTTGAGAAATAGATGTCCAGCGTCAATTCACTAAACTCAAACTCATTGGTGTACTGCATGACCGGTTGTTTCGGAAGTATCGTACCACATTTCACAAAAAGGGGAATTTGATCTATTGGAGCCTGTACCTCTACTTCTCGTCCTCCTTCCAGGTGTTCGTCTGTCCAGTAGTTATACCAAGTACCCTTAGGGAGGTAGAGCGTTCGTTTTACTGCACTTTCTTCAGATATAGGAACCACCAGCAAATGGTCTCCAAACATGAACTCTTCTTCTCTGTAATGTATTTCAGGATCATCTGGCGCAATCAGGTTTAAAGATTTGATGATCGGAATGCCTTTTGTAGAGTATTTCCAGAACGCACTGTAGATGTAAGGCATTAATTCATACCGGAACTCGATAAATCTTTTAATAATAGCGATGTGAAAATCGTCAAAAACCCAGGGTTCTTTATCCCCATGATCACCAGAGGAGTGAGTCCGGAAGAAAGGGTGAAAGACAGCCATCTGCACCCAACGGGTATATAGTTCAGCGGAAGGAGTGCCAATAAAACCTCCAACGTCCGATCCTGCAAAGGAAATTCCAGAGGAACTCAGACGCTGACATTGAATATTGGCAATTCGTAGGTGTTCCCAGGAGGCGACATTGTCCCCTGTCCAGACACAGGCGTGCTGCTGGATGCCAGCATATGCGGACCGTGTGATGGTAAATGGGCGTTTATTTTTTTTGGATTTCTTTAGTCCCTGATTGGTGGATTTGGCCATTAAAGAACCATATACGTTATGCCCTTTTCTGTGCGTACATGGGTGGCTATCATAATCGTGCCGCACATCCAAAGGAAAGGTACCCTGTTCAAACATGGCAGGTTCATTCATGTCATTCCACACGCCACTGATCCCACTATCAACAAAGTTTTTGAACAAGCCTGCCCACCACTTGCGCGCCTTAGGGTTGGTGAAATCGGGGAAATGACACAACCCGGGCCATACACTTCCCTTTAACAAAGGTCCGTCTCCGCGACGGCAGAAATAATTCTTTTCCATCGCTTCCACATAAACAGAGTACTTTTTGTCTATTTTAATCCCCGGGTCAATGATTACGACGGTCCTAAATCCCTGCTCTTTAAGCTCTGCGGTCATTTTTTCGGGATTGGGAAACCGTTCCTTATCCCATGTAAAACAACGAAAGCCATCCATGTAATCAATGTCCAGATGAATAACGTCGCAGGGTATTTTGCGGTCTCTAAACTCTTTAGCTAATGACCTGACTACCGACTCGGGATAGTAGCTCCACTTACTCTGATGGTACCCCAATGCCCACATGGGGGGTAAACTTGCTTTGCCGGTGAGTTCCGTATATCGGGTAACCACATCCATCGGGTCAGGACCATAAATGAAGTAATACCTCATCTCACCGCCTTGTGCCCAAAAGCTGGCTACGTTCTTTCGCTCCGATCCAAAATCGAAATAACTCCGAAACGAGTTGTCAAGAAATATTCCATAACTCGCCTTTTCAATTTGCCCGAGATAAAAGGGGATGTTTTTATAAACCGGGTCGGTTTCATTTCCATATCCGTAACAGTCCGTTCCCCAAAGTTCTTTTCTCGTTCCTCTCAGGTTTAGATTGCCCGTTTTATCTCCCAGTCCATAAAAGGACTCATTGTTTTTTATTTTTTTGGTGGAAATAACTACGTCCCCACCAAAGGTGTTCTCTTCTTGCCAGTGATAACCTTTTTCATCTTCGAGGATTACTTTTCCATCAAGATTTAATAAGCGTAGCTTTAGGTTTTCCTTGTAGATGTAGCACTTGATCTTTTCCGTATGGATTGCAAAGTAGGTTTGCCTTTCCTTAAAACTGATATTGACCTCTTCAGCCTGATACGTTTCACTGATTGCATACGAAAAATCGTCTTCAAAATACCCGTCGTTACCGTGCCTGAATTTTAATATTTCATTGGTGATAACGCTGACTTCAAGGGTGCAATTCTCTGAATGGAAATAGAATTTTTGACCTATTTTCTCCCAGTCCACACATTGGGATGGAAAGTGATCTTTTGTCTGCTTGCCTTCAAACTTTTCAATGTAGTTTCCACTGAAATCCGATTGATCCTCAGCTGTCAACTCAGCAACGTCTTTGTACTCACTAGCCATATGCCATCCAAATTAATCAATGAATTGACTCCAAACAATTGATTATTTCTTTTTAAGAGAATTATTTGC
>JBCCXH010000514.1:0-3851 GCA_039192005.1 Bacteroidota bacterium
AAAAAATTAAGAAGATGGAAATTTTTTGGAATCATTGGAATAATAAGGCACTGGCACTATTGAGAATAATTTTTGGTTTCCTCCTATTTTGGCATGGGACTCAGAAGCTTTTCGGCTATCCGCCTTCCGAAATGCAGGGAGCGCTTTCCGGCTTGCTATCAGCCGCCGGCATTTTAGAATTTTTTGGCGGGATCATGCTGTTCATCGGCTTTTTTACCCGTTGGACCGCATTTGTATTGAGTGGGATGATGGCAGTAGCCTACTTCATGGTATTCTTTAGTAAGTCCTTTTTACCGATTATCAATCAGGGAGAACTGGCAGTACTTTACTGTTTTGTTTTCCTCTATCTTTTCTTTGCTGGCGGTGGCACGTGGTCTATTGACAGCTATTTATACAAAAAAGGCAATAAACGGCTAGAAGAATGAAGCGGCAATTTCTGATTTCATTCTTGGTGATCTTCGCTCTCATCGCACTTATCCAGTTTATCTGGTCTCCCATTCTCTGGAGCATGGTGGTGGTGTTTCCACTCTTTTTGATTGGGTTGTATGATATGATCCAAAGAAAGCACGCCATTAGAAGGAATTTTCCGCTCATCGGAAACTTTCGCTACTTGCTGGAGAGTATTGGGCCGGAGATCAATCAATACTTCGTCGAGTCCAATTCCAGCGGTGTGCCTTTTTCGCGCGAAACGCGCTCTCTGGTCTATCAACGGGCTAAAAATCAACTGGACACCCTTCCTTTTGGTACGCGACATAGCGTAAGCGAGGTAGGTTATGAATGGGTCAACCATTCCCTGAATCCAGTTAAAGTTGAACCGGAAACGATGCGTGTCCTTATTGGTGGCCCGAACTGTAAGCAGCCTTATAGCGCCAGTATATTGAATATCTCGGCAATGAGTTATGGTGCATTAAGCAAAAATGCGGTTTTGGCATTAAACAGTGGTGCCAGTGAGAGCGGATTTGCTCAAAACACAGGTGAAGGGGGATTGACCCACCATCACCTGGAAAACGGTGGTGATCTCATTTGGCAAATAGGAACCGGCTATTTTGGAGCGAGAACATTAGAAGGGAAATTTGATCCGGATTTATTCAAGAAAAAAGTCGCTCATGATTGTGTCAAGATGATCGAAATCAAATTATCTCAGGGAGCGAAGCCGGGTCATGGAGGGATCTTACCAGCTGCTAAGGTTACCCAAGAAATTGCTAAAATCAGAAATGTACCGTTGGGGAAAGATGTAAATTCTCCACCCGCACATTCCGCTTTCTCTACACCTGTCGAATTGCTGGCGTTCGTAAAGCAGCTTCGTGACCTTTCAGATGGAAAGCCCATCGGATTTAAATTATGTGTAGGGAAACGGAGAGAATTTTTAGCTATTTGTAAGGCCATGGTTGAAACGGGTATCCTTCCGGATTACATTGCCGTGGATGGTGCAGAAGGAGGTACCGGCTCTGCTCCGTTGGAGTTTTCTAATAGTATCGGAGCGCCTTTAACAGAGGCACTCATTTTTGTACACAATGCCTTAACGGGTTTCGATTTAAGATCCAGGATTCGGGTTATCTGCAGTGGTAAGATCATTTCCGGGTTTGATATTGTGAAAAACATCGCCATTGGTGCTGATTTATGTTATTCAGCACGTGGAATGATGTTGGCCATTGGATGCATTCAATCACTTAAGTGTAATACAAATACATGCCCCACGGGGGTTGCAACGCAAGATCCTCATTACATGCAGGCTTTGGACATACAAGATAAAGCTAAGCGTACCTCTTCTTTTCACGACAGCACAATAGAAAGTGTGGCTGAAATAGTCGGTGCGATGGGATTGAAGACTACAGGTGACTTAAGGCCCTGGCATAGGGTAAGAAGAACGGATTTTACGGAGATAAAGAACTACAGTGAATTATTTGAATACCTGGAACCTGGTGTATTGCTCAAAGAGCCCATTCCCCATCAGTGGGAAAGGGCCGTTAAATCTGCTTCGAGTGCATCTTTCGGTATCAGCTAAATACAGACTTCTAACTATTTGAAAAACTAACTATTTATGAAAAGTACAGTAAGAAATCTTGCAATGCTGACATGGATCTTTCACTTTTCAAATGGGCTTTGCCAGGAGAAACACCATGAGCACCATGGAGCGCTTGTACAAAAAACAAGTCATCCAGCCAGTACGGTTTCTTTTGTCATTGTAGAAAATGAGACCATTTTCTTCGAGGGAGAGGGGTTTGATGAGTTACCAGAAAACAGGACGCTTATTCAACCGATCTTTGGTTTGAGAATCTTTGATGACAAATTGACGTTTGCAACCAGGCCTTCCTTTGAGTTTTTGTCCGCACCACATGAAAGTCATGAAGCCGAAGAACGGGTTGTGGAGCGGTTGGACGGGTTCGGAGATATCGGCTTAATGTCATTGGTTACCCCTATATCCCGACATGAAGGTTTTATCTGGAGTTTGGGTTACAGCGCGACATTTCCCACTGCCAGTGAGGAGGAATTGGGATCGGGTAAATTTCAATTAGGTCCGGCTGCTTCCATTTTTTATCTGGGAGACGAATACAGGACAGGCTTAAGAAGCATGAATGTTGGCGCATTCGTCGAGCATTGGTGGTCGTATGCAGGAGATAGTAAGAGAGAAGATATCAGCTTTTCTTCTATTCAATATGTATTGATGTATCGGCTCACCCATACGATGCAAATAGGGATGGAACCCAAGGTTACTATTGACTGGAAAAAAGACCGCCACAACAGGCTCAACTTTCCAATAGGACTTGGGATAGGTGACCTCTTTAGGCTTGGTAAAATACCCGTTCAATGGAGAGTGGAAGGGCAGTACTTTTTAACATCCAGTCAACCAGAGGGTGAAGAATATGCGCTTGTTGTCACGCTGGAACCCATTCTTAGCTCACTATTTAAGTAGAAAAAATTGTAGCATGAATAATTCACAAACTTCCTACTGCAAGTCCAAATTCCCCTAGCCGGGCGCCTTCAATATCAGGCGGTCCGCCGCATCGCACTTATGAATATTTTGGTGCTCGACTTAATTTATTAGGCCTCCGTGGCCCGGTCTGGCGCGACCCGGTCTGGCGCGACCCGGTCTGGCGCGACCCGGTCTGGCGCGACCCGGTCTGGCGCGACCTCCACGCCAAAATAACCCTAAGTACCGTGCGACGGACCGTCTTGATTTTCTTGCACTTTGAACTTTCGTCACGAAAGTTTGTAAATTATTCAGGATCGTTTAGATGAATTGCACCATCTAACTAAAATTTAAATGACCGAATCAGATTATATATCTTGGTTAGCTCCTAAATGTTACCTCAGTAGCGTAACGTCTTAATACCTGGCTAACCATGATTAAATCTGCATCAGGTTGCATCCTTTAAACACTAAACCATAAAAAGTCAATAAGAATGAAGAGTGAAATAAAAAAAGTACTGAGAGGACCATTTGAAAATCAGAATACAAGGTTGAGATGCTACAAGAAGGGCCACATCATTCAGCATAAAGGCGATGAAAATTCAAAGCTATACTTTATAAAGCAAGGGTTGGTTAGAAGTTATGACATTGATGAGGGCGGGAAGCTACACATTTTCGCATTTGCCACCTCAGGAAGTAGTATTTATGACCCTAAATCTATCACTACTAACCAACCTTCTGAGTTATTTCTCGACGTACTTGAAGATAGCATCATTGAAATAATCAATTTAAATGCACTTGATTTTTCTGTCATTTCTCCTAAATCCAAGGACTTGATAATATCAATACTCAATACATGTGTTTGCGACATGCAAAGCAGGATTATCAAAATGATGAGTGTGCCCACATTTGAGCGCTATAAATTCTTCATCAAAAGTCAG
>JBCCXH010000515.1:0-3844 GCA_039192005.1 Bacteroidota bacterium
CCGATAACCCCCGTTTAACCGCTCGGTATTCAAACGGTGGACCACCTAAACACCCCCGGCCGATCGTGCTAGACAGTCAGCTCCGCATTCCGAATGACTTGCGCCTTTTCGAGTGCCTGCCATTCAACCGGTCTTACATGTTTGTAACTTCCGTTGTAAGTACCGCTTACTCTGTTCAAACTTATTCACACGAGATGGCGCATTTGTTCAAAGCACCTCATAATGATCAGGACAGAAATATTATGAATACTTCCGCTAATGGAAGTACCGTAACCAGTAGGTGGCACCCTTCCACTAAGGAAATCATCAATGCTGAAAAATTCAGAAGCTGCCTTCACTGTGAAGAGCCTGTAACGCACGGGATGTATGTATTTGATGGAGCCAAAGGGAATGGAACGGCTGTTGGCCAGTCCCGAATACCTGCTGCAAACATTAAGGTTGGAGATTTTGATGGGGATGGCAAAGATGACCTGATTACATCAGATGGTTCGAATTGGTACATCGCGTACAGCAAAAGCCTTCACCGTTGGGACAAAGCTAATGCCTCTTCCTATCCAATTACTCAAGCGCTGATCGGTGATTTTGATGGGGATGGCAAGTCAGACCTTCTTACTCAACTAGGAGGATCAGGTTGGCATATTTCTAAGGGGGCAACTAACCCATGGACTAAAATATCTGGCTCTGGCTCAGAAGTGTCCACGCTTGCAGTTGGGGATTTCAATGGAGACGGCATAGATGACATCATGAGACAATGGAATAACCTAAATGGGCAAGGTAAGGGATGGTATGTAGCTCTTGCTAATCTTCAAGAGCCTTTAAGTCACAATAACTGGAACAAGGTAACCTCTTCTGGCTTCGAGATGAAAGATGTTCGAGTGGGAGATTACAATGGAGATGGCATAGATGATGTCCTGGCACGACATGGTACAGGAGGCGCTCAAGGAGTAGGTTGGTATGTAGTTTTTGGGAAGGATCAAAGGCCTTTTGACTCTTGGGAAAAGATCAACAACAGCGGATCTCCCATGTCAGATGTACTAATCGGTGATTTTAATAATGATGGAGCGGATGATGTGTTGCGGCATTTTGGTCTCAGCATGTTCGAAGGTGCTGGCTGGTACGTCAGTGATGGAGCTTCTAAAGATTGGATCAAAATACGAGATGACTTTCAGGTAGGGTCAGGTATTCAATCACTAGTAATAGGAGATTTCACCGGGAACAATTCAACAGATGTCATATTCATTAACTAACCAAAGGAGTAATAAAATGAATTATTTTAAAATCAAATCCCTGGTTAACAAGGCATTTATTCTTTTTATTGGAGTTATCGTAACCTTAAGTTGCGAGCAGGATGATCTTGGGTCCGAAACACCACTTGACCAGACGGTTGGGGCTAACAAAGTAACGACAGCCTATTCTGTACCGGTCATGCAACAAGCGTTGAATGAACTAAGTACAGATCCTACATTCAACGCTGAAGATATTGAGGTAGTAGAAAACTATCAGTATGTACGCTTTACCTTACCAGAAGGTGTTTCTCTGGATGAATTGGAAGAAACTGCAGATGTGTTTGCATACCCGATCTATGGCTCTGATAAGAATCAAACCGAAGAGGTGGAAGATGGTGTTTTCTATGGAGTCATTCCTGTAGATGGTTCTTTCCCTTTGAAAGAATATACAGTTCTTTCTTCATTGTATCTTCCCGAACACCTGGCGGATGTTGCTGAAAGGGAGGAGGACATTGCCCGATTAGAAGAAAGAGCCTACGAAATTGCAGGTTGGCCATTTGAAAGCGGAGATGATCCCAGGGCAGGAAAATGGCGGCCAGGAGGTCAAATAAAAGCCTTGGATGGTCAAGGAAACTCATTTCCACTGCCACAGTTGATCGTGAAAATTCGAAAGAACATCACACCTAATAAGTGGAAAACTGCGATTACAGACAAACATGGTAAGTTTCGCTGGCCCGGGGCTAGACCCAGACATTCGGTCGTTTATCATTTTGAATATCACACCCAATCGATACCTTCCGTTTACTATCCGCCAACGGAGGTTGGTAACCTAATGCCCTATGACTTAAGGATCAATAATAACCGGATCCTGGTCTCCAGTGGAAAAAGGAGAAGTCAGTTCAACTTGACACTGGGTACTAGAAATGATTATGATCATGTTGTAGGTAAGGTTTTTGCGGAAGCGCTGCAACAGTACCTACAATTTAGAGACTTGATAGAAAAAGAGATAACCACTGAGGCATTTTATATGTGGCAGCAGGCAACAAGTAAGCTCTATCTTTCTGTTTCAACAGGAAGGCAAATTTCAGGCCCATTTACGTTGGCAGGTAATCGAATAAATCTCAATTTCCCTCATCTGGGTAATCGCACACGATTGGATGATGCCCTGCTATTTATGCAAATGATAGAAGCGTTTGAATACCATCGGCTAAGCAATACGGGAGCCAGGAGGATGGATGATAATCTCAAGCGTTTATGGTCATTTGCCATTGCTTATGAAGTAGTGAAAAGTAGCGCATACAATAATATCATGCAGGAGTTAAACAATTACCTGGAGGACCTACCGCATGTTTCTGAAAATACACTTGCATTGGATTTAATGGATAATGAAGATGAACCAAATCCTATTGGAGTAGATGGACCCTTGGATACTATCGATGGATTCACATGGGAGGTGATGTTGAGGACACTGAAAAATGCACAAAACATCGAAACATGGATGGAGCGTCTGGTACAAAATAATGAAGCTTCTGAAAAACAAATTAAAGATTTGTACAATGTTGGCTTTAATGGTGTTTATCTGTTTTCGGAAGGGCGAAAGCTATCTGCCAGAATTAATTCCATTACAGTCTCTGCAGACCAATTAAAGGTGGGTGATTTCAATGGGGACGGGAAGGATGACCTGTTTCATCAAGAGGATCTTGGAGATGGAAATGTTCAAGGTTATGTTCAATACAACATCAACCAGGAAGCGGTACCTATTGTCACTTTTCCAGCCGGAGATGTGGTAATAGGAGATGTTAATGGTGATAAGAGAGATGACCTACTTGTGATTTCCGGAACAACCTTTAAGGTCTATTATGGCCCCAATTGGAGTTCGGAAACCTTATCAACTTTCGATTCGAGCAAAGTAGATGTCTTTAGAGGAGCAGACTTTGACGGTGATGGTAAAATGGATTTGATCGCCAATAAATCCGGAGATGGCAAGCTTTACATGTGGTGGGGTTGCCGAGGCAATGAGGTGTTGTGGATGACACGCCAAATTAATTTACGTAAGGGTTTGATTGGAGATTTTTATGGTAATGATACGTATGATATTGTCTTTGGAGAATCGGGACGATACAAAGTTCTCTATGATGATGGTGGGTCAGGAAAGGAGACCTCTTTTACAAGACTGTTACAGTTCAGGCCCTTGGATCGTGTTCGCTATGGTGATTGGAATGGAAACGGTCAGGATGATTTGATTCACTTCGGGGCTAATGATTGGTCAAATTCTGATGAACGCAGAAATTGGCATGTGTTAAATAACCTTGAGGGTGCTGTCTTTGTCATGGGAGTTCACCCAAGGCATGTTAAAATCGGGGACTTTAATGGCGATGGAAAGTCGGATATACTTTACATAGCCTCAAGTTCAGCAGATTAATAGCTAGAGGTGATCACGATGCTTTGGTTCGAGGGTACTCGAACCATTTCTTCTGGTCTTAGTTTTTGCTGAGACCAATAATCCCGCCTTTTGATCTTCCAGCGACGGGTTTATAGGTAGTTCGATCCGTGAACTTTTAGCCCGATATTCATAGAAGAAGCAAGCTATGTACGGCAAGTCGTGCAGGAAACTTTAA
>JBCCXH010000516.1:0-3840 GCA_039192005.1 Bacteroidota bacterium
CGTATGATTAAAAGAGTTATCAACAAAGCTTTTTTGAAGCTTCATGTTTCTGTACTGGAAGTCCTTGCTTGACTTTAGCTCAAATTTGATCTCTCCACTATGATCACCATAGAAAAATTCGATTAATCTCTCCTCGGACAGGCATGCCGGAGAGATCATGCGATCATCCATTAAAACTCCCGTTATTTCATCTCCTACATTAATGTGTTTATTGAAGCTTGCATAGCTCAATGGAATAATATTCGTCACGAATAACTTATTTCCTCTTTTTTCTATCTGTATTCCAGTTCCGTAAGATTCTGATGATAAGTTGGTATTGAAACTGCTTTCTTCTTGTGGTGATAGGTAGTTTGAGTGAGGATCAAAACTTTTACCGTACGCTTTCAAATAGGAATGGAGTACATAGTTTGTCAATTCCCTATCATTCGAAACCAGATGGTCCAGGTAACAAATACTTGATGCTAATTGAAAAGAAAACTGTTGGTTCAGGCTGGTATTTATCTGGGCCTCCGTTTTACCGATAAGTGATGAGTCTTTAGTATGCTTGAGTAGGACGTCAAATTTCAGAGAACGAATCCATCTATTTTTTAGCGCTTCATTATTGACAGAAAAAACAATGGAATCTTTCTTTTGATTGAGAAGAACAGAATCTTTTTGATAAAAATCCATCTTACTTATGGATGACAACATCTCTTTCGTCGTTCTTAATCGTAACTCGAACAACTCCCGTATACCTTCCAACCTACCCCTCGTATTTGCTTCCTTCAGATCAAAAGTGCTCAACAGCTCCCGTATCTTTTTAGCTTCAATCTCGGTCAGGTAGTTTGCTTCTGGATCTAATTCTGATAAAAGTTGATCAGGAAATCTATTTTTAAGTTCGGACATCAACTTTTGGTAGTCAATGTGATTTGCTTTGAATAGCTCATCCATTGCCATGATCAGCCGAACATCATCTGTTGAGAAGTTTTGGGACTGAGCGTTGAAATAAAGGGTAACTAATAAAAAGATGGAAACGAGCCTCATAATGATTCAGTTTTGGTGGCGAGGTTTTTCCTTAGCGTTCATTTGTACTTATAAATGCTACGTCTATGTCCATGAATTTGTGATATTGATTTGAAAAACCACTTTCTGACGTACCACTAAACACTTTAAATACAGCTTATCAACTACAGGGTGCATTTTATTAATTTGATAGTGAAACTTAATGCATTATTAAGGAGAACTGCAACATGATTTTAATCGCGTCTTGTGTATTTTGAATAAAACTTCGATTATATCTGCTTGGCTGATGCAAAAGTACACTGGTTTTATCAAATGGAAAAGATTCGACACAACAAGTGCCGTATTGATTTTCAATCTATTTGAAGATGGTTGGAAAACCGCATCAAGGTTTTTTTTTCTTTTCTTAAAACCATACCACCTAAATAATTTATAGCTCTCGTACAGACCAGTATCTTCGCGATAGATATCCAGATCAACTATTTACTGAGAGAAAAGGAAACTGAATCGAAGAAATAACCTTATCATTTCATTAATTCAAGTCGTCGTCCCTCCACAACTGGAACCAGCACCGGCAGTACATCCGTAGCAATGTTGGTTTAAAATAATGTCTCGTTGTTCCAACCGACCGACATCAAATGCTGAGATGTGATTGGGGCCTTCTACTTTCAATTCCAGCATTTGGTTGAAATCACAATCGTAAAGGAATCCATCCCAACTGATGCTAATCGTACTTCTACACATCACTCCGAGGGCGGCAGCGGGGTTAAAGGCATTGACCAACTCGTCCATGTACTCCCCGAACTTTTCTGTTCGTACCAGATACTCCAGAAAGCGACTGACAGGAAGGTTCGTAATTGCAAACAGGTCATTGAATACAATGTCGTATTCCAGGAGTTTTCGTTTAAACTGATGTTCCAATCCTGATTGATCTCCGGGAAGGAAAGCACCTGCCGGGTTGTAAACCAGGTCGAGTTTTAAGTTGGAATCTTCCTTTCCGTATCCCACGGCGTTTAGCATCTTCAATGCTTTGATTGATTGATCAAAAACGCCGTCTCCTCGTTGTGCATCGGTTCGCTTGGCTGTAAAGTAGGGCAAACTCGACACCACGTTGATGTTATGTTTTCTAAAAAACTCCGGCAGGTCGTTGTATTTGGGATGGGCACAGATGATTGTAAGATTACACCGAACGATGATGTGTTTACCCAGCTTGCTTAGTTCTTCCACAAACCACCGAAAGTTCGGATTCATTTCTGGTGCTCCACCCGTTAAATCAATGGTAGAAATGTCCGTCCCTTTTAAGGCATCCAGGCATTGCTGCATGGTTTCACGTGTCATGATTTCCTTTCGGCCCGGTCCTGCATCCACATGACAATGCGCACATACCTGATTGCACATCTTACCTACATTGATCTGAAAAATATCGACCTTTGTGGGCTTTAGCGTAGCATGCCCCATCTCCAAAAGTTTGCTTTCAAAGGTTGGGATTTTTATTGCCTCCGCGTCACTCAATACCTCTATCTGGCCTTCCGGAGATGCCAGCTTGTGCTTTCGTCTTAAAAGGGACTTTTCCATCACATTAGTTTTTCATTGACCTGATTCATCATCTGGACACCATGCACCAAAGTGGCACCACCTCGTATCGCTGCAGCCACATGAACGGCTTCCATCATCTGCTCTTCGTCAATGCCTTTTTTGAGCCCATCAGACGTGTAGGCGTCAATGCAGTAGGGACATTGCAGGGCATGAGACACCGCCAAAGCAATCAGCGACTTTTCCCTGGCTGTCAGCGCACCTTCTTTAAATACATTTCCGTAGTAGTCAAAGAACTTTTCTCCCAGTTCTTTCTGCCACTCTGTAATGTTTCCGAATTTCTTGAGATCGGAAGGATCGTAATAAGTTTCTTTCATTGCTTCTTAATTTCTGAAATAAGCCGTTTTGTAATGTTTTTAGTCGTCATCATTGTAATCTCAACAGCTTGGGTTGACACCGCTCAATGATGTTTTCATTATTTTATCAATTGGATCAGCAACATCCGCCGCCATCGTAGAAATACGTGCTTTCACTGACATAAATATCTTTATTACCCAAAGCCATCAGGTTTCCCGCTGTTTTATCACATACCGACAACGGCTGATTGTACATTAAGACATGTCCTTTGTGATCATCAAAATATTCTTCGTTGCCAGTGTAGATCGCTGTTTTTCCGGTAAAAACACACGGACCATCTTCCGGCATCGGATCTTTGATCGCACACACTTCCACACTTTCTATATGAATCGGACGGTCCGTATCGTAATGGCCGGTATCCAAAATCCGATAAGGTCTTTTAGCCCGAATTTCTATGGTTCCAAAACCTATATCCGTGATCATTTTTATGTAAGATTTTAATGGAATGGCACCGCTCAAACAAAGCCCTCTTAGTTCGGGATCATTTTTTAGGTTTTCCGGCATGACATCTTCGCTGATGGGATCTGAAAGCACCAGGCGTCCGTAAGGTTTTAACGTTCGGTACATTTCACTTAGCGCCTGTTTCAGGTCTTCTTCATGAAAGATATTGAACAGGCAGTTTTGAGCAGCTACATCAATGGTTTCGTCCGCTACCGGTAGGCTTAATGCGTCCCCTTTTCGTAAGCTCACATAATCCGATGAAAACCAGGGGTTTACACGCTCTGCTTCTTTAAAATTTTCCGCAGAAGCGGCCAGCATTTCATCTACTACGTCCACTCCGACTACCCCTTCGTTTTGTCTGCTGAAATAGGCAAACTGTAACAGTTCCATCCCTCCTCCTACGCCTACGTACAATATTTTAGGATCGTTAACCAAATCCCTGGGATGAAC
>JBCCXH010000517.1:0-3836 GCA_039192005.1 Bacteroidota bacterium
AGGTCCGGATAATAATGCCCCTACCGAATGGTCTTCGTACAATCCTGACCCGCAACTAAATCCAAGTATTACCGACCCTGATGATGTTACGTGGAGAGGTGATTTCAAGGGGTTGATGGAGAAGCTGGATTACATTCAGGACCTTGGTTTTACAGCAATATGGATTACACCTATTGTCCATAATAGAAGTCCGCTGGACTATCACGGCTATCACGCATGGGATTTCACCAGAGTAGATCCGCGCCTGGAATCACCAGGAGCTACCTTCCAGGATTTGATTAATGCAGTACATGCACGAGGTATGAAAATTGTCCTGGATGTAGTAACCAATCATGCAGGAAGGTTCGGAATCAAGGACGTCGCAGAAATTAAGTACAATACGGACCCTACCCGACCATGGGCAGCCGTAGACAACCCCAACTGGGAATACGACGGCCTTACACCCAACCCGGACGATGGCCTTATTTGGAGTCGGGCAAATTTGGCTAAAATGCCCGCACCTTTTAATCAGAACCTGGCGGCCTTTAATTTTCCAAGCAAGGAGAGCTATGTAGACACATCGGACCCGGAGTGGTACCATCACTCCGGAAATGGATTTGCTCAGGGCTTTGACGACATCGAGAACTTGCACAACCGGGCACTAGCGGGAGATACACCTGACCTTAATACAGGAAGCCCAAAAGTAAGAAACTACCTGGTCAATGCTTATCGCAGGTATATCGAAATGGGAGTAGACGCATTTCGCTGGGATACCATGAAGCATATGAGCAAAGAAGATGCGCTTTATTTCTATGATGCGTTTAAATCCATCAACCCTGACTTATTCATTTTTGCCGAGGTAGCTCAGTTAAGACATGAATTACACCCGGTCGAAGAAATCAATCCGCATTACTATACCTGGAGAGGGGCAGTAAATAATTCCGAACCGCTCGACATGGCAGTCATCGACTTTTATGGGGAGGCCACCTTTCACGGAACGTTTGAGGAAGGACAATCTTTCCCAACAGTAAAAGCAGCAGCCAGGTATGACAACCTATACAGTGATCCATCGACCTTAATTACCTGGTTGGATAATCATGACTTTGGACCTAATAATGATTGGAACAGAAGATACGGAGGAAGTGACGAAAACCTGGCAGCCTGCATGAACTTCATGTTTACCTGGCGAGGTATTCCTTCCGTTTATTACGGTACAGAAATGCGTTTTAAAGCGGGCGAGTTTGCGGATATTCATAATGCAGCAGGCATTGAGCAATCCATTGATAGAACAGGTAGGGCTTATTATGGAAATGTGATGGATCAGGCTCCAAACCACCCGATTTATCAACACATCAAAAAACTAAACGCCATGAGGAAAGCACTTCCGGCTTTACAAAAAGGTTCATGGGAGTGGAAAGAAGCCCCTGGAAATGCAGTTTCTTTCAAAAGAGTCCATGGAAGTAATGAGGTGGTGGTAGGACTGACAAAAGATGGAGGAGCAAGTTTCTCTATCTCCGGGGTCACCGATGGGATCTATCGGGATGCAGTGACCGGTAGAGAAGCCATCGCACAAGGTGGTCGCATCAATTTCAGTGTTGGTTCAGGATCTGCGGGTATTTATGTATTGAATGGGCCCGGATCAATCGGTCCATGTGGTGGTGGTTTTTTCGAAACATGTGTGGGAGGACCAAGCCAACCTTTTGTCACCATTAATCCGGGTAACACCAGGTTCGAAGAGCCGGTTCAAATATCCATGAACGCTGCCGGAGGCGATGGAAATATCGAAATATTTTACACGACAGATAATACCAACCCCAACAGATCAAGCATCCGGTATACCGGGGCATTTACGGTATCTAGTACTACTACGGTTAAAGCAATAGGTTACGACCGTCAGGGAGTAGCTTCTGACATTACAACAAAAACATATGTCATTGGTCCCATAAGTGGTTTACGCGTTTACTTCAAAAAACCTGCATCCTGGTCACAGGTAAATGTGCATTATTGGGACGAATCTCCGGACGTATTGCCTGTGAGCAATTGGCCGGGAGTTCAGATGTCAAGAGTTGATGATTCAGATTGGTACCAGTATATTTTTGAAGGAGTTGCAAGTACTAACTTGTTGTTTAATGACAACGGCAATAGCAAAACAGATGATCTGTTTAGAGATCGAGACGGATGGTTTGATAATGGCACATGGTTCGATACAGATCCACGTGAAGAGGTAAACCAGCCTCCTGCTGTAAGCATGAATCCTAATGGAGGGACCTTTGAAGAAGGGCAAAGCGTATTCGTATCACTTACTGTAATAGACGATAACCCTACTAACTCTGAAGTTTACTATACTACTGACGGTAGCAATCCATCTCTTTCCTCCAGTTTGTTTACGGATCCAATACTCATCTCTTCCAATACGACAATCAAAGCCATAGCTTATGATAATGAAGGGCTTGCTTCTGAAATCATAAGCCGTGATTTTTTGTTTGTTGAACCTGGGACTTCAATGACGATTTACTACAGGGGGAACCTTTCCAACCCCAGTACCTACTATTGGAATACGAGTCCAGAATCGCTTACTACCTCCTGGCCGGGAGAGGAAATGACACCTTTTGAAGACGATTGGTTCTCAATTACATTGAATGGCGTAAGTTGTACAAATCTGATTTTTAGTAGCAATGGCAACAACCAAACAGTAGATTTACAAAGATGTAATACGGGGTGGTACGACAATGGCACCTGGTACGATACCAGACCAGATAACCCTCAGGAAACAGAGGATTTCACCGTTTACTTTAAACCAGATACCTATAGCAATCCCTCCATCTATTTTTGGAATTCCACCCCATCCGGGGTTACAACATCATGGCCTGGGGTGATGATGGAACCTCAAGCGAATGGATGGTATCAATACACGCTTCAGGATACAGAATGCACCCAATTAATATTTAGCAATAATGGAACATCTCAAACGGTGGATTTAAACAGATGTGCTGACGGCTGGTACCACAATGGCACCTGGAGCGATACCTGTCCGGTGGATTGTCAAGAGGTGGAGCAAGGACGTATTACGGATGGAATGTTGAGAGATGCCTCAGTAAAAACCTCTGGCACGCAACAGCAAGAAGTTCGTGTCTTTCCTAATCCTGTTTCAGAGGATGTCAATATCAGGT
The DNA here is from genome assembly GCA_039192005.1 of Bacteroidota bacterium. Classification (GTDB taxonomy): domain Bacteria; phylum Bacteroidota; class Bacteroidia; order Cytophagales; family Cyclobacteriaceae; genus Ekhidna. The sequence continues at coordinate 3,150 of JBCCXH010000517.1, forward strand.
TTACTTTGAGCAATTCGTCAGAAGCAACTATTCGTATCATCGGCATGGAAGGCAAGGTATGGAAGAGTCATTCGGAATCTTTTGAAAAAGGAAAACATCTGTTACGAATTTCGGCTGAAGACCTACCGACAGGAATGTACTTTTTAAATTTAAATATTGATGGGTTAAATCACTCAAGAAGAGTGATGGTCAGATAATGTAACTCAGTTAGGGTTTAAGAAACGACCTACTTCTATAAAAAAGAGTAGGTTAGGGGCCGCTTAAAATGTGTTTTTGAGCGGCCCTTTTTTATTTCTACTTTAGGAAGTTGAGTTTAATCCTATGGAAGTACCTGGGTTTGATGCCAATATTCCACGTTTTTTTGGTAAAGGGGCGAAGGGGGATTCAAAAAAATATCAAACCCATGTACTAGACTTGTTTACCGGTCTACTTCGTAAGTAGAATTATATGCCTCTTAAAAATAGATGCGTTCAGTGTTGGTCGAGGTAGGTATTTACCTTTCGTTTCACTCTGTGAAGGCTTATGGTTTTCACCTCTAGTATTGATGAGGTTTTATCTCCACGATCATCTGGAGACCAAATTGGTCACATTATTTCCCTTTGGAACAAACCAATGATTTTTCTGGAAATAGTATAATCCGATGTTTATAGTTGTAATAACTATAAAAATAGTTGTATAATTAAAACT
>JBCCXH010000518.1:0-3831 GCA_039192005.1 Bacteroidota bacterium
CTTTTGGAGAGAAAGAAGAGGGTTTGAAGGAATCTATACCGCTCAAAAAGCGTTGTTGACCGGTGCCTACGCAATGAAACTGTCGAAAGTGACCAATCAAATGGTCGTTTTTGGGCTACAGGGGGGGATCGTACAAAACCAAATCAAAGGGGATAACCTGACCTGGGGTTCTCAATTTAACCGATACATCGGTTTTGACAATTCATTGGGTGGAGAGGTTGTGGGATCGGAAGCCATCATTTATCCTACCTTTAACTTTGGAGTGATTTATTCTTCTTTTGATAACAATAACTATTACGTAAGGGACCGAAGCATTTTGTTTGGGATAAGCGTAGATAACCTGAATGAACCAACGATTGATCAACCAGGGGTAGGTATTGCCACCAGAAGTCGATTGTTCCGGGCTTTCGGATCTGCTAAGTTTGAAGTAGCTCCCCGGTTATCGGTCTATCCATCCGGCTACCTATTGTACTCTGACGGGAACGAGCAGGTGAATGTAGGCCTCTACTTCTCCACACTGATCAGTGCTCCCAGGGCATTCAACTCCGTTGTGATTCAGGCCGGAACCTGGTACCGGCTGGACGATTCACTGATCTTTCTTGGGGGATTTCAAATCAACGACATTCGGATCGGAATCAGCGCAGACCTGAACACCACCTCTTTTGACATCAATGAGGCATTGGGAAGCAGCCTTCCCTCTTACGAGATTTCATTGACTTACAATTTGGATCTATCCAATCCTTTAGGAAATGTTTCAAGTCCAATTTTTTGATTCAATGAGGGGATATATGATCATCTTCCTGGCTCTTTTTTCGAGCTATGCCTATGCACAGTCCATTCCTAAAATGACGAGCATAGCAGATACCTTATTCAAAAATCACAGGTACCTGGACGCTACGGAATTCTACCGGAAAATCTCCAGGATAGACAGAAAAAACTATCGGGCAAAATATCGACTGGGCTTCTGCTACTTGCAAACGCTTAAATACGAAGAAGCCAAACAATCCTTCTTGTCGCTGGGAGAAGTCATTGATACAGCCAATCATTTTCGTGCCAAATCGTTGTACAACTATTCGAACCTTTTGAAGCTGGAAACCAACTTTAAAGAGGCAGATTCGCTTTTCTCTTTTTTGATCTCTTTACCAGATGCGGATGCAGATCTCATCGAGCTTTCAAGAAAGCAAAAAGAAGGGTGTCAGTTGGCCATGAGGCAGCAGGATACGAACAAAGGGTATTCCGTCGAACTGCTGGATGGTGTTAACTCCAAATTTCACGATTTTGGCGGGACGGTCAATCCAGGGAATAAACAACTGGTATTTGCCAGTACACGGACTGCAGGTGGCGGACAGTATGCCGGCAGCCAATACGATGGGGTGTTGCCGGATTTGATCTCGTACGAATGGGAAAAGAACCGGTGGCGTAAAGCCAGTAACAGCCAAAAGTTTTCACAAATCAACTCGGAATGGTCCGAAGGGTCCGGCTCGTTTTCAAGGGACGGGAAGACGTTTTACTTCTCTTCCTGTAAAGGTTCCGGTGGGTCAGATTGCACCATTATGGTAACCTACCTGGTCGATGGCAGGTGGAGTACCCCGGAGGCGCTCAATGAATACATCAATGAAGTAGGTTCAGAAAACAAGCAACCTTCTTTATCCATGACCGGAGACACCTTATTCTTCAGTTCCAACCGCCCGGGAGGGGAAGGCGGAAGCGACATCTGGATGAGTCTGAGAGGCACTGAGCCAGAATCGTGGACACCCGCGATTAACCTGGGAGACATCATTAACTCCAGCCAAAACGACATCACGCCTTACTACTCTTCTGCCTATCAGTGTCTGCTTTTTGCCAGCAATGGTCACGTAGGATACGGAGGGTACGACATTTATGCGGCAAAAGGAGAATCGTTTTTCGAGCCGGAGATTTACAACCTGGGCTATCCGTTCAACTCTACGTTGGATGATACGTATTTCACAATCTCAGATTCTGCCGGTTTTTTATCATCCAACAGGGCGGACAACACACACCTGAACCTCTACTCTTTTGGAGTGAGTAATAGCAATGAGCGCCTTTTTCTCTCCTTACTTATCTCAGGTGAATCATTGATTGATTCACGCATCAATTCCAAATTTCGGGACATCCGTTCATTGGATTTATTTGCGTTTCGTATCGAAGACTACCAGGGCTACGAGCTTTTTGATCCGGTAAAAAGAAACAAACCCAAACCGGCCATCATTTCAGGGGATAAAAAAGAGCCGGAAGAACAACCTGTAACCCAACAGCTCACCGAAGCTCCACTCGCCGATGGAGCCGTTTTTCATGCAGAAAACAATAGGGTAATTGTTGGCAGCTCGGACTACAACTACGACTACGAACACGTTTACTTTGGGTACGCGTCTGATCAGCTTACTCCGGTAGCCAAAAAATCCTTGGAAGACCTCGTCGGTCAGTTGGATTTTGCTACGCTTCACTCCATTGATTTACTGGCCTATACCGACGACAGTGGAGCGAGTACGTTCAATCAGGAATTGAGCAAAAGAAGAGGAGAATCCATTCGTAACTACCTCGTCACAATAGGTGTCCCGGAAGGGTTGGTTCGCGTATTGGCAAGAGGAGAGGGACCGCTTTCTACTCGAGACAGTTGGTACGCACGCATGTTTAGCCGACGAACGGAAATCATTGTCAACGGAAAAACCCCACAAACGCTCAAAAGAGCGAAGCCCTATGCCATCAGGTATGAGAGTACGGTTGCAGAGGCTGCATCCAGGTTGGGTATCGGCGTTGCAGAACTTAAAAAATGGAACGCTTTTAAGTCAGAGGTGATTAAGCCTGGAAGCATCATCAGAGTAGGAAGTCAACTGAAAGAAGTACCCAGCATCAAATTCTTTCTGGAAGAAGACGACATTAGAAACACGTTTTTTATCTATTCGGTAAAAAAGGGAGAAACGTTACAGACCATTGCTACCAAATACCGGACTCCCGAGGAGTTATTACTGGAAGTCAACCATGTAAAAGGTGCGCTTCGTCCGGGAGATCAGATTTTTATCTACCGGGTAAACTGATCGGGACGGATTACATGCAACAGTCATCCCCAACTACCAACCCATCAATCCGGGTAAAAATGAACCACCCAAAGCTCAGGGTGTGAGCCCTTTTCAATAGGGCCTCCTTGAATTTTTCATATTCACCTGCTTAATTCATGAGATAAATGCTCAAGGTGGCATAAGTAATCGGTCCCGAAGCTTCGGGATGATTTATAATGTCTTATAAATCAATTCTAAAGTTTTTTCATTCCCAAAATTTGGGCCGACGCGGAGCGACGTGGAACGAACGATTTTGAATGAAATAAAAATCAATTACCTCATAGTCAGAGTATTACATACTCTCAATGAATAACACCTAAATTTTTCAGGCTAAAATCATTTTCAGACGTACCAACAAGGGCATCCAATACAGGCCTGCAGACAGCAGACATGCAGACAAAATTGGATGGTTTCTGATCGCGTGTACGTAGTACTACGAACTATTTCCGTAGCGCTTCTTATTTCAGGGTACTTCCGGCAATTCTAAACTTGCCGTAAGCAAATTATTGATGCTTACAACCAATGTCATAGCGATGGTTTCAGCGTGCCTGAACAACCTCTTTTTAGCTGAAGAAATACAGGAGTTAACTCAAGCTATGGCTGATTTTAATTTAATCCCAAAACGACGTAACTAATGGAGATCAGTTTTAAAGGAAGAATGGAAAGGCGCTTTCTTCGAGCGATTAACCGCATATTTGACTTTTATATTGGCAGCGAAAAGCGAGCGGTAACGTTCAACATCGCAGAAACGTAC
>JBCCXH010000519.1:0-3818 GCA_039192005.1 Bacteroidota bacterium
CAAGCATTTTCAAAAAGTGATTGAAAATGCTTGACAAAATACTGACCGTGATGATAATAGCCGTTAGGAAGTGTGTCTCCATTTTCTACATATCCGGTTTTTACTGCCTTCATCCCATACTTTTGTAAATACTGATACGCGGGTTCCAGTTGCTGCTCATAATTTTCCGTATTGGCCCCCGTTTCATGATGTCCGATCAGGTAAACTCCTTTTTCGGCAGCATATCGACTCAACTCCTCGATGTCGTAGTCAGGATAGGGTCGGGTAAAATCAAAACGCGTTCCTCCATTCATCCAGTTGCCGTCCCAGCCATGGTTCCATCCTTCCACCAACACCCCGGAAAAGCCATGCTTACCCGCGAAGTCAATGTATTTCTTTACGTTTTTTGTATTAGCTGCATGTTTAGGTCCCTGATGCCACGTACCCAAATCAATGAACATCTCCCACCAGACCCCCATATATTTTCCAGGTTTCACCCAGGAGACATCCCCCAACTTGTTAGGTTCATTGAGGTTTAGGATCATATAATTGGTAATCAAATCACCAGGCTTCTCTCCAACCTGAACCGTACGCCATGGAGTCTGGAAAGGAGCCTCAAGATAGGCTTTAGAAGGGTCCGTCTTGCTAAGTGGCACCAAATCAGCGGTAAGGGTATGGTTATCTTTTCGCTTCAATACCATACTGGGGTAGTCGTAGAGCGCAGCCTCATGGATGTGGTAGTACAAGCCGTTAGTAGCTTCTACTGTAAAAGGAGTATGTACTAGGTCCAGGTCACTAACAGGCTTCTTTTGATAGATGTATTCGTATCGATTGCCTCCATATGCCGGAATGGACCATGTGGGATGATCAGCGATCAGGTTGAACTCGCTCTGTTCATCGAGAACGGTAAACGATTCCAGCCCTGCTGATTCAGGAAATACGTAGCGAAAAGCAACTCCCTGATCGTATAACCGGAAGACAAGGTTCAATCCCGGACCTCCGTCTTTTTGGAAGCCAACCGTCAACTCACGATAATTATTTCTGATCCACCGCTCCTCTCCCCACGGTTGTTCCCATGTTTCGTCAAAAGAAGAGGTATCTACCGACACGATCTTTAGCCCGGAGGTAAGGTCTCCTTTATCAAGTATAACCCCCAGGTAGGACGTATCCACGACCGGTTCCTCCTTGTAAAAAGCCTGGTAAAATGGCCGTTGATCGTTATCCAGGCCCACAACGACTTTCAGCTGATCGCCAGGGGACGTAAGACGTACGGATTGCTGTTCTTTTTTGGAAGAGCAAGCGCAACTAAGCGCGACTAAAAGCATTAAAAAAATAGGGTTGTTCATTTGTCTGTTAAAGGGTTAGTGAATGGCCAGCTAATGGTAAAAGATTCCGCGCACCAAGTATGTAATAAATAGGGAACCTGCTTAAGTACATAGTCGGGATGTGCGGACTCAATGATCGGATCAAAATTGGAAAGCGGATCGATAAAACGGTAGTCTTCTTTCGCAAGTGATTTGGTTTTATCTGGTTCAAACCCATGAAAGTATACTTTGATTTGGGTGTGGATACTCGAAAAATCACCCGTGACCGCTCCTACGACCAATTGACTGTTGTTTGGGAGAAACGTAAGCGTTCGTTCATAAAACTGGTCAAACTGGTACTCATAGGACGACCCATCATCCTCATAATATACCAGCGTGTAATCTTCAGCCCCATTATACAAGTGCAGTTCAAGAACTTCTGATGGTTGTTCCTGGTTGGTCTGCACCAGCGACTGCATGGGTATGATGGAGGAGCCACGAACAAAAACAGGGAGTTTTTCCAAGGGACATTCTACCGCGCACTCCTGATTTCCAGCGTACTGCTTATCGGTAAAAAGGTCGTACCATTGGCCGGACGGCAAGTAAATCTTTTCCAGGTCTTTCTGGCTTGATACCGGAGCCACCAACAGCGAAGGCCCCAACATAAATTCATTTTCGTAAGCCGGTTCATAGACCTTTTCGTCGTAGGTATCTGTAACCACCAGCGAACGGACCACCGGTGTGCCGTGTACGCTGGATTCGTAAAAGACCCCATAAATGTAGGGCATCAGTGGTTACGTGAGGGAGATGTTTTTTTTCGCGATCTGTTCCGTATGCTCACCAAAGGTCCACGTTTCGCTCGTTTTGTTATTGACGTTGGTGTGTCCTCTGAAAAAAGGCGTAAACGCCGCTATGGATATCCACCGTGCAAAAAGCGTTTCAGAGGCGTTGCCGATGAACCCACCGGCATCAAAACCGGCAAAAGAAACTCCCGAAAGTGCCATGCTGTTCAACATGCGTATGCCCAGGAGCATGTGCTCATCCGAAGCCGTATTATCTCCCGTCCAAACTGCCGCATATTTTTGAATGCCCGCAAAACCTGAGCGGGTCAGGTTAAACGGTCGCTGGCCTTTTAAATGAAGCTGCGCACCCTCTAGCGTACTTTTAGCCATCAGTAACCCGTAAACGTTTCGTGCCTGACGAGTGGAGGCCCCGGCACCATCAAAATCAAACTCGATCAGCTCCGGTAGCGAATTGCCCCAAGTAGAGATCTCGTTCATGTCGTTCCAAAACCCTGCTATCCCCATCTTGGTGTAGGCGCTTAGCTGCTCTGCCCACCACTCTCGGGTGTCTGCGCTGGTAAAGTCAGGAAAATGGCACCATCCTGGCCAAACCTCTCCCTCATAAGGCGTTCCATCCGGATACTTCAGAAAAACATCCGCCTCGATTCCGTCTTCATAGGTGGGATACCCTTGCTCCCGCTTGATACCGGGGTCACACATCACCACGACCTGAAAGCCCATTTCTTTCAAACGATTGATCATAGCCTCCGGGCTCGGAAACCGTTCGTGATCCCAGGTAAAGAGCTTGTATTGCTCCATATAATGAATATCAAGCACAATGACATCCGCGGGTATCCCCTTATCCCGAAAACGTGCCGCTGTATGAAGTACTTCTGTATCCGGGTAATAGCTATACCTACACTGCTGGTATCCCAACGCCCATTTTGGCGGCAACGGGAGTTTACCGGTCACCCGGCTGTAGGCTTGAATGATTTCTGTAACGCTCTTGTAATGAATGAAGAAATAATCCATGTCACCAGCATCTGCGGAGAAACTTGAGAAGCGACGATTCGACGCTCCGAAGTTAAAATGAGATTTGTAAGAGTTGTTAAAGAAGATTCCATACGCACCACCCTGATGGATTCCCATGTAAAAAGGGATGGAACAATAGATCGGATCGGTCTCCGTACCGTAACCGAAATGATCCGTATTCCAGTTTTGATAGCCTCTCCCCCGCTTATTTAAAGGTCCGGTTTTTTCACCCAATCCGACAAACTTTTCGTCGGGTTGCAGCCGCTTGTATGTGGTCACCTGCTCACCGATCCAAGACGTACCAAACGCTTCATCATCTTCATTCAGTATCTGCCCCTTTACATCTTTCACAATGACACGAAAAGGGTTTTTCATCAAAATCACCTCTAGCTGGTCTGTATGCAAGACCAGACGATCCGGATCGTTTTCCGTCACCTGTATCGGCTGCAAAGTAAGGGATGGCTCTATTGCATAGTGAAAAGAATCAAAGGTTTCATTACGGGATAGTTGTACTCGAAAAATCCCATCTTCATACTGTGTAAGTCTGATTGTCTCCTTTTCGGTGTAAACATCCAGCTGATGTGTACCGATGTGATAGGATACGACTTGTCCAACGGATGTCATACCTGTTGCGGGGTTCTCAATACGAGTAGTTTCTTTTACAATCATAAAACAGCTTATTTCTAGCTAATGATTGTGATTCATACTTGTAATAAGAGAA
>JBCCXH010000520.1:0-3781 GCA_039192005.1 Bacteroidota bacterium
GTTCACATGGCTGTGAATAGCAGTTCCAAGTATTGAACGTATTGATGAACTTCTTTGATCAAGTGCTATGGGTCTTCATTTTATCAGCGTTCTTGGTTTTCTTGATCCCTTGTTGGGCAGAAATAAGATAGTATTGTCTAAATATTGTGATGGGGCTATGGTTTGGCATAGTCATGGCCGTAGCGTCCATCCCATCATCTTTATAGCCTCTTGTTTGGGTTAAACTAAAAGCGATATTCCTATCAAGATTTTCAGATAGTTGAAAGTTAATGCATTGGTAATACAAGTAAATAGCATTTTTGTGCCTTTAGGAGTACTTTAGATTTTGGTATGTTTTGAGTGCCACTGGAAATTAATACGAAAATAACTAGCGATGCTCCTGTGTTATAGAGAAGTAAGACCATTCGGGAGGATAATATACCGTATCAATCTCATCTAGGTTTAACATATTGGGACGATGAAACTAAAAAAAAGTAAAATACAGGAGGTAATAGAAGGGCTTGATCCTATTATTGAACATATGTCTAAGGCCGAAGAGAATGCCAAACGACAATTGGAGCACGTAGATTCCAATTATAAAAAAAGTGCTCAAAACCTCATCCATTACAATACATTTAGGAGTTATGACATCAGGGGAATACAAAAAAAATTAAAAGACCTTGGACTTACCCGTTTCGCCAATGCGGAAGGGCATATTATGGCAAGCCTGTTGACGACAAGATTACTGCTTGGCAAACTAATGGGTGAGGGGAATCCCACTTCACTCACTGGAACCTGGTCAATAAGAAAGGGGCGCCGATTGTTAAATGGGCATACCAAAGATTTGCTTGGGTATCGCTCCAAATGTTTTTGTCTGGTTACTTGTCCACGGCCGTCGTCATCTGTGGACTATTGTTTAAAAAAATGCACTGGCCGTTTGCTACGGAGCTACTACTTGTTGGAGGAAGTGGACTGATATTCCTATTCATTCCGCTTTTTATTGTCAGGAAGTTTCAATTTTTCTCCGGGAGAGTCATCGCTATTCGATTACGGTTAATCATGTATTCGCTTTTAGCTTGTTTGGCAGTGGTCTCCATCATTGTTCAACTTGGTGACTTGAAAGGGGTTGGGGTGATTGTCTCTGTGTTTTCCTTCCTCATTGGGTTCATCCTGTTGCCTTTGCAATTCTTTCGTATGTATAAAAGATCCATGACACCAAAACAATAAGACCATCAATTACTATTTACTATAAACCATTGGAATCTATGAAAAAAACCTTTAGTTCATGTGCACTGTTCATTTCCATTGTCATGGGATATGCTCAACGTCTACCCACAGAACAAATAGACCAGCTCCTGGATGGAGTCGCATCCGACTCGACGCCGGGAATCAGTTTGGCGGTCCTTAAAGGAGATCAGCTTATCTATTCCAAGCAGTTGGGCATTGCTAGTTTGGAATACGACGTTCCCATTAACGAGTACACAAAATTTCCGCTTGCATCTATCTCCAAACAGTTTACCGCTGCTTGTATTGGCCTCCTGGTAAAGGCCGAAAAATTGAGTGTGAATGATGATGTAAGAAAATACATTCCTGAGTTGCCTGATTATGGAGAGTCCATAAAAATCAAACACCTTTTAAATCATACCAGTGGATTACGAAACCATAACGTGCTGCTTGATTTGAAAGGATTTGATTATGCCTATAGTGGATATACCAATCAAAGCATCGAGTCGTTGATTTTCAAACAGTACGCACTGAACCATGTGCCAGGCGAAAAAATGCTTTACAGCAACTCGAATTATGTCCTGTTGGCTTTAATTGTACAACGAGTAGCTAAAAAAGGACTAGCTGATTTTGCAGAAGAGGAGTTATTTCAACCTCTTGGTTTAAGCGATACTTTCTTTGAAAGCAGTTTATCCAGTGTCGTAAAAAACCCTGCCTATGCGTATTATAAAAGCAATGGAACTTACCAACAACACCATTCTTCCAATTTGTGTACCGGAGCGGGAGGAGTGGTGACCACAATAACCGATCTACTTGAGTGGTCCAAAATCTATTGGCAAGGTGACCATCCGAAATCATGGCTTTCTGGTTTTCTCACCACACAAGATACCCTCAACAACGGGTCAATCTCCAACTATGGCAGAGGCGTATTCCTTGATGATTACATCCACCTTCCAACCATACGACACGGAGGAAGAGGACATGGGTTAAGAACCATCATGTTAGTGGCTCCTGAAGAGCATTTAGCCGTCGTGGCATTTGCGAATTCATCACAGGTTAATGTTTCAGGGATTGCTTATCAGGTGTTGGACTGGTTGTTTCCTGAAAATAACAAGCCGAAGCACGAAGCATCGTTGTTTAAGCATAAGAAAAAGTGTTTAAACCAGATCGTTGGCGATTATCAAGAAATGAATAGCGACATGGGAATGAAGATCTTCCTGGAGAACGACACGTTAAAATCACTAAGTTCAATGGGGAGGCATGTTATTCCATTACTAGGGATTCAAAAAAACACATTTCAGCGAATTAGCAGTGCAAACGTTCGACATACGTTTTTTGATGATAAAAATCAGCCGTGGGACATGACGGTCGATTTTGGTGGAGCGACCTTCTATTTTGAAAAAGTAAGCCTGGCAGACCCTGCTACGGTAGCGATTGATGAGTACCTAGGCAACTATTATTCCCAGGAACTGGATGTTTTATACCGTTTTACAACTAAGGACAACGTGCTGGTACTCGACTACCCTAACAACCACGATGTGATGCTTCGACCGCGCCGAACGGATGAGTTTGGATCTGGCAGAAGAACCCGGTATACGTTTTACCGAAACGACGAGGGTGAGATCTGTAACCTCCATGTCGCAGCCGAGGGAACAGTAAAGGATGTTGCTTTTGTAAGGGTTTCGGATGCGGATAGACCAAACCCCTGAACTGGATGCGTAAACCGTCTGGCAAATTTCCGTCTAGTGATGAGCCGGTGCTACCAAGTGAAGGGGGATTGACACTCTTATGAGTTATCAATCTCCCCTCTCCGAAATCTCCGCCCAGACCGTTTTCCATTTATTGCGACGTAAGAGGTCAATTAAATAGGACTGATTGATGGTTTTTTCCACCAGTAGCTTATGTAAGCTATCCACTCCATCCAATGGTTTATGATCAAAAGCCACCAACGTATCTCCAGGCTGTATTCCAGCTCGGGCAGCAGGACTTTGATGGTCCACATGGCTGACGTACAGCCCGGTCTCAAACGCCAGGTTGAAATGCCTGACCACTTTTGTGGGGAGAGTCACTGTCTGACCGGATACCCCCAGATACCCCCGCTTTACCTTCCCCTTCATGATCAACTCTCCCGCGATGTATTGGGCGGTGTTTGAAGCGATGGCAAAGCTGATGTTCTGAGCCATGTTGATCATAGCGGTATTTACACCAATCACGTTTCCATGGGTGTTGACCAATGGGCCGCCTGAGTTTCCCGGGTTTAAGGCCGCATCCGTCTGGATCACATCGTCAATCGACCTGCCGGTAGTCGTTCGCAGCGAACGTCCCATGGCACTGACCACACCGGCAGTAACCGTGGCCTGGAAACCGTAAGGATTTCCAATGGCGATGGCAATTTGTCCTGGTTTTAACTGGCTGCTGTTGGCCATCTTCAATGCTTTTCCGAGTAGGGCAGTTCGTTACCTCCCTGCCCCCTCACAGATCCGTACGAGCGGCTTTCCCGCATACGGTTCCTCTCAAATCGGTTTCGCTTTTTGATAGCTGTGATAGATTCGCGGCTTATGAAGTGGGAACCATTCCA
>JBCCXH010000521.1:0-3776 GCA_039192005.1 Bacteroidota bacterium
CCGCCGTCGCGGTCAAACTGAGGCGAGATTTTTTAATCGAGCTCAGGTTCTTAGTTTGTTTTTCAGTAGGGATGGTGATCGTGTGGTGTACACCTCACCATGTATCCATACTTCCAGACAGAAAGGGTAAGTCATCAAAAAATTAAGCCCGGACGCTTCTCTCTCAATGAGGCGTCCGGGCTTAGTGTTCGTTTTAGAGATTTTCTACTCTGGAAATGAATTACTCCTTCACCAAACGATGTACCTCCGACATGCCGTTGGCATAATGGACTTTTAGTAAGTAAATCCGCTCTTTCATGAGTTTTACCTGAGATAGATCCAGGGAGACCACTTGCTGAGCTTCACTAATTACTTGTTGCTGAGACCAGACTTCCGCTCCTTTCGAGTCTATTAACGAAATGGTGGTTGCCCCTTCGAAAGCGTTGTCTAACTGGATACTTACCAGCGACTGGAACGGGTTAGGGTAAACTTCAGTAGAAAGTTCAAGCAACGTTTCCGATTGTTCACCTGTTGCATCAGCTACTACTGATTCCGTGGCTCTGGCCTGCTGCAGCATCTTTAGTCCAATTTTTGCACGTCCTAATCGCTTCTTAGGCCTGAGTAGTATAAACTCGTTATCATCCGGTAGTCCGGTGCCTACGTGCCTGCCTACGCTGAATGGATAGTTATTGTCATTGAGAATGCCCACTTTTCTGTTGTTGAAATGGATGACACTTTCAATGGTAACGAATGGGAAAGCAAATGATTTGCCTAACCCCACGTCCCCAGGCAGTGCTCCAACGGCTGAAATGCCCCTTGAGTCTTTGATGTCTAAAAGGTCAATAGCTGGACCTTTCGCCACAACCTTATTGAAGAAATCCAACTTGATCTCAAAGGTTTTCTTGAAACCATCCAGGTCTCCTTGTGACCCGTCTCGCTCTATAATCAGCCCTCTGTTTCTGGAAAAAAGGATGAAATCGCCAATGGCTGAGGCGTCTTCATCCAGTTGATACGTATATCTGGTTCCTGTGTACGCGCGGTTTCTGATGTCAAACTCATGAATCAACAGTTCTTTTTCAGGGCCACCAACCAAAGGTTTTTCCAGTAGCGGAAGCAACGTCCTTTTATCCTTTGTCAAGGCCATTCCTTCAAACCCGCCACTACTTTGTGACCTGAAAGGGGCCGTTTGGCTGGTGACGCGATAAGGCCAATATAAGCCTGCCAGCCAGGGAGTATTCCTCCCATTTTGGTCCTGAAGGTTGGTTCCGTCTCCCGCGCCATTGGACTTGGGAAAATCACCAAAAAGACAAACCGTTCTGATCTGTGGATAGTTTTCGTGAACCAATAAAAGCGACCTGAAGTCAAAACTCTGAATGTCAGCTTCCTGCTGTAAGCCATACGCGGTAATCGTTGCTCCTATGGCATCGACAAAATCTATTGGCTCTTTGGTTCGGGTCACAAAGGTGTTTCCTTTATCGTCTGCATCCGTTCTCGGGTTGAGTTTCGTTTCAATGTTGTACCGGATACGCGCAGCATTTTTCCATTTGGTTTCTGCCCCATCCGTTCCGGCACCTACTCCAAACTGATAGTAGTTTTTATAAAACCTAACAAACTCAAAAACCTGCTGAAGCGAAGGCATGACGTAAGGATCCATCAGACCGTATGCGTTGGCAAAAGCAACGGATACAGGGCTTAGGTTTAAGTCATTTGTTTGAGCAGGCCTCCCGGAGAGTAGTTTGTCAGCGATAAACGTTTGCTGGATCTGCGCCAGTGTTAGGTCCTTTACTAATACCTCATCGTCTTCTTCGTATGCACTCCCGTCTGATTTTCTTACCTTGCCTGCTTCGATGTAGGGGTCGTGATCCAATACGGCAATGTTGTCCTTTGTGATGCCACAGTCAAACTCCAGGGTCGTCATGAGATAGTCAAGAGCAGCCTCAATGGATGGCAGGGTATTTTCAGGGCGCAGGTTTCTTGCCCCTCTATGTCCTTGTGCATCAAACATTTCTTGATTAATCAACCCACTTTCATCCATGAAGTCCGCTCGCCCGTCTTTGTTTCCATCATAGGTTTTTAGCACCTCCAGTAGTATGTCCGGCCGATCTGAAATAATGCCATCTACTCCAAGCTCCAGGAGGTTGTTCATGTTTTCTGCGTCATTGACCGTGTAGACGACTACAGGAAATCCTGCTCGTTGAATCGAACGAACATTGAATACTTCACTAGAAGCACCTTTAAGGTCTGAAGGAGGGGTAGACCTGCTTCCCACGGTCGTATTCTCATTGTCATCATCCAGCATAACAAACCAGGGGGAGAATACCGGATAGTTTGCATTTCCGTTATTCAGCGCGTGCTTTCTCATGGCATTTAGTACACGTACGGCACTGTATTCTTCATTGAAAGGGTTTTGAGGCGCGCGAATCTCTTGCCCTGGATGGTCAAAGTCCGGTAGCGAGATGGGAGCATCCAGCACTTTACCATCTGCCGTGGTGTGGATGAGAAAAGGGCCGAACTCATCGCCAAACCAAAACGTACCGTCTTTTGCTTTTTGAAACGACTCGATATCAAAATCCGCACCTGTCAGAATCCGGTCTTCTGTAAAGTGATTAACAATCGCAAAGGGGATTTTTTTGTCAGGGTCTCTTAACTCGAAGTAATCCAAGATTTGGATGCCTCCCCCTTTTCCTTTCTTACTTTTCCTGAAAGAAGGTTTGATTGTATAAACGCGCAAGTTATAGTCTGCAGAGTTTTCCAATGCCCCAAAACCATTGTCAGACATGACGAGAAACTCCCCCCTTTTACTTTTCAAAGCTGCTGAGACTCCCTGGACGGGCTGCTTGTTGATAAACGGAACGAACTGCCCGTTGATTGGGCCATCGCCCAGCACGGTACCGGATGTTGGCCCATTAGCAAAACTTTTTGCATTTAGTACTGCCCTACCTGTTAGCTTGTCTTTTTTTTGAGCGGAAAGCTCCGAGAACAAGGAACAGGAAAGACCGAGAAAAAGAATAAAAAAATAGCGCTTAAAGCTGATTTCGTGTTTCATTTTTTTCAGTTATTTATGGTTAAATGAGCCGTCAAGTTCAATGAAACAAAAACCAATTTCAATCAACGGGATTTAAGGATTTTTAAATAAAAAAGGAATATTTAATAGAAATGTAAACTCCATCTCCCCTCGGTATCTCAATAAGGTGATATGAAATTAATTCCGTTATGTATTTAATGGTCATTTAGCGGTAGCCTTCATTTTGTTAGATTAAAGATTTGTTAATTCAGACTAGTGTCAGGACCGAACACCCAACGCTATCCAATGCTGTTGGATAAGGCAAAAAGTCCCCATGTTCCGTGATTAGAACAGGATTGTACCATTGAATGATCGGCTTTGACGGGTTATTTGACATTTGGCCAAAGCTTGTTATTTGGTATTGAGCAGGTTTACTCACTTCCAGAGTAATCTTTTTAACACCTGATGTGGCGTTACTTAAAAGAAAAGCCCACTGTTGTCAAAAAGTAGCTTGGGTCGGACTACCATTTTTTCAGTTAGACCCTTGTTGCAGCCAACCAAAAAGCTCCATCAACCAGGCCACGCCAAGGTGAATAAAAATTCCACCCCAAATGTTCCGGCTATTGTATGCAATGATTCCCAGGACATATCCACCAAAAATGGAGCTGATGGTTTCTCCTAGCGGTTTGCCAAAATGTAAAAACGCGTACGTCGTCAACATCGGTAGAACTGCCCAACTTCCCAGCGTTCTGGAAAAGGCAAAAATGAGAAACCCTCTGAAGATAAGTTCTAC
>JBCCXH010000522.1:0-3774 GCA_039192005.1 Bacteroidota bacterium
ACCACATTCGTCTTCCCGTGATAGACGGTGAAGTCATCAAAAAACACCGTCGCCTCTTCGGCGTTCTCATTACTCAAATAAGCTAAAATATATCCCTCCCGATCGGCGACAAAAGATGCGTCCAGTTCTACATGTTCGTGAACGCCCACACCTAAAGCAGCGGTGCTGATCTGCTTAAAACCTGCGGCCTCGTACTGCATATCTTTATCAAAAAAGATGAAGTTGATAAACGCTCTCGGTGCTTCGTTGGTGTTTCCTTTTCCGGCAGCATTTAGGCCAAAGAGTGCCTTGTCAAACTCGCTTGCCGTGCTGGTGATCCCTTCCGCTCCTCCGTATGCACCATCAAATGAGCTGTGAAGCGCACTAAAAGCTATCGGCAGGAAGGAGTTGCCGCCGGGATCGCTTTCGTAGTTGGCCTGAACGCTCAGGTTGACCGTATCTCCCTTGTTCATTCCTACCAGTACCATCGAACTGGTTTGCTGTGTGCCGACTGCACTTACGTACGTTCCTGCTTCGGTGCTATTGGCATTGGATCGGCTCAGCCTCTTCAGGTCCATAAAGACACTTTCAGTATCCTCAAAGTCTTCCACCATTTCGTAGTTCTCCGGTGTGGTGGAGAATGTCAGTCTTACATTCCCTAAGTGATCTTTCAGGTGATATTGGTAGTCATATGCTTCGACAGGCTCAGCACCTTCTGATTCGTATTTGGGAACGATGCGGCCTTCTTCGTGTTGGATCAACTGAAGTTGTGGGCCGGATCCGTCGTGCAGGTCTTCGTAGATAAACCTGCCCACGTAATCAGTGGTTTTTACCTTGTTTTCGCTTGCATACAGTGTCTGACTTAGTTTGATGCCGGCTGCATCGTAGCGATAGGTGATTTTATCCACTTCTCCCTGACCTTTGTTAGAAAAACTGACTTCAACAGGGAGGTTGAGGTGGTTGTATTTGATCGCAGCGATTCCTTTATTCGCATCGCTGATCGTATTTCCATTTTCGTCGTATGCATAATCGTCTCCGGACGTGTTGCCATCGTAAAACCCTGATTCGTGCCCTGCATCGTCCGTGACCCTCATTAATTGGTTGCCCTTGTAAGCCTCCTTGTGATAATTCAGCATGTCTATGGGTGATCCGTCGTCACCGTTTCGGGTAAGTGACAGGATGTTGCCGTTTAAATCGTACGTCAGGTTACTGACGTCGAAGGTATTGGTATTGATGCCATTGGTCAGATGGTCAGCAGCCGTCAACCTGTTCAACTCATCGTAGGTATAGCTGTACGATCGGTGGTCATCGCCTCCCGTCCCATTGTGATCACTCCACTGCATGGCAGCGATGTTGCCATTGAAGTGGGTATTGGCCGGTGCTACCGGGTTGGTCTCGTAATACAGTTCCATCCCGAACAGGTCTCGATTGGATTCGCTGTCGTCGGATCGGCGGCTGTCATTGATGGACGTCAGCCACCCCCTGATGTTATAGGTATAATCAAGGGATTGGGAGAATCCTCTTTCCTGATTCCTCGAACCGTGAAGATCTTTTTCGATGCGCTCGCCTAACGCATTGTACTCGTTGTGAGTGAGCCGTACTTCTCCATCGTTGTTTACCTCGTGCCAGGTGTTGATGAGCCGGTCGCCGTGGTCGTATTCCATCCGCTGTTTGATGGTCATCGTTTGTCCGTAGGCCTGATGTCGGATTTGTGTTTTCCGCAGGTTGCCAGTAAAGTCGTATTGATTGCTAACCAAATCTGTCCCATCGAGATGGTTTTCCGTTACGACTTGTATGGGATGGTATTCCTCGTCGTAGTAAATGACGGAAGCAATCTCATCGCTTTCTCCTGAATGGGTTACCGTTCCGGTGATCTGCCCTTTGACCAACGTATTTAGAACAGGCACGAGGTGATGAACGTCTCCTGTCGTGTAAACCGGCTGGAAGGACGTACCGGCCAATCCTGTTTTTGCAATGAATTGGTAGTTGTCGTAATAAGTTACGGTTAGTATCTCTCCTCTTGTACCGGTACCGATTTCAGCAAACGGATACGCCACGTTATTATACCCGTGATCTCCACTGCCATCATAGGTGACGTACCTACCTGCTAACCCTGATAGGTGTGTCTGCATAGCTGCCCGGTTCCGATTGTCCGTTATGAATCCGGTAATGACCGGCCGGTTCAGCGCATCGTATGAGGTGAAGGTCCATTGCGCTTTTTTACGTTGGTTTCCGTCCTGAGTGAGTACCAAACGGTCCCACCGATCGTAAATTAATGATACAGGGTCCGCACCCGGCACTTTTTTAATGGTCATTCGCCCCCGTTCGTCGTATTCGTACTGAAAAGCCCATCGGTTGAGGAAAGCGGTGCGATCCGATCCTGCGGCATAAAACTCATCGTTTAACCGGTGGATGGCTTCGGGCGGCAAGACAATCCTCAGGCGGTTCAGGTCGTCGTGGAGGTACTGGGTAGTGGCCCAACTACCTGTGCCGACCTGTGCCTTTTTTGCCACCACCCGGCCACGCTTATCGGTAAAGGTTAACCGTGCCTGGCCCGCTTCGTTCGTTACCTGTTCTTTGTAAAGCGCCCCCTTTAAGTAAAACTTTTTATGTACGGTCAAGAGTTGGTCAACCGATAGTTCGTGTACCTCATTGGCTTCATTTACCTGGTAAGAATACTGAATGGGACGGTTGCCGGCTTCTTTCGCCCAGGCTTGTCCGGGAGCATAGGTTTTTGATGGCCTATTGAGCGGAGAGGGCTCGTATTCGGTTTCTGTAAACGCATAGGCATCGTTTTTAATTCTGCGATACTGAGCAGATTGGTCCGGTAGCCAGTTATACCGATAAAACCCTTTTCCGCTATTGCTTTCAAAAGCAAGGTACTCCTTTGATGCACGACCTGCTTCATCGTACTGCGTATTGGTCAACAGGTCATGTCCATAGCGGGAGAAAGCGTGAAGGACGTTTTGTATGGGCCTTCCCAGATCATCAAAATAAGTAATTGCCCGCTGCGCGTCTATTTCGTTGGCTATCAGATCTTTTGGTTCATTGGGACGAATGGTGAAGACGTAGTTTTTATCGGACAACCTGACTTCTGGACAGTTTACCTTATTCGCATCATCGTCATCGCAATCCAAATCATTGGTCACGTATCCGTCCAGTTTATCACAGCTTAATTGAAACACGGAAGGATCGCCATACCCGTCCTGATCCTTATCAATATGCCAAGACAGCGGCATGAATGGATTATCGTCATCACAATCGTCCGCATTTAACGATTTTTTGATTCTTGATAAGGTTTCTGCAGTATAACCCGCACCATTATAAATGTACCCATCTTCGAAAGCAATTCCCCATACATAATTTTCCCCGGTACCATAGCCGTCTTTGTCATTATCCTGATATAGTTTTATATGATATTCACAAGGTGAATCAGGCAATGATGAGTGCCTCGATGGACATCCGTCATTTCTATTAGACACATAGCCTATTGGTTTATGACAGGATGTAATAGTTACTAAGATATCTCCGTATCCATCTCCATCGGAATCACCATACCAAACCGTATTTCCATTCCATATCAAAGCATCTGAATCGTCACAGTCATCTGCATTCAAAGACCTCTTGATTGTTGTTAATTCTTCTGGATAGTAACCTACACCATTATAAATATATTGACCCTCAAAATCAACTGCCAATTCGAAATCAGTCGAAACTCCATAACCATCCTTATCATTATCCAGATATAAGTTTACAAGAGCCTCGCATGGAGTATTTGGAGCCATAAAATGTGTG
>JBCCXH010000523.1:0-3770 GCA_039192005.1 Bacteroidota bacterium
AAATAAAAGAAGGTCGTGCGGGAACCGAACGACCTTTGTTCGCTATTTCCGGCTTTCCAAGAGATAAGTATCTTCCACTTTTTGCTGCTTGATTTCTTCCTTTGATTCTTTTTCCGGACGTAGAGGTTTGTAGTTTTTCGCTTTAGGCCCTTTTAGCCCTTTTTTCGTGTTATCCACTTTCACCTCCTGGTAGGTAGCTTCCGGCTGGCTGACGAAGGGTTTTTGGTTTTTGGCCTTAGGCCCCCTCACTTTCTCATCTGAAGAAGCAGTGACGACACGTTGCTTCTTACGATTGTTAGTTTTCCAGACTTTTCTGTTTTTTGCAGCAGGTCCTCTAAGGGAGACGTTCGGGGTCGTTGCGACGGTACGTTTAGTTGTTGTTTCGGCATCTCCTTGAGCGAGTACGTGACTGAATCCGAAAATCGTTGTCACGACGATGATCATTAACTTTTTCAGAGCTTTAAAAATTGCTGAAATGAACCTAAACGGTCATTTCATGGGGTTTACAAATATTAAAGATAAACCAGGGGTGCAATGCTTGAATTTGTAATAATAAAATCGACAAAGCCAAGCACGCAACCCCTATCCCACTTATTCATCATCACTGGTAGTATAACTAGCAGGTAATCGAATGGTTAGAAGGGATGGATCAAATAAACATTCATTCTTTTAAATACAACAATAGCTTTTTAATATTAAGCCGTTTTTTGTGATTTAGATATGTTCTGTATAAGTTCCGTCATGTCCATCATAAGTTGAAAGTAAGAATGTCAGCCTTTAAGAGGTTGTGCTCTTCAGAAAGGAATACCTCTTTCAATATCCTTTATCTTCATTAGTTCTTGACTCAACTAGTCATTTACCAACCTCAACGAATCTGTTCAAATACAGAACCTAATTATGCCCAGTTTTATCCTAAAAATAGGAATATGCTCATCACGTTTGGACTCATGATTCTTTTATATGTACACCTGTGTTATGGAATAAGTGTACGGGTAATCGCCGCAATTAGAAGCAGGAGAAAGGGACGCTCCATCCTTCCCACCAGTATTTCACCCGCCAGCAAAGTTCGATTGAACATAGAGCGTCATGAAAAAATTTGACCTTAGCATTGTCGCATCCAATTACGACTCGGTAGCATCTACCCTTCGTTTCATCGATTGCATTAACATCTCCAAAAACTTTTCCATTCTTGACCCGGAGATCATCATTGTGGACTTTACTTCGGAGCTAGATCCTTCTGAGATGGCCCAAGTCCACCCACAAGTCAAGCTGGTAAAACCACAGGAAAAGAGAGGATTTACTGATGGCAATCGAATGGGGATAGAAGAAAGTTCGGGCGACTACTTATTTATGGTCAGCAACCTGGCGGTCGTAAATCTTTTGGACCTTGAGGAGCTCCTCATCCAATATGATACTTGCGCTGAGTATGGCATCCTTTCACCGGTATTTAAAAATGAGGACAGGTCCGTTCATCACATGGCATTTGCTGCGGTTCATTCATCTAACCGTAATGTTCTGATTAATGCAGAAAGAAGCTGTGAAAAAATTATAGAAACCATTTATCCTTACGATGAAACCATGCTGATCTCCAAATCATACCTGAAGGAAGCCGACCTGATGAATGGAAGTAATTTCCGCCATGAACTGGACTGGGTAGATCAGATAAGAAAATCAGGTTGGAAAGTAGGTGTCTGTCTTTCAAGCGAGGTTATTAAGCAAGAAACGGAGTCAATGGTGAAAGTAAGCAACTATTGATAGCCCTAAATTTTGTCTTCCCGGCACACTGATCAAAACATCACCATCACCGATGGTAGGTGGTGTCGAATTTTTACATTTCCTTAATGGCACATAGGTTTTGAAATAAGCTGAGCTGCTGTTACATAAACCGAACACCGTATTATTGTCACCTGAGTTCTCGTTAATGATTTTATCTTGGTGGGCCAGAATGAATACATCCCTTTCCAAAAAATTGCTTCGAAGTACCGTACTTCACTACCGTCAGTTAATGGATGATCAATGTTTTGAACAAAGAAACGCGGCCATGTGTAGTAAATTGCTACAATCGATAAAAATGGCAGGCTGTGAACGTGTGCATGCATTCCTACCCATTAAAAAAAACAGAGAGCCCGACATCACGAGTTTGTTGGAAACGTTTTGGGATAGGGGAATACAGGTGGTTGTCTCCAAAACGGATTTTCGATCCAGGAAGATGCATCACTTTCTTTTGGAAAGAAACACTGTTTTGGAAGAAAACAGATTAGGCATACCTGAACCAAAAGGAGCGGAGTCAATCAGTTTGGACAAGGTGGATTTTGTCATGGTGCCGCTGATTCTGGCAGACAAGGTGGGGAATCGGATTGGTTATGGAGGGGGATTTTACGATCAATTGTTAAGTAACGTAAAAGCGTTAAAAGTTGGATTATCTTTGACCTCTCCGGTAGATGCGATTCATCAGAAAGAGGAGTGGGATATACCGCTGGATATACTTATAACACCTTTTAAAAACTATCAACATGGCAAAAACAGCCCTAAAAAGTAACGAAGTAAACACAATTGGCGACCTTCCTGAAGTTGGAATTGTTGCACCTGATTTCCTACTAGTTGGTGTGGACCTGAGAGAGGTCTCGCTAGCCAACTACGATGGACAGAAGGTGATCCTCAACATCTATCCGAGCATAGACACAGGAATCTGCGCCTTATCTACTGTTCGCTTCAATAAGGAGGCTGCCAACCTGGAAAATACGAAAATCGTATGTGTCTCGAAAGACCTTCCATTTGCTTTTGAGCGCTACTGTGCCGCAGAAGGCATAGAAAACCTGGATACCCTCTCTGCCTTCAGGGACGAGGACTTTGGAAAAGACTACGGTGTAGACATGGTAGACGGTCCTTTAAAAGGGTTGACTGCACGTGCCATTGTCATTATCGATGAAGAGGGAAAGGTGGTTTATACGGAGTTGGTGCCGGAAATCACCACCGAACCGAACTATGAAAAAGCGCTGGCTGCTTTGTGAGAAAGTGGGAGTGTGACCTATTCTTTATGCTTACGAAATCGAACGAAGGAAAAATCACACCTATGGTAGATTTTTCCTTCGTTGATGTGCCAGAACAGGTACTTCCTGAGTCACGTTACCTATTCAGGAATGGCTCCCAGTTTGTACCAATTGATATTTCTGGTGAAAAACATGGTCAGTCCTAAAATAACGGTTAGCCCTATACTACCTAAAAGCAAGGCAAAATCAGCAAGTTGTAGGGTGACGAACACGAAAGCATAGATACCAATCAGGGTCGCAGCTAAAATCAAGGACAATTTCAGGCGCTTAAATACCGTCAACGAATAAAGCGAAATCATCGTAATGATAGCCGCAGCGCTGATTCCATACGCGAAATTGAAATGGGTGTGCTCTGAGATCGAAATCAGGAGAATATAAAATAGACATATCCCCAGCCCAACCAATGCGTACTGAAAAGGATGTATTTTTCGCTTGTTCATCACTTCAACTAAAAAGAACACAAGAAATGTCAGTGAAAGGGTCAGCACCGCATATTTGGCGGAACGCATGGACTTTTGGTAATCATCAATGGGAATGATGAGATCGACACCAAAGGCAGAAGAAGAGATGTCATGTTGATGGATGCCTACCCAGGATTGCGGAAAGTTTCGGTTGAGTTCCAGTACGTTCCACTTAGATATGAACCCTTTATCAGTTATTTCCCTCTCAGTTGGTAAAAAGCTTCCGTAAAAGCTGGGGGCATTCCACGAGGAATTCAAC
>JBCCXH010000524.1:0-3766 GCA_039192005.1 Bacteroidota bacterium
CAGCACAAAAATTTGGTGTTCAAAGCATTCCTACATTAATTTTATTTAAAGGTGGAAAGCAGAAGTGGAGGCAATCAGGTGTCGTTCCTAAGAACGCATTGATTCAGGTATTGAATAACTGATTAAAAACGAAGAACTTAAATATTGGAAAAAGACGATCCTCTTGTTTCAGCAGAATGGCTATTTCAAAAATTGGAGTCGAATGACCACGGTGTAGTTGTCCTTGATGCTAGTCTTGGAAAACCCGTACCGTCAAAAGAATCTCCCTCTTCTATGAATACTCAGATCAAAGGGGCTCGTTTTTTTGACATTGGTCATTCCTTTTCGGACAATACGTCCCCACTCCCTCATATGATGGCCGATCAGGAGCGCTTTGAAAAAGAGGCTAGAAACCTTGGACTCAACTCAGAAGATACCATCGTTGTCTATGACAATCACGGAATTTATTCCAGTCCAAGAGCATGGTGGATGTTTAAATCAATGGGACACGAAAAGGTGTACGTTTTAAATGGTGGCTTACCCGAATGGCTACATAAAAAATACCCGGTGGAAGAAAAGCAACAAGCTAACGTCCCGCCAGGAAACTTTACTGCCAAGTCCCAAACCAATTTTTTCGTTGATTTAGCTCATACTTTGGAAAAAAGTGATGATAGCAATACCTGTATTCTAGATGCAAGATCCGAAGGTCGGTTTAAAGGATGGGAACCTGAGCCGAGAGTTGGCTTAAAGAGCGGCCATATCCCCCATTCAAAAAATTTACCATTTCCCTATGTACTGGATGGAAATCAAATGAGGCCCGAAAACCAACTGCAGGAGTTGTTCAAACCCTTTGATCTATCTAGTAAACAGCTGATCTTTTCCTGTGGATCAGGACTAACCGCTTGCATCATCCTATTAGCTGCGTATAAAGCTGGATATAAAAACTTGTCTGTCTATGATGGATCGTGGTGCGAGTGGGGCGCTTCCGCTAAACTACCTGTGGAAGTGTGATCAACCTCTCTAAAAAAACGCCTCTGATTCAGTGTCACTAAAAGTGTTACCAGTCCTACAACGGTCACCGAGCTTATAGGCATCAAAACTGCCGAAATTAATGGGGTCAAATGACCGGTGACTGCAAAAGAAAGACCAACTATGTTGTAGAGAAATGAGATCCCAAAAGCAACAAAAACCACATTCATGACAGATTTGCTAAAACCGAGGACACTGGGAATGTTAGTAACCTCTTTTGCACTTAGTATGGCATCACATGCTGGTGAAAATTGATGAATGTCTTCGGAAACTGCGATCCCTACGTCTGCTTTTTTTAATGCACCCGCATCGTTTAATCCATCCCCTACCATCATACACCGCTCTGCTACAGCTTCAATAAATTGGAGCTTGTCTACCGGTTTTTGTTTAAACATCAGTTGATTGAAATAAGGGGATAAAAAACCACGTTCCCCTTCATTATCACCGGAGAGAAGACTTAGTTGAAAGGAATTTTTCAAGTGTTTTAGCATCCCAAAAATTCCACTTCTGTAGGCTTGTTTGATACTGAAGAAACCCAGGTATTCATCTATATAAATATGCACATACGACTCATTGGTCACCTTATGTTCTTCTACGTTCAAAAATCTTGCGGAACCAACCTTGACCAGGTGACCATCAATCTCTGTCGTAAACCCTTTACCTACCTCTTCATGGAAACTTTTCAATGGAAGCTTCTCAACCAGAGGTAAGTTATTGTAAATTACTTTGCTCATGGGATGAGCAGAATTACCCATTGCACTTTTTAAAAGACGAAAGTGGGTTGAAGACAGCTCTTCTCCATGGAAAGTGACCAACGATGAAGAACCTGTGAGCGTTCCTGTTTTATCAAAAATAAGATGACTGACTTTGGACAGTTTTTCGATTACTTCCGCGTTTTTCAAATAAAGTCCTGACCGACCCATCAGTCTCATCGCATGTCCATAGGCAAATGGCAACACAAGTGCCAGGGCACAGGGGCAGGCAACGATTAGAACGGCAGTCATCGCATTCCACATGACAGAAGCATCATAAATCCACCAGTATACTCCTGTTAGTAAGGCGACGAGTAGGATGCAACGTGTGAAATACGTACTCACCTGATCAATCTTTGACTGTATGGTTTTTCCCTTTTTATTAAAAACGTCGGCATTCCAAAGTTGCGTCAGTTCACTCGTATCTACTTCTTTTTCCAGTTCTATACAAAGCTCTCCACCTTTCTGCCGCCCGCCTGCATAAACAGTTTGGCCTTTTTCCTTTTTATGTGGCATCGACTCCCCAGTCACGAAACTGTAATCAATGTTTCCGACACCTTTTACAATCTTGCCATCGGCAGGCACCAACTCTTCGTTGTGTATCACGACAAGGTCTCCTTTTCTTAACTCTTTAATGGGACGGCTGTATTCTTTTCCATCTATCAAACAGGTGACGGATACAGGAAAGTATGAAGTATAGTCCCGTTCAAACGAAAGCGCCTGATAGGTTTTATTTTGATACCACTTTCCGATAAGCAGAAAGAAAACGAGGCCTGCAAGAGAATCTATGTACCCTGCACCTGTTTCGGTCAGAATCTCATAAAAACTTCTAGCGGACAATGTCAATATACCTATAGCGATGGGAACATCGATGTTTAAGTTCTTATTTATTAGGCCTTTCCACGCTTTTTTAAAATAATCCCGAGCCGAAAAAAACAGTACAGGTAGCGATAGTGCCAGGTTGATCCAACCAAATAAATACTTAAATTCAGCAGTCAAAAGAAATTTGCTATCCAAATATTCCGGCATACTCATCAACATGGCATTGCCAAAACAAAATCCCGCTACCGCTATTTTAGTACCCAGTTTTGATCGAACCACGTGCTTTTTGGTTTGATTTACTGAATCCAACGAGATACTGGGTGAATAGCCTAATTGTGATAATAAAACGGCTACTTTTTTTAGACTAAAGTCACGATGAAGAAAAGAGACCGTCACCTCTTTTTTGACAAAATTTACTTCTCCTCGTACAATACGCTTATCGAGTTTTGGCAACTGCTCCAACAAATAGATGCATGAACTGCAATGTATACCCGGGAGAAAAAAACGCACGACGGAGATGCGATCGCTTTTAAAAGTTAGTAGCTGTTTCTGAATTTCCTCATGATCAAGAAATGCATATTTTCTTTCGGCTTTAAGCTGTGAAATGGATTTATTTTCAAGCGTCGTCTCTTCATAAAGATCTGCCAGCGTACTTTCATCTAATAAATCATGAACCGCCTTGCATCCATAGCAACAAAAAAAATGGTCATCTGCAGCAATAGAATCGTCACATGGGTCGCCACACTGGTGACATGTCAGTGCTTCAGTTTGTTGGAGTTCCATTATGATCTGATTTATTTGGCACAATCATTACCGGTGTGCTGCATTTTTCTATAACACTCAATGTATGACTTCCCACCGTGTTGTCCAGCCCATTCCCATTTATCCCAAGTATGACCAGATCAAAATCATTATCCTGAATAAATTGAAGCATGGTCTCCTCTACATTTCCGGAAAGGACCACGTTCCTGATTTTATCCTCCGGGTTTTCTAAAAAGTCTTTTGCCAACGAGTTCATCTTGGATTTAACCTCATCCATTTTATGAGGAACCTCTGATTTATTTTTTCCTTCTGAAAACCTGGAAACCGAGGGATAGATATGTAAAATTGACAGCACTGCGTCTTGGTTGAACTTTGTTAATTCAAGTCCGACCTGTGTGGCCTTCCAGGATGCTGGTGAAAAG
>JBCCXH010000525.1:0-3758 GCA_039192005.1 Bacteroidota bacterium
GCCACGTCGAGTATCTACGAGAGTGAACTCGTCAAAAGAAACAGGTAAATGCCGCCATCATCAAGTTTTTTATCTTCCAAAGCTATTTTCACCTCATTATCCTCTGGTGATATCGGGAGTGCCGCGATAATTCTTCCTTGTAAATCCAGCACCTCTACCTGTGTATAGTGGTTTTCACCGTTTAGGCTCAACACCAGGTAAGAGCTAAATGGATTAGGTGTGATGCTCAGCTTGGGTACGCTCACGTTTTGCGATGCTACCCGCGCAGATGTTGCACCAGCGCAAGGTCCTTCATACTGCCATACACTCGCAGTTCCTGGTTCCTGATTTGCACTTGCGTACCACATGTTAGTATAAATGCCACCATCATGAATCACTTCCGTTCCGGCTACGCTGTATACGCGTGGCTCCCAGGTGGCTACATCCGGACAAGAAGGTTCAACACCTGTCGGGGTACACGCCTGACCGATCTTCCACACACTTGCGATGCCTGGCTCCTGCCCGGGGCTCGCATACCATTGGTTTACATACAAGTTGCCATTATGAGAAACATACGTTCCTGCTCCAGGGTAGGTAGCGGAGCCATTCCACGGATACACGTCTTCGGGACATGGCGAAGAAGGTGTGCTGAGTGAAACGGAACTACAAGGCCCTTCATACTGCCAGACATCCGATAAACCTGGTTCTTGCCCAGGGCTCGCATACCAGAGGTTGGTATACAAAATACCTTCATGAGCGATTTGCGTCCCTGATGCCGGATACGTTCCGGTATGCTCCCATACTGGTACGTCGTAACAGTCCGGGTAGGCCGCACCGCAATGACCGATGATGTCCCAGGCATTGCCTGTAGGCAAAGAAGTCGTGTAGTATTTTGCCTGATACAACAGCCCTTCATATAGCACCTGATCGCCTGTATTATAAATGATGCCGCTTGCCCAATCAGCTACTCCCAGACATGAGGAAGGCACTTCAATTAATTCAAGGTAGTTAAGGTCAGCTCCGCCGGCACCAATCATCACTTTCAGTTCTTGTACACCTTCGGATAAAGCCACCGGACTCAAAACACTTACCGTTTCCCATAAACCACCTGTATTGGGTACGGGAACCGGACCCGTCAACTCCACGCTATCTTTCATGATGAAAAAGCTACCGCCTTCAGTGGTGGAAGATGCGCGTACTGATAAATAATAGGCACCCGTTGCCGACACGTCGGCCGTAAAGGCGAGCCACTCTCCACTTTCCGTATCGGTTACATGAAAGCCACCGTTTAAGTCGGTGGTCTCTTCGATATCCACATCATCTGTTCTGTAAGCCGATCCACTATTCCCTTCTGTGTTATCCAGATAACCTACGTTGCTTCCTCCTAAATCGTAGTTTTCTGCTTCCAACACCCCGGGAATCGGACTCATACTGAGATAAGCCGTTTGGACCTGTACAAAAGTAGTATCTGTCAGGCCTCCATCTTCTGTTGTTACGATAATGAACGCTTCACCACCGCCAACTGCGGTTAAAAGTCCTACACTGTCTACAGTTGCCACCGTTTCATCGCTACTGCTCCAATTTACCTCTTGGTTTGAAGCATCGGCAGGCTCAACAGTTGCCGTCAGATTGACTTGTTCGCCTGACCTCAGCACCACACGTTCCGGGCTGACGACTACCTCGCTGACACGTTTTATCAGGATAATATTTGTATCGTCGTTACTGAAACTTCTACCTGTCGCATTATCTGCTACCATGCGTACCATCAATTGTAACTGATGACCTTCAGGCAAATCTGCGCTTACTGGTATGGTACTGCCATTAGTAAAAATAGTGGGTAATGTGTAGTCAAGCGTAAGGGAATCTGCATCCGGTTCTGAACCGGGGATGGTCAGTACAAAAGGGCTGGCAGCAACCTGTCCGCCACTCTCATTTAGCTGACGAATTCTTAAGCTGACAAAAGCTAAATCTTCTATCTCTCCGTCTGTAACGTTCGTCGCGTAACTCAACGCAATGGCAGCGGTTTCACCTACGCCAAAAACCGGGACCGTACTGCCATCAGGAATAAATGCTTCTTTGTTATCAAATCGGATGAATCGCTCACGATCTTCTGGTATAATGAGAATTTCCGCCTTACCAACGATTCCATTTTCGGCCATTGCAATCACTTCCGTGATCCCCTCTGACCGCCCCGTTACGGTTCCATTTTCATCCACCTCTGCAACATTAGCATCTGCAACGCTCCAGATCAGATTCAAGGTAGTATCGGTCGCATCCAAAGGCAGTGCCTCCGTCTCAAATGTAAGCACGTCTCCAACTTTTAGCCTGACTGATTCCGGCAATAAATTGATCGCCGTAATCGGGATCGTTTCCGGTGCAGTGCCATCTGCTTCTCCTCCCAAAACTGTATTCACACCAGGAACCCAAGGAGTCAGACCTCCTTCATACGCACCTATATCGGGTTTTGGTCCTTGAAAACCATCTGTGATGCCTTCAATCACCTCGCCCCCATTGCTCAAAAATGAACCCGGCTTTGGCACGAAATTCTGATTATCAAAAGACGTAAAAGGGTCAATGGCATTGATAATATTGGTTGCCTCAGCTATGTCTGTCCCGAACCATTCTTCTTCACTCGCAAAATTGTTTTTGAGTACAACGTCTTCTAACCTGAATCCATTTTCCCAGCGACCCATCCCCTCACCTACGTTGTAGATGGTGTTGTTGAATATGTCCAGGTTCCAGTTGTCCCAGTTGATCTGTATGCCACTCCAGGTAACGTTCCAAACCACATTGTTGTGTACGAGGTACCCTTTACTGTCATTATCCAGGTAAATACCGGCAGCCCTACCGTCCGCATATTCTGGTCCAAAAGAATCGTGGAACCAGTTATGATGGATGACGTTGTTCTTATCAAAATCATTACCTACGGTGTAGAATACGCCTCCGTCATTATTGATACGCATACAGTCGGAAACGTCATTGTATGCAATTTCACTATTGGTACCCGCCACATAGATACCGTCCCTACCGGTGGTCCGAATGGTATTAGATATAATCCGCGTATTCTGTGCCCCTGATCGGATAGGAGAAGAGTGATTACCTATCGTATTAAAATTTTGGATGTAGTTGTAACGGATGAGTACATTATTTACGTTATTGAAGCCTTGTACATGGATGCCATTTAAAGACCCTCCGTCAATTACATTGCGTTCAATAGTTGTATTGCTTGCTCGAACGGCTATCGCTCCATCGCTGATCTGCGCATTTACGTTGTTAAATGCATCAAGGGAATGAAAACATTCTTTGAATGTCCCATTTTTGATCACACAATTTTCGCCACGAATTTCAATTTTACCGCCAAAAGCATTGATCCCATCAACGTGAATGTAATCCTGAGTGAGATTCATGGTCCTGACTCGCTGCGCAATCTCTACTTGAAGGGTATTCGGGTTGCTGTTATTCGGTGCTTGAAAGTAAACGTACTCCTCGTTACCATCGTAGTACCATTCCCTTTCGTAATCCAGTGCATCCAGTAACCCAAACAAGTAAAATTGTCCCCGGTTGCCATTGCGTATTTCGGTGGGATTATGAGGATCAAACGGCCACCTGTTAATATCTACTGCTTCGAACGATACTCGCCCCGGAAACGACTCCGTGATTTCTCGCGTCCAGCTGGCACCAGAGTGTGCCCCCAGGTAATATACGTAACCACCTGTCCAGTCAGCAGCAATCTCAGGACTTTCAATCGTAGAGGCGGATCCATTGGTCACACTGACCGC
>JBCCXH010000526.1:0-3748 GCA_039192005.1 Bacteroidota bacterium
ATGTGACGCCATTCATAGGTCTGGGCCTCAAACCTATTGGCTAGTTTTTGTGCTTTCTCTTGCGTTCGGTTTGCGATGAAAACCTCTGAAACCGGGAATTTGGGTAAGTATTTCAGGACATCTTCGGCGATTTCACCAGCACCAATGATTAAGACTTTTTGGTGCTTGATTGCTACTTTACCCACGTATTTTTCGGTCATCTTGAGAGATGAGTAGGCCGTGGAGGTAGATCCCTGACGGTAAAGCGACTCGGACGATACTCGCTTGTGGCTTCTGAAGACTGCTTGAAAAGCCCTTTCCAGCAAAGAGCCCTGGTTTCCGTGGTTCAAAGCATCGAGGTAACTAGCCTTGACCTGATGAATGATCTGTTTGTCACCGATAACAGCGGACCGGAGCCCGTTTGCCACGTGTAATAGGTGGTTTACGGTGTCGATGCTTTGATCGAAAGTCGTAAATACGTTTTTGGATAGCTTGATCTGGTGTCGGTTTTCGACATGGGTAATCAATAATTCTTGTATATCATGGGGAGTGACAACAGCAGATTCAAAATAAATCTCTGTACGGTTGCAGGTGGTAATGATGGCAAAAGCCTTAATGGACAAATGGGTCCTTAACGTTTCCTTTAGCTCATCTTTTTGGGCTTTATCCAGGGAGACACAAGCCCTTTCTTCAACAGTAGCGGTCTCGTAAGTTACTCCGATGTACATTAATTTATTTACCATGAAAAGGACGTTTTGGGGTTGTCTTGAAGAGATAAGGTTATTGATTAAACCCGGATTCGGATTTCCGAATCCGGGTTGTGTTGAGTAGGAGGGGAGGGAGATTCTACAAAAGAGATCACTTCCTTTCGCTACCCGATATGTTTGGTCGTTTGTGAGAAGGTGATTCCTTACATCACGATGTCTGTATCAAACCGGTCAAGATTCATGACCTTGTTCCATGCCGTTACAAAATCAGTAACAAACCTTTCCTTCGCATCGTCGCTGGCATAGACTTCTGCTAGTGCGCGCAGTTCGGAGTTGGATCCAAAAATCAAGTCTGCCCGGGTTGCTTCCCACACTTTTTCTTCTGTCCCTCTTTTAAATCCATTGAAAAGGTAGTTGGTATCATCTGCAGCTTTCCACTCATAATCCATGCTGAGCAGGTTGCGGAAGTACTCGTTTGTAAGTGTACCTCTGTTTTCAGTGAGTATCCCCACATCAGAACCGTCATAATTGGCACCGAGCGCGCGCATTCCTCCTACAAGGACCGTCATTTCGGGTGCTGACAGCGTAAGTAGCTGCGCTTTATCCACCAATAACTCTTCCGTTGTGAGCGTATATGCCGTTTTTTGATAGTTTCTAAACCCATCGGCCATCGGCTCAAGTAGCGCGATGCCTTCCACATCTGTTTGCTCCTGGGTAGCGTCTACCCGGCCAGGAGTGAAGGGTACGGTCGTGTTAAAACCGGCCTTTTTAGCTGCTTTTTCTATGGCCGCATTTCCTCCTAGTACAATCAAATCGGCGATGGAAACTTTCTTGGTTTCCGTATCAAAATCATTCTTCAGCTCTTCATAGAAAGACAACACCTTCTTAAGTTGACGTGGGTTATTGGATTCCCAATTTACCTGTGGCGCTAAACGGATTCGGGCTCCATTGGCACCTCCTCTTCGGTCAGAATCTCTGTACGTGGCTGCCGATCCCCATGCGACGTTGACCAGTTCATCAATGGTCAGGCCCGACTTGGCGATTTTAGCCTTAAGCGAAGCAATGTCTTTTGCATTGATTTGTTCATAGTCAGCTGCCGGGATTGGATCCTGCCAGATAAACTCCTCTTCGGGAATCTCAGGTCCCAGGTAGGTAGATTTCGGCCCCATATCCCGATGCGTAAGTTTAAACCACGCGCGGGCAAATGCGTTGTTGAATTCCTCCGGGTTTTCATAGAATCGTCGGGAGATCTTTTCATAAGCAGGGTCTTTGATCAAAGCAATATCCGATACCAACATGCCCGGCCGGTGTTTTTTGTCGGCATCAAATGCGTCAGGATACATTTTCTTTGGGTTTACCGCTTCGAATTGCCACGCGCCTGCCGGGCTTTTTACCAACTCCCATTCGTTTTCGAAGAGTGCTTTGAAATAGCCTTGACTCCATTCGACAGGTGTTTCTGTCCAGATGATCTCCAGCCCTGAAGTGATGGCGTCAGGTCCTTTACCAGATTGATAATCGCTGTTCCATCCCATTCCCATGTTCTCAATGCTCGCCCCTTCTGGTGAAGCTCCCATATGATCCTCCGGTGCTGCGCCGTGTGTTTTTCCCAAGGTGTGTCCACCGGCAATTAATGCGACGGTTTCTTCATCGTTCATTCCCATTCTTCCAAATGCAGTTCGGATGTTTTTTCCAGATGCCACCGGGTCGGCGTTTCCATTGGGACCTTGTGGGTTGACATAAATCAGTCCCATTTGTACTGCCGCCAAAGGCATCTCCAACTCACCGTCTTTCCATCTTTTGTCGTTTGCGAGAAACTTATCCTCCGATCCCCAGTATACATCTGTTTGAGGTTCCCAGGTGTCTACTCTTCCTCCTGCAAAACCGAGTGTTTCAAAACCGGCTGTTTCTAAGGCAACGTTTCCGGTCAGGATAAAAAGATCTGCCCAGGAGATGGCCTGCCCGTATTTTTGCTTAATTGGCCACAGTAACCTTCTGGCCTTGTCCAGGTTTGCATTATCGGGCCAGCTGTTTTGTGGAGCAAATCGTTGTTTTCCCTCTCTGGTACCACCTCTTCCGTCTCCGGACCGATAAGTGCCTGCACTGTGCCAGGACATCCTGATAAATAACCCCACATAGCTGCCAAAGTCAGCAGGCCACCAATCCTGAGAGTCGGTCATTAACTTTTTTATATCTTCTTTAAGTGCGTAATAATCAAGTTTCTTAAATTCTTTCTTGTAGTTAAATTCCTCTCCAAGTGGATTAGATTGTACAGCGTTTTTTCGAAGTGTCGTCAAGTCCAGCGCGTTTGGCCACCATTCTTTGACGTCTTTCGATTGCCTTTTTACCGATTGCTTTGAAAAATGCCCTGCCAGTTTATCAAATCCTAGAGGGCATCCTCCGCTTTCTTCCGTTTTGCCTTCAGCTGCTTCAGGACTATCGAAAGAAGTCAGTGCCAGGAATGACGCAGTTGTCAATACAACCACAGCTAACGATACAGTTAATAATCTTTTTTTCATGTGCATGTATGTTGTTTGTTTTCAATGGTACACATGGAACTTGCATGAAACATTTCTTGATGCTTGATGCTCATTTCATGGGAATATTTATTTTGACAAATATTCTTTCTTGACGGTTATTATTCAAATTGATATTTTAATTTGTGATATAGATTTTATAAATATGACCATCCAGCAACTACAATACGTCGTCGCATTACATACTCACAAACATTTCGTAAAAGCCGCACAAAGCTGTTTTGTGACTCAGCCTACCCTCACGCTTCAGTTAAAAAAACTGGAAGAGGAGATTGCTGTCGTGCTGTTTGATCGATCCAGTCAGCCCTTGGAAGTCACTTCGATGGGGGAAGTATTTGTCACCAAGGCGAAAAGAATACTTAAAGAAATCGATGAGCTAAAGGAGCTGGTCAATGAGGATAGAAATGAAATGGAAGGAGACTACAAAGTAGGAATCATACCAACCC
Organism: Bacteroidota bacterium; assembly: GCA_039192005.1. Lineage (GTDB taxonomy): Bacteria > Bacteroidota > Bacteroidia > Cytophagales > Cyclobacteriaceae > Ekhidna. The sequence continues at coordinate 3,667 of JBCCXH010000526.1, forward strand.
TGGCACCTTACCTGCTTCCTTTGTTTATCCGGGATTTTATCAAGAAGCATCCCAACACCCGTCTGATCGTGGAAGAGTTGCA
>JBCCXH010000527.1:0-3745 GCA_039192005.1 Bacteroidota bacterium
CCGAGAATGACTGGACATCAGAAAAGTGCACACAAAGCTCAGCTCCCTCAAATGATTTTCTCTTGGGGTACTGATATTCTCCAGCAGCCCAGATGAGATAGGTGCTCTTGTATTTGCCTTGATCTGTCTCGAGCGAGAAAAGGGAATTTTCTTTTTTGACACTCTTCACATGGATGCCCGGCTGAATAGTTAATTTGAAGTGCTTTGCAATTCCTTCGAGGTAGCGGGCGTATTCAATGCCACTCGGGTGCTCTGTGGAAAGATTAAATGCCGGAGAAGTGTCTGGAGAAATGGCATTCAAGTCAGGCATGTTAAAAAAATTGCCAGTGAATGACGGAGAGATAAATCGAGTCTCTTCAGGCCATTTACGGAAAGACGACCCAACGAAATCCTTTTCTAATATGACGTAGTCTATTCCCAACTTTTGTAGTAAAATCCCGACGCCCAACCCTGCGGGTCCGGCCCCAACGATCACCACGTCATAATATTCATCTATCGAATGGCTCGTATCATCCATCGTATCTGGTCATTAATTTTTAATATACTTGTTCTTTTGGCACCTTGGTGAAGCAATGAAAGAAAAGCCATTTAGCTCTTGCGAAGTTTAGGCCTTTTCATCGTCTAATCCGGTTAGATTTATCGCTTCTCTTCATACAAGTGGACCGTAATAAGGTATCCTTTTACTATAAATGCAACCAGATTGCAATAAATTTGCATTTCGGGTATACACCAAGGGAATAAGTAAAATGTTGGGATTCATTTTAGCCCTATTTTATCTATCATCAGCTCAAAACCCTCTTCCTTTTTGTTTCCGATTAAGAATGCTATTTCTTCCAGGTACCCTTCAGAAAAATTTGGTTGATCAAGCTTTCTGCCCCGAAATGAGGGATACATCTCTGCTAAAGGGATGTGTATTTCCTGCCAGTCTCCATTTGTCGCAAAAGTGGAAACATAGGAATAATAGTCCGTTGAATTGGCCTTTATTCTACATTGATAGTTTTTACCATCACCTTTTACGTTCAGAACGATTTCAGAGAAGCTTTTAACTGGTTTCCTTTCGAATTTATGCCTTACGGAAGAGAACCCTCCATTGTTAGCTAATGATACGAATCCTTCAAACACTCCATGGCCTTCAGGACTTAACGTGAATGAACCTGAAGATTTCCCACCCATTACCACATCATCAACGATGACCCATTTTTTTAGGTCTGATGCTGTATCAAAATCAAAAATCACATTTGACGCCATTGAAGTGAACATTATCACGATAAAAATTAAGTACTTCACAAATTGCCGCTTTTGTTATTTACAAAATCAAAATAAGAACACCCTTCTAAAATATCCTCTTTTATCCAGTCAACCAGGTTGATTTACGATTACGCCAAACCCTGATCAATTCCCCCTCGCGCAATGGCCAGTTCGATCAACTCATCGAGCAGGGCAGTGTAAGAGACTCCTTCCTGCTCCCAAAGCGAAGGGTACATGCTGATGCTGGTAAAACCCGGCATGGTATTCACCTCATTGATGTATACGTCGCCTGATGCGGTCAAAAACGAATCAACACGAGAGAGTCCCTTGCACTCCAGTGCTTTGTACGCACAAATCGCATGTGATTGCAAGGTTTTGAGTTCCGTTTCGGAAACATCCGCCGGGATAACGGTCTTTGCTGAGGAACCTGATGCATATTTCTGCTCGTATGAATACACGTCACCAGACACGACTTCCCCTACCCCACTGGCCGTCACGTGCTCGTTTCCTTTGACTGCACACTCGATCTCGCGACCTATCAGGCGCGCTTCTACCAACACTTTATCATCGTAAACAAAAGCTTCTTTGATCGCGGCGTTCCAACTGGTTTCATCGCTGACCCGGCTTACGCCTACTGAAGAACCCATATTGGCCGGCTTGACAAAAAGGACTTCACCAAGTTGTCCGCATAGCTGCGCATACGTGGGGACGTCTTCTCCCCTCCTGACGGTTACCCAATCCGCGACTTTTAACCCTTCGTACCGAAGCATTTTCTTGGCTACATCTTTGTCCATGGACATGGAAGCACCCAGTACACCCGGGCCCACAAAAGGAAGGTTCAATAACTGCATCAACCCCTGAACGGCTCCGTCCTCTCCATTCGGGCCATGTAAAATCGGAAAGATTGCTGCCATCTTTCCAAGAGCCCCTTTATCGGTAACGAAACAATCAGCCGTACCTGGTACAATCTTGAGCTGATCACCTACTTCAGGGATGACATCTTCCAGTGCCGACTCATCCATGGAAAACCACTTTCCGGATTTCGAAATCCCAATCAAATGAACCGTGTACTTCGCACGGTCCAGATGACCCAGTATGTTCTTTGCTGAGCGGATGGATATTTCATGTTCGGGTGATTGGCCACCACATATCAGGGCGATGTTTTTCATAACTACCGATAAATCTCTCTTAGTTCAAAGTCTTCTCCTTTACCAAAACGAGTCAGATCACTCATGTGGTAATGCTCCAGCGTATGTAGGTCTTTTAGTTTGTAATCACTGCGTCCTACTACTTCAATTAGGGTAAACTCAGATTTTTCACCAAAATTGACCAACCGATAGGGTTTCCCCACACGCATACTGCTAAATGCAAGTCCTTTCATGACACAATGTTATCACGCGATTTCAATATTTTTACACTATGAAAATAAAAATACTTGTTTCATTCTTGGTTTTTGCCCTGTTTAGTTCATGCAATGATGATGACAATAGCGCCGAATCGTATGTTGGGACGTGGATTGCGACGACGGAAGAGACGACGGATTGTACCGACGCACGCGACAACTCATTTCAGATGCTCTCATGTACGGACGTCGATTGCTTTCGCCTGACGTTAAATGGAGATGGCACGTATTCATTTCAGGAAGGTTTGCCTACGGAAGTTGGAACGTGGTCTGCTTCCGGCAGGACCCTCTCATTATGTACAGAGAATGATGGAGAACAAACCTGCCGTTTTTCAACGGGAATTTTTCAGGGAGCCGGGCTCTTGTTTTCCATCTCTGATGAAGATACGGGCTGTACGACCATGTATACGATGGAACGCGAAGTAACAACAAATTAAAAGGGCCATTAGACATTGAGCTAACGGCCTGGCAAAAACCTACTCGCCTTCTTTCACTAATTGGCCGTCCTTATAGGTGTACTCAATGGTCATGTTTCCTTCCTGATCGTACCACCTTGCTACACCGTCTATCTGCCCGCTTGCGTAGGTAGATTCTTCCATGACCTTACCGTCAATGTAATACTTCTGTTGAAGCCCATCCAAAATCCCGCCTGAATAGTTTTTACGTTCGATGATGCTTCTTCTTTTGTATCCAAGGTACTCGCCTTGAAGCTCACCATTGTGGTAATAGCTTTTCGTTTTAACGTATCCCTGGTTATCAAAAACCAGTTCCGTTCCTTGTTTCAGACCGTTGAGGTAGGTCGTAATTTGCTGAACTTTTCCTTGTGCATCATAGATGGTCCATGTACCGTGGTACTTGCCATTGAGAAAATCCCCTTCGCCTATGACGACCTCTCCTTGTTTCATTACGGCCTTCTGCAATCCGGGTATGGATTCATAAGCTTGCAAAATGGCTCCGGCCGGTATCTGGCTGCCTTCTATTGCAATAGGCAGTTTCGAACCGGATTCACACGCTGCCAATACTGCAATCATAAAAAAAATAGCTATTCTCATTCTTTCGCTTTTTACTTTTAGCACATTCATGAAATATTTTTTC
>JBCCXH010000528.1:0-3742 GCA_039192005.1 Bacteroidota bacterium
ATATCTCGATATTCCTTCACGACTTTGGCAAAATTTCTACTCAAAATCAATTCAAACTGAGGCAAGATTTTTAATCGACTCAGGTTATTAAAAAAACCTATCCGATCTTACGTTTTGCAATTTCTGCCAGCAACTTCAACCCTTCTTTCAAGTATGGATCATCCTTCAATTTTTGATCGATTTCAGTCGCTGCAGTCACCTCGTTTTGATCAACAGTCGTAGACAGGTCGTCTCCGGTTTGTTGTTGGGTTTCTTCCTCCGATCTTTTCTTACGTTCTTCCAGGTTTAAAGAGACCATGGACTCACTCCTCACCTGCTTTGCTTCCTCTATTTCCTTGACCAGTTTTTTAAGGTCAGGATCGCTATTCAGATGGATACGATATAGTTCATTGAGCTTATCTACCAGTTTTGAGTCAATGTTATTGGTAGTTTTGAACTTGGCATTTTCAATTTCGTCCCAGGGCAATGCGTTCGGACGACTTGCCTCTCCAAAGTCTTCCGCATCGTAAACGGATGGAAATTGTACATCTGGTGCAATTCCGATGCGTTGGTTGCTGCTCCCGGTGATTCGGTAGAATTTTGCTAGTGTCATTTTTAACTGCCCTAGTTTCATGTCCGGGTTTCGAATGTAGCGATCCAGGTCAATGACGTTTTGTACCGTGCCCTTTCCAAAGGTACTTTCACCAATTATAACGCCCCTCTTGTAATCCTGAATGGCACCAGAGAAAATCTCTGACGCGGAAGCACTCCCTCTGTTTACCAAAACTGCGAGTGGGCCATCATAAAAAACCTCTCCCCCGTCTTTGTCTTCCATCTTGTCAACGCTCTGATCGGTATTTCTCACCTGTACAACAGGGCCGTCAGGGATAAATAACCCGGTCATCTCAATCGCTTCCTGAAGTGACCCTCCCCCATTGAATCTCAAATCAATCATTAACCCGTTCATTCCCTGCTCTTTGAGTTCGTCGATGAGTTTTTTCACATCCCGCGTTGTGCTTCTGTAATCTTGCACTCCGGCATTCAAATCATCAAAATTCAGATAAAAGCTGGGAACGGTAATTACTCCAAGGTTGTAGGTAGTGTTGCCTTCAGTGATAGGTATAAGCTCAGATTTTGCCGCTTGTGATTCTAACTTGATCTTATCTCTCACCAGCCTCAAAGTATCGGGCATTCCATTGACGCCATCACTTGCTTTCAAAATTTGTAACCTTACCACTGACCCTTTCGGTCCTCTGATCTTTGACACCACATCATCCAGTCTCCAACCGATCACATCGACAAACTCTCCTTCGTCTCCCTGAGCTACACCAATGATCCGGTCGTCTTTCAAAATTTCTTTGCTTTTGTAGGCAGGACCGCCCGGTATAATGTCTGCTACTTGTGTATAGTCCAGGTTTTGCATAAGACGAGCACCTATTCCCTCCAGGGAAAGTCCCATTTCAATTTGAAAGTTTTCAGCATCTGGTGGAGAGAAATAATCGGTATGAGGATCGTAAGCATTTGTATAGGCATTCATGTAGCTCTGAAAGACGTCCTCGCTGTTGTATTGATAGATAGCTTTTTTTATGCGTTGATACCTTTTGGTCAGGCTTTCTACAATTTTGTCCCAGTCATTGCCTGCCAGCTTGTAGGTGAGTGCCTGACTTTTTATGATTTTTCTCCAGATATCGTCGCGGCCTTTTTCAGTAGACGGCCAGTCCTCATCTGTTCGATCAAAATTGTAAGATTCATCAACTGAAAAGTCAAATTCGGTTTCCAAAATACTGAAAACATAGTCAATTCGTTCAAGTGCACGTTCGCGATACAGCTCAAAAACATGATAGGCAAAGTCCAAATCTCCGGCTGGTATTTCGTCGTCTAGTTCGTTTCTTAGGTGTTCAAACTTTTGAAGATCTTCTTCGAAGAAGTAAGCTTTGTTGGGGTCTAACGAAGCAAAATAATTATCAAAAATGACACTGGATATCGAATCCGATAGCGGAAGTTTTCTATAATGATACCGCTTCAATAAGTTGGTAATAACAAACGCCTCACTTGCATGCTCGGGCTTAGGTTCCAGTATTTTTAACGTGTCACTTAGTTCTTCCGAACCATCATCACTATGACTGTGGGTGAGACCTGTAGACACCCCGAAAGAGGTAAGTGCTGCGAAGGCGGCTATGAATATCAACTTATGCATATATTCTATAACTATTTAGAAAACTTAATACGGAAGATCGTAAAGTTTGATTTTAAAAATAGGTTTTTTTTGATCAGTGTGGACGACAATTAGACCAAATCGTGATTTTAGTTTATTCGGATGGCTATTCCGCCTGATTATGCCAATCATTTTGATTGGAATTAACTTTTTTTAACACACCGTCTTAGATAATTCATACTTTTAAACGCGCTTTCCCGTCATATGGTTTTATTAAGACACGTTTAGAAACCAGTGCGAGGAATCCATCACTTCAAATTTGGGAGAATAGAAAATTCGTATGTTTACCTAAAGGAAGAACCATCCGAATGCGGAGCCATCCGTGTGCGGAACCATTCAATAAAACAGAGGTCCGAGCTGCACAGTCCGACTTACGCAGCCCGACCTAAGGGGGAGTTTAAATTGATTTTTCACCTTGTCCCATATAGAGGTACATGGTAAGTGGTACCCAAACAGGGAATTTAGCTAAAAGGCAAATGCATTTGGTTTGAATACAGGATCGATATTGTTTTCAAATGCATCTGCGCTAAAAATGGTTGATCAAAATCAAACCAACCAATCATGAAGCAATACCGCACGCTTTTTTATATTCTATCAATAGCTTTTGAAGGGCAGATTCTCCTTTTAATAAGTTATCTAATTCAAAATCACTTACCTCGGATATGGATTTATCAGGTAAGCGATGGTATAGGCCATCAACTAATTGGTTTAAATAAATTCTTGGACTTGAAGGATCAAGACACTCCGTCGGATTTGTCATGGTTTTTAACATGGTTCTTATAGCTGCTGACTAATTAATTTGTGTAATTCGAGTACTAAATTATACAGAACTAATTTAATAATCTCAAACACCGTAAAAATCATGTAATTTCTGTTGATGTAATTTTATTCTTACTGAAACAACAAAACCGGAAAAGGACGCTGTTTTTTATTCGTGACACCGGGAGAAAGATCTTTCGAGACCGTAGGAAAAGTTGAAAAAATACCGACTCGCCGCGCCCCTCCTTACCGGACACCTACTGGATTTCCTAAAGCCTTACCCAACCGGGGGCTACTTATTATAAACTTCCGTCAATAGCTCATCTCATCCATCTTCACTTTCCCTCTGAAAGTCCAAAAAACAAACGTGGTGTAAGCGGCCACCAATGGCACTCCGATCGCTGCAATGGTCAAAAGTATTCCCAATGATTTCTGACTTGCGCTTGAGTTATAAATCGTAAGGCTATTTAACGGGTCGGATGTGGAAAGAATCATTACCGGAAACAGTTCAAACGCTACGATGACCAACAGCATTCCCACGGAAATAGAAGAAAAAAGAAACGCATACCAATATTTCCTCTTGCTTACCAATCTGGGGATGTTGGCTATGGCCAGAAATGCCACGAGTGGAATAAGGAAAAAAATGGGATGTTCTTTAAACCTGTCTGATAAATGAGGAATGTAAATAAGGGTATAAATGCTCGTCAGGCCCAACGTCGCCAGGAAAAATACAATTGCTCTTTTAACAAAGATAGTTAGTTTGACAAACAGCTTTCCCTCAGTTTTCAT
>JBCCXH010000529.1:0-3734 GCA_039192005.1 Bacteroidota bacterium
ACCTTATTTCAAGGATCTTACAACATTAAGTAATATTAGCTAAATAAGTGCTTCTTTTTGGTAGATAATATTGTTGGATTCATATATCACAAAACGCGATAATGATGTTTTTTTTGATGATAAAGTGTTGGTAATGAGGGATTAAGAATGATTTTGTTCCTCTTGAAAATTGCAACAAATTCTTGTGTGATTACAATTCTTACTAGTCATTAATTTTGAATGGTATCCGTTGCTCCAACGTATGATTGGAGTCATTCAAATGAAACTGTACCAGCAATCGATCGTCGCGACACGTTTGTTTGGTCGACAAGTTCACGTCCCAGTTCATTTGCTTTAGCGATAAAAATAAAGGCGACTTTCTAAGTTTTAAAGATAATGGATCGACTGAAAGGATGCATTCAAAGATGAAATCATAAGGATTGTCGAAAAGTTAAGTGTGATGGTGTAAGAATGTTTTATTTTGAATTAATTAAAGAATTAATATGAAAATATTGTTGCTCCTGTTTTTTCTATGCATGGCCTATCTAACGAATGGACAATGTACAACCTACGGTTCCAACGCTCCCGTAAATTTCTCAGGAACATGCAATGAGACTGCCAACCGAAATCATAACGGAAACGGAGTATTAACGATTAGCGGTGATTTATCTTGGAGTAGCGGTACATTCAATATCAGAGGTCCTGTCGTAGTAACAGGTTCACTCACATTTACGGGAACGAGCACCCTTCGTATTTTAGTAAATGGTTCCTTAGAGGTAAGGTCAGGCGCTACGGTCACCGGCAGAGATGTAGAGGTAGGGGCCGATGGGTCGCTTACCATAGACGCGGGTGGGGTGATGTCTGCGACAAGCTTAACCAACGATGCATTTGGACCTTTAAACAATACGGTTACGGTCAATGGAGTTTTGACCGTGTCACCAGGAAATTTTCTTAACAATAGTGATGGTATTATAGCTGGAAACGGTACAATTAATGCAGACATCGTGGATAATGGTACTTCTGTGTTTACCGGAATTCATAATGGTTCTTGTACAGGTAATTGTTCGGGTGTACTGCCCGTAGAACTTATTTCTTTTTCAGCAATACAAAAAGGGAACAATTGTGAACTAGCGTGGGAGACGGCATCTGAAATAAACAATGAAGGCTTTTATGTAGAGCGTTCGATAAATCCTGATCAAGGTTTTATGGATGTAGGTTTTGTGTCAGGAAACGGGGATAGCGAAGAAATAATCCGTTACCGCTACGTAGACACGAGCGCATCGGGTGGAAGGTACTACTACCGGCTAAAACAGGTCGATTACGACGGAAAGTTTGAATATAGTCCCATTATTTATCATCAGCAGGATAAGCTGGAAGATCCTTCAATTTTCATCTACCAGAATCAGGTAACTCAGCAAATTGTTTTCAGTTATTGGCCGGATGGAATAGATAAGGTAGAGCTGATGACTCTGGATGGGCGGCGTATGCTGGAAGAGGTAACTACTTCAAAAAGTAATGCAGAAGAATTGATTTCATCTTTTTTGTCCCGAAGTCCCAAAGGTGCTTACCTGTTGAACATTTACTCGTTTCATAAAACGTATACCTTACGGGTGATCAATTCAGTAAATTGATGGTTGAGAATTTATTTCTTTTCTAATAACGGTTGTGTGTTTATCTTAACAAGTAAAATCACACAAATAGCAACCTTTTCAGATGAAGACAACCGTACCAAACCCCTTCGATCATGTTTTTACCTACATGCTTCTCACTATATTGACACTTTCAACTTGCAGCCAACCAGGAACTGAGTCGGACGAAAGTGAAAAAGTACTTCCATACATTAGGTACAATGCAGATAGTAAAGGAGGTGTTAAGGCACTGACTGCGATGTCTGTCGCACTAAAAGAGATGAAAAAACTCCCGTGCAAAAATCCGGTCAGTTGGTATTATCAGGGAGCGATACATTGGGTTCCTGATACGGTTTTAAATGGAAATCCATTTTGCCCCATTTATCAATCGGTAAAAGATACGTTAAAGGCATGGAACAACTGTACGCATATTTCTGGCGACGCAAACTCTGATTACCAGTTTTTAATTTGGCATCGGCTTTACATCTGGCATTTTGAAAAGGTCATTCGGAAATTTTCAAAGGATAAGAAGTTTGCGTTACCTTTTTGGAGGTACGTCGATCCTCGTTATCGGAAAATGCCTGGGGAGTTACGTAAAAAAACTTCTTCGCTGTACAATAGCGAACGTTTGGATAGTTTGAACAACGGACAAGACATTAGTAAAGCATTCGCTTTGGAACTACTCGATAGTGCAACACTGACGGCAAACGAATCAAGAACTTACAGCGTTTTCAATAGCCACATAGACGAAGCACCACACGGGGCAATGCATGACTACATTGGGGGTGGTTGGTCCAATACACCCATGTTTAACTCCATTTATCAGGCGGGTCCTTATACCCCGACAGATACCCTTTTTGGCTGGATGACTCACGTACCGAGTGCAGGTTTTGATCCGGTGTTTTGGCTGCATCATGCCAATATTGATTTTTTATGGAATGAATGGGAAAACAGCCCGAATGGAGAGCGACCTTCATTCCAGCAGGTAGCAGATCATCCATGGCATTTTGTGTTTCCCAATCCGGATGGAACATTTGTTACCTACACCATGCGGGAGGCGTATGAGAGGGCATTTAATCCTGACTACATTTACGATGGAGCGTCGCCTTTGATTTCTCTGGAGACGGAAGCACACGACAACCTCATCAAGGATGCACAGCTGACCGTGCCTAAGGATAGCTTAATCAATGAAGCTTTTCCTGGAAAAGCGATAGGAAGCGGGATGACAAAATTGGCACTTGAAGGAGAACTGAAAAGTACCTTTAATCAGGTTTCATCAGCGAGTACACTTCTTAAACAGAACGGTGATAAAAAGGAATTTATCATTGAGATCGAAGTATCTTTCAAACGGGAGCCTAAAGGAGGCTTTGTCGTCTATCTTGATGATGAGGGAGAGACCGATGGCGATCAGGGATTGTTTTTGGGTGTGATGTCTTTTTTCGGAGCAGCTCATCACGCCTCTTCGCACAAAGGACATAAGGAACAGTCGTTAAGAAAAACATTTCTTTTTGATGCCAGTGACGAGGTACTGAATGCAGGTGAAACACCGCACCTGATCTTCAAAAGAACCGGCGGAGGAAACGTAGGGATTGTTGTAGAACGCATTTCCGTTTACCTGTACTGATATAAGCCGTTTCGGGATCAGTCGTTTCCTTCTCGAAACCAAACGGATGTTTCTTTGGAAGAAAGAAGAAACGAAGGGCTGCGTCATTTTTGAATGAAAAATGATGCTCGGAGCGGTGTGCCTTGATGGTGTTGGGCTTTAAAACTAAAGCTGATTAGGTTTCAATCCCTAAAAACCAGTTTCATGCTTTTGAAAATGGTTACCCGTACTCATCAATAATCCTTGTACAGGTTGGGTTTTCGGAACAACATCTCCAGGCTCATAGCTACCAGGTCCCCCATGCTTTCACAGCGAAGAAAATCATCTTCTTCGTAAAAATCCGCGAGCTCTTTACGAAGTTTTTGCGTATTCTCCGGATGAGATAGCCGATCTTGCTTCATGGCAAGCAGCAGGTCATCGACGCGGGCTTTTTCTACTTTCATGCGATTGGCGATATTGGATCGCTCTTCTCTTTGGTATTGCCGCATAGTCTCCGGAGTCATGTGCTTCAGGCCTACTTCGAT
>JBCCXH010000530.1:0-3723 GCA_039192005.1 Bacteroidota bacterium
AAAAATGCAACGTAGTATTTGTCAGCGGTTCTGCCAACGACCAAATAGGTCAGTTATCTTCAGTCATTGGCGATCGTCCCATCCTCATTATAGGAGATGAGCAAAAATTAGTCAAGGGGGGCGCAGATATCGGTCTTTACCTTGAAAAAGGAAAATTACAATTCATCTATTCAGAGTCCTCCATTGCATCGAAAGGCCTGATCATTAGTTCCCAGTTAATGAATCTTGGAAAGTCCCTGCAGTAAGAAAATTACCCGATTTACGATGAGAAAAATTACCCATTTTATTATAGTTTGTGTTGTTGCTGTTCCTTATTATGTTTTTCCTCAGGAAAAAACCAGTCAGGAGCTTTTGAATATTTCTTTTGAGGAATTATTTGACATAGAAATTGTGGACGTTTCGAAACTGAATTTGGACAATGTCTCCGAAGTTCCATCTGTGGTTACGATCGTGACTGATGAAGACATTCGAAACAGTGGGGCGAAAAATATGGAAGAGGTCATGCGCCTCGTTCCAGGCTTTGACGTTGTCAAAACGAGTTTCGATCCCGCAACGAATCTAGGCGTCAGGGGGTTGTTCAGTACGGAAGGAACCAACAACAAAATACTTTTTCTGGTGAATGATCACCCCTTTAGGTCCATGCTAAACGGTGATGCTACTGTGTTTCTAGGGAATTTTCCGATCCAAACCATCGAGCAAATTGAAATTATAAGGGGGCCGGGGTCTACGTTGTATGGAGCCGGCGCGTTTCTGGGAGTCATCAATATCCGAACCAAGGAAGCAGAAGATTTGATGGAAATTTCTGCTACTGTTGGCAGCTTCAATACCAGAGAGGTCAATGCGACCGTAACCAGTCGCCCCAACGATGACCTGTCTTTCACGCTAAATGGAAGTTTTCACGAAACCGATGGTCCCGATCTTGAGCTAATGTCAGACGTAGTCAATGAGATTACGGAACCGGTGGTCAGGTCCTTTGGCTATAGCGGTCCGCCTGCATCTGCTACTCCGGGAAAATTGAACTATGAGCGATTGACGTCTTCACTAAATATGAAGACCAGCTACAAAGATTTTTACATGCTCGGCTCTTTCATGCATAGCGAAGATGAAATTCCTGTAAGTCTTTACGAAGCGTTAACAGACCGGACAGGTGTCACCAATCAGGCGGCTTTTTTAGAGGGCGGTTACCAGGGAGCTTTTCTGAATGATCATGGGGAAATATTACTGAAAGGGTACGCAGAGCAATATAATTTTGACGCTGATATAGATATCTATCCCAGCCAATCCGCTGAACTATTGAATGAACTTGCGCTGATTAGCTACCTTTTAAATCCGGATTTGATGGGGATGCAGCCCCAGACATACGAGTCTGGTGAGGCTTTTTTCCAAGAGAGAACAGCTAAAAACAACGTGGCCGGAGCCGAGATAAACCTGGCCTATTCTTACGGAAATATGATCAACGTATTGGCGGGCTTTATGTACGAGAAGCATACGATCTCAAACATCAAAACGATTTCAAATGGCAATTTTCTCTTTGATCAGCCGATGATATTAGGTGATCAGGTTTTTCAAGGGGCAGAGTCTTTGGGTGGAACAAGAGACGTGTCTGCAGAATATAACTGGCTACAAGAAAGAGACCGGACCATTTATGCGGTGTTTGGCCAAGCTGAATTTAACTTCAAAAATATGTTGAAGCTGTTTTCATTCGAACACGTTAAGCTGGTTACAGGAGTCAGGTTTGATGACTACAGTGATGTAGGGGGAAAAGTAAATCCCAGGTTAGGTCTTTTGGTGGCTTTTTCCCGAAAAGTCTATTTTAAAGGGTTATTCGGTCAGGCATTTCGTGCTCCTTCCATGGTAGAGCTATACACACAGAATAGTCCTGTGGCAGACGGTGATCCCAATTTACTTCCTGAGACGGTACGTACCTTCGAGGCTGTTTTAGGGTATCAGGCGGGTAAGAGATTGGATGCTAACCTTACTTACTTCAACACGAGAATATTTGATAACATCCAATTATCTGAGGATGACGACCCTAGAACTCCTCTTCGGGCTGTTTATTCGAATGCCGGCAACTTGAGAACTTCTGGTGTCGAAGGGGAAGCAAAATGGTGGTTTAATAAGAAGGAAAACGGATACCTGTCCGGTAGTTTTACGATTCAAAATGTACTTGATTTTACCAGGGATACACTTTTAGCATTAAATCGGAATACAGGAGAAGTACTCACAGAAGTACAAGGTGACTTTGATCCCGGAAATTCTCCGGATTTTCTACTTAACCTGACCCTCAACTATCCGATCACACAAAACATTTCTCTGAATGTAAATGCCAACCACATTGCAGAAAGAAAGCGAACGGAGGCGTTACAATTTGAAGTGGACGATGCATTCAGGCCTACCGGTGAAATAATACAAACAGATAACCGGCCCGCTATCCCAGCAAGAACACTCGTTAATGCCTCCGTCATTCTTAAAGATTTGAAGTTTGCACCTAAACTTACTTTTCAGTTGACCGGTTACAACATTCTTGACGAAGTAAATGATAACCCTACCTTTAGAATAAGAGGAGATGATTTATTAAGAGAAGGAATTAATTGGACCAGTAGCCTGATTTATCAATTCTGATATGGTAAAGATGCTAAGGATCATGGTGTTTTTCATCATAAGTGTACTGCCTGCAGCAATTACCGCTCAAATCAAACTCGAAGGTTATTTGAAGGACAAGGAAGATGATTCAGCCATTTCATTCGCTACAGTAGGCGTTTATAGTAAAGGAATTGGGACGATATCCAATGCTGACGGAAGTTTCTTACTACTACTGGACGAACAGTGTAAAAGTGAAGTGCTTAAGATTTCTGCCTTGGGATATCAACCGGTAGAAGTAGCGGTTGCCAGTCTGTTAGATGAGCGAGTGACGTTGTACCTGGAGGAGTCTGTCAGGAGATTGGATGAGGTCATCATCAAAAAATCGGAAGTGAAAAAAGCATCCATTAGAAAATATGAATATGGAAATACGTATGTCAATACGGGAACGATGCGTTTGGACGGATCCAGGAATGGGGGCGGAATGGCACTCCTTATGTCGCATGAAAACCTACCATATAAAATCGACGAGGCAAAAATCAAGATTAAACATAACACGCTTCCGTCTTTTCGTGTTAGGGTTCGTTTGCTTGAGGTGGACACACTTACCGGCATGCCTGGAGCGGATCTCCTGGATGAGAGTGTGGTCTTGCAATCTACTATTCGTAAAGGCTGGCTAACATTTGACTTAAGGCCTTTTCATCTATGGATGAAAAAACAAAGCTTCTACGTGATGTTTGAGTGGGTACTTGATGCAAAGGACAGGCAGTTACTGACAGATCGGCTACTGGATCACCTGACCAATAATCCCGAAAGTGTGACGACCAACACACTAATGGTGCAAAACGCCAAAGTCGAAGAGAAAACCATAAAAAACTTTAAAGACGGGGTTTGGTTTGCTACCGTGATTAGTCCATTATTCCGTGATAAATTTATCTCCTATTATCGACTGAATAATCTGGATAGCTGGAAACCATCCGCCGCAATTCCAGCCACTACCATTACCGTGTCGGGCTTTAGGCCCTGATAGATTAGCGTTTAGGTGGTTTTTTCTGTTAAGTCGACTGAATCGTGAAACAGGCTCACTGTAAAGCATCTTTTTTGAAATTGAATTTTGTTGCGAGTATGCTTTGAAGACTTTAG
>JBCCXH010000531.1:0-3706 GCA_039192005.1 Bacteroidota bacterium
ACAAATGCTCCGAATGGCATGATGCTTTTCACCTTTCCATCGTACACCTCTCCTACTTCCGGCTGAGCAACGATCGCCTTGATGCGTTTCATGGCCTCATCCAATGCAATTCCGTCATTGGCAAAAATACTTACTTTTCCTCCTTGATCGTCCTCTTCAATATTAACTGTAGCTCCTGATTCTTTTTGTATTTCCTGAATGATTTTCCCACCAGGTCCAATCACTGCACCGATCAATTCACGATCTATTCGTATTTGAACCATACGCGGCGCATGAGGTTTCAGGTCTGCACGATAATCGGATATGGTCTTACCCATTTCACCAAGAATGTGTAGCCGTCCTTGTTTAGCTTGCTCTAATGCTTCTGCCAGTACATCATAAGAAAGACCATCTATTTTGATGTCCATTTGACAAGCCGTAATTCCGTTTTCGGTACCGGTAACTTTAAAATCCATATCTCCAAGGTGGTCTTCATCACCCAGAATATCTGATAAAATAGCGTATTTCCCTGACTCACTGTCAGAAATCATCCCCATCGCGATACCGGAAACAGGTTTTTTTATTTTCACACCGGCATCCATCAACGCCATGGTACCGGCACAAACCGTCGCCATGGAGGATGAACCGTTTGATTCTAAAATATCCGAAACAACCCGGATGGTATAAGGATTACCTTCCTCTTCATTAGGCACCATTGCTTTTAATGCCCGCATCGCAAGATTCCCGTGCCCTACTTCCCTCCTGCCAGGCCCTCTGTTTGGCCTTACTTCTCCTGTAGAGAAACCAGGGAAGTTATAATGTAAAATAAACTTATTGTATCCGGAGAACATTGCTCCATCAATCATTTGTTCATCTAGCTTCGTTCCCAGGGTTACGGAAGTGATTGATTGCGTCTCTCCTCTTGTAAAAACAGCAGATCCATGAGCAGAAGGCAGGTAATCAACCTCCGTCCAAATAGGCCTTACCTGATCCAAATCCCTTCCATCCAGTCTCTTCTTCGTATCAAGCACACAATTTCTTACTGCCTCTTTTTCAATGTCATGAAAATACTTTCCTAGAAGAAAGTCATCCATCTCCTCTAATTCTTCTTCTGAAAACTGAGAGGTATACTCTTCGTATATCGCTTTAAATGCTTCTTTTCGTTCCGACTTATTGGCATTTCCTGATCCTGCTACCTTATACAGTTTGTCGTAGACCTGTTCTTTCATGGATGCCTTTAACTCTTCGTCTTTAGGCTCATGATCGTACTCTCTTTTTGTTGTAGCTCCTACTTCTTCCGCCAACTCTACTTGTGCCTGGCACTGGATCTTAATTTCTTCATGAGCGATCTTAATCGCTTCAAGCATCTCTGCTTCAGAAACTTCTTTCGACTCCCCTTCTACCATCATGATGTTGTCATCCGTTCCGGCTACAATCAAGTCCAATACCGCTTGGCTCATCTCCTCAGGAGTTGGGTTGACTTTGTATTCATCGTTAAGCTTAATCACGCGAACTTCAGAAATCGGTCCATGAAAGGGGATATCCGAAACAGCGATAGCAGAGGATGCGGCAAGAGCTGCCAAGGCATCCGGCATGATATTTTTATCAACAGACATCAGTTGTATAAAGACCTGAGTATCTGCATGGTAGTCTTCTGGAAAAAGCGGGCGAAGCGCACGGTCTACCAATCTACTGATGAGCACTTCATAGTCAGAAAGTTTTCCCTCTCTTTTCAAAAAACCGCCAGGTATCTTTCCAGCTGCTGCAAATTTTTCCTGATAATCGACTGAGAGAGGCAGGAAGTCTACTCCTTCTTTTGCTTCAGCTGCAGACACAACTGTTGCTAGTAGCAGGGCATCACCCATTTTTACTACTACTGATCCATCTGCCTGCTTTGCAAGCTTTCCTGTTTCGATGGATACTTC
Source organism: Bacteroidota bacterium (assembly GCA_039192005.1). Taxonomy (GTDB): domain Bacteria; phylum Bacteroidota; class Bacteroidia; order Cytophagales; family Cyclobacteriaceae; genus Ekhidna. Next base: position 1,905 of record JBCCXH010000531.1, read on the forward strand.
CCTGCCATCAGACAGTTGGAAGGTTTTGGTTATGTGTTTAATCATATTGTTTGTATAACAAAGGCCCGTTTGACCCTTGGGTTGGTAAATAAAAAGGGGAATCAGTTTTTGATCCCCCTTTATGTTATTTTTCTGTAATTACTTTCTGATACCTAGCTTAGCAATAATGCTTCGATACCTTTCGATATCATTTCTGTGTAGGTAATCAAGTAATCTTCTTCTTTTACCTACTAGTTTTAAGAGACCTAGTCTTGAAGAGTGATCCTTTTTCTGGATTTTCAGATGGTCTGTCAGGTGGTTTATTCTGTAGGTAAAAAGCGCAATCTGTGCTTCTGTAGAGCCGGTATCAGTATCACCTTTTCCGTGCTCCTTAAAAAATTCTATTTTCTTTTCTTTCGTTAGATACATTCTAAATATCTCTTCCTCTTTATTAGTCGCGCAAATTTAGCTTTTTTTTATTTCCTTGCAAATCTTGTTTTCAGCTTTTCGATCCAAATGTTATAAAAATCCACTTCAAACAACCTGGCATCAATTCTTGCCTGGCGAAGGAAGAAAAGACCAAATGGAAGCAAGACCAGGTCTGATAGCCAAACGGCAAAATAGGGATTCATGGCTCCTTCCTTGGCTGACTTCTCTCCGACACTGGTAAAAACGTAAAAGATGATAAAGAAAAGGATTGCAATTATCGTTGGCACCCCCAACCCACCTTTCTTAATAATGGCACCAAGTGGCGCACCAATCATGAACATGAGGATGCATGCCATTGCCTGCGCATACTTCTTGTACTTCTCAATGGTGTATAGATTCTTATCTTTTTGTGCTTTGTATACTCTGGTCTGTGTAGATTGTACGTTTACCTTTATGTTTCGAGCTTGGGTAAGTGCCGTTGTAATAATGGATTTCTTTTTAAGCCGTTTTGTTTCCGCTATTTTCTTATCTAAAAAGTCCCAACCAATAGTATCTAGCAAAAACGTATCTTCTTTCATTGATTCAACTAACGTTGGTTCCATAAAAGTCAGTAATTCATCTTCACTGGACATGCTCCTCTTCTCATTAAGATTAAAAAAAGATGAATCCCATAACGGAAACACTTCAGGACCCAGATCCTGTATTTGCCCATGATTTGGGATTTGCTGAACGCCAAACGTTCTTTCTTTTTTGGGAAGCAATTGCTCAAACAAGATTACCGGAAAGATGGAGGTCTGTTGGAGGTCCTTATAAGAAGGATGATGCTTACCCAACGTATCTGTTTTCTTTTCGACTTCGATGAAGTTTTTGATTTTTTCTTTGTCCTTTATATGGTAGTTAAAAGACCGATTTGAATGATTAATAAGATTGATCTTTGCTTTATTGACGATCGTACCGAAAGAGTCGATATCGTGAGTTAGCTCACGGATGTTTTTCATCTGCCGGTTATTTTGAAAAAGCTCTTCTTTCCGACGTTTTAGGTCAAAAGACGCCAAACTAAAGACCATATCCATCCGGTAATATTCGGTTCGGATGAGTTGATCTACCTGACTTCTTTTTTTAGGCTGTTCGTTGTAATAATTACCATTATAAAGTTCCAATTTCAGATACCGGTCATCTAAAATCGTGTACATCATACTGGAATCAGATAAAATGACGGTTTTGTTCCCTCTCCCCTGTGAGTGATCGTAGATGATCACGTCTAAAAGTGTTTTGCCATCAGGAAGTTTTTCTTTGGCTTTTATACTAAAGTTGGGTATCCCATTATAAAACGCTCCAGCCTTGATATCCAAGGCTGGCTTGGTATGTTTGATGTCATATAATAGACTGTAGGC
>JBCCXH010000532.1:0-3663 GCA_039192005.1 Bacteroidota bacterium
ACAGTTTTTTCATGAACTACTTCGCCGGTATGTCGTGTGTCTTTTGGCTCAAAAAGCATCACCCATACTTCTTCTTCCTTTTCGGTTCTTGGGAAATGTTCAACTCCCCGGGGAACGATGATGATTTCCCCTTCGCTTATCCGTTCGGTCCGGTCTCTGAATTCCATCACCAATAATCCCTTTATGACCATAAAAAGCTCATCTTCGTGTTCATGGCTGTGCCAGACAAACTCCCCTTTTAGTTTGGCTAACTTGACGAACTGCCCGTTAAGTTCTCCAACTATTTTCGGTGTCCAGTGCGCAGTAAACTGTGTAAACTTCTCTACCAGGTTTAGTTTAGTCATTTAGCCAGCGCGTTTAATTCTTCCTCTGTGTAGTCCGTTGGTTTTCCCAGGTATTCAAAATCGGCCACTTCCTTTTCAAATTCCTCCAATTTCATCCGAACACGTTTATAAGCAGGCCCACCAAGAGGTAAGTGTACCGGAGGGTTTTCAAGGATAGCCAGTTCAAACATCGCCTTTGCTGCCTTTACTGGGTCTCCAACCTGGTTGCCACTCACGTTTTTGATGGAGTCCATGTTTTTTGCTGCAGACCCTTCGTAATCTCCAATGCTTGATTCATTGTACGTTGCAGATCTTCCCGCCCAGTCCGTTCTAAAAGGTCCGGGTTCAACATTTGTTACGTAGATACCCAGATGCCGTGTTTCCGCAGCCAGCGCTTCTCCAATTCCTTCCAACGCAAACTTGCTCCCGTTGTAAATACCCACGCCAGGATATCCCTGTAATCCTGCAATGGAAGTGATATTTAAAATACGACCACTTTTTTGTCTTCTCATAAACGGCAATGCAAATTTCATCATACGTACCGCTCCAAAAACATTGACGTCAAACTGACGAAGCATTTCTTCGTTGGAGATTTCTTCAACAGGTCCAAGCGTCCCGTAACCTGCATTATTGACCAATACATCCAGCCTTCCGTAAACAGACTCAACTACTTTGGCTGCTTCATCAATACTCTTCTGATCCTGTACATCAAGGACAATCCCTTTTACCAAACCTGGATTGATCGCTTCAAGCGTTTGAACTTGTTCTTTTTTCCTGACGGTTCCAATCACCTTTCCCCCTTTCTCTGCAACAATTTTTACTAGTTCTTTTCCAAAACCACTTGAACAACCCGTTATTAACCAAGTTTTATCACTCATAGCACTATTTTAATAAATTATTGAATTAGTTTTTGTTCTTAATTACTTCAGATCAAAATATGAATCCAATTTTAAATGAATTCACACTAATTTCGCATTGATTATATCCATTAATCCAACTAAGATCATGAAAAAATTAGCTTATTTAACACTCATATGTTTTGCCGCTTTTAGTTACGCACAGGAACCGATCACGAGCATTCCATTCGAGCTTTTTGGAGACCACATTATTATTAAAGTAAGTTTGGATGATTCCGAACCGCTTGATTTTGTCTTCGACACCGGATCTGGATTAACCGTCGTCGATAATGACATCGCTGATAAACTTAAACTCACCAAGAAACCGGTAGATATAGGAAATGTTTCCAAAGAGATCTACCTGACCCAGCACAACAAAATCGAGATCAATGATTTTCTCATGGAGAAAAACATCAAAGTGTATGCAACCAGCCTTAACCACTTTGAAATAAGTCTTGGTCGTGATATAGACGGTATCCTTGGATACGACTTATTGGTTCATCATTCTGTAATTATTAATTACGACAACCTCATGTTGCATATCTATGATCATGGAAATGTTCCTAAAGAAGGTGACAAAATTCCGTTCTCCCTGGAGTGGGCCATTCCTACCATTGAAGGAAAAGTAGTTTTAAATAATAACGAGCCTCATGACGGTACGTTTTTTATCATGACAGGTGCAGGAACCACACTCGATTTTAATTCGCCTTATGCGAAAAAATTTGATGTAATCAATAAAACTGGAAAACACTTCTCTTACTACGTAAAAGGTATTTCTAACGAAGAGACCATTCACTATGAAGGACATATTCTCTCTTTGGCATTTGGCAACCAGAAAGTGGAAGACCTTCCAGTGGGAATAAGTGATGCAAAGAGTGGCATTCAGGCAGACCCTAAAGTAGCAGGCATCATTGGCAGCCAGATATTAAGAATGTACAACATTACGATTGACGTTCCGGATAAGGTGATGTATTTGACTAAAAATAAGAGTTGGGGAAAGAAATTCATGATCAATAGCAGTGGCGTAGATGTACAACTTTCTGAAAACAAGGATAAAGTTTTAATTCATCAGGTCTTTGAAAATAGTCCGGCTTCAGAAGCAGGAATCAAACTAAATGATGAGTTACTAAAAATAAACGGTAAGTCTACGGCCGAGGTAAACCTGGCAGAAATAAAAGATATGCTCAAACAGGAAGGTGAAACTGTTGACTTAGTGGTTAATCAAAAAGGTCAGGAAAAAGCTTTTTCTCTAAAGCTTAGATCGCTTATTGACTAAACAGCTGTTTTAAGCATCATCTAACATCGAAAAGGTAGGTATTTCAATCAACGAATGCCTACCTTTTTTATCTTAAGGTGTTAAGAGCTGTGAACCGATTTAACACCTTCCCAGATTGCATTTATAGAAACTCAAACGGCGGATAACCATCCTCAACTTTTTTATTGACATCCGGTTAAATTTTCAAACCTTTAAAAAAAGTACCTTTAATGCGTCCAAGAGAAGATTTTTCTTATAAGCTGAAAACTACCCCTACCCTGAAGGGAGCAACTAAGAACTGCCCTTTAGGGAATCAAAAGGGTGATTTCACGAGTTATTTCCAAATCGAAAAATCTTTTCTCGGACAACAGTAATTTTTTTCATAACACAATGAGTAGCTCACAACATCGAATCATTTTTTTAGGAACACCGGACTTTGCTGCAGAAAGTTTGTCTGCTCTGGTCAATAACGACTTTAACGTAGTCGCAGTGATTACCGCCCCGGACAAACCACAGGGCCGTGGAAAGAAAATAGGAACGTCCGCAGTGAAAAACATCGCTATTGAGCACTCGCTTCCCGTTTTACAACCTACGAACCTGAAGTCAGAGGATTTTCTTCGTGAGCTTAAGAGTTATCAGGCAGACCTTCAAATTGTCGTCGCTTTCCGAATGCTTCCCGAAGTTGTTTGGAACATGCCTCCTTTGGGTACTTTTAACCTACACGCTTCTCTTTTACCACAATACAGAGGGGCAGCACCTATTAATTGGGCGATCATCAACGGAGAAAAAGAAACCGGAGTGACTACTTTCTTTCTAAAGCATGAAATCGATACAGGAGCCATCATTTTTCAAGATCAGGAAGAGATCAAGAACAATGATAATGTAGGGAGTTTGTATGAACGCCTGATGAAAAAAGGAGCTCGTTTGGTTGTCCAGACTGCGAAGGCAATACAGGAGGGAAACTACCCCCAACAGCCTCAGGAAGAGGTAGCCGAATTGAAATCCGCTCCAAAAATCTTTAAAGAAGATTGCAAAATCGACTGGCACCAATCCAGCAAAAGACTGATCGACTTCATCCGGGGATTATCTCCTTATCCTGCTGCCTGGACGTCATTTAATAACAAAACGTTAAAAATATTTGATGCTGAAATTGCAGGTGACTTTCTGGAACCCGGAACATTTGATTCTG
>JBCCXH010000533.1:0-3648 GCA_039192005.1 Bacteroidota bacterium
ATGAAACTTTCGGATCTTCACACACACCCTTCACTAAAACCCTTTCAAAACCGGAATGAACCAAATAATACGTTTCAGGATATGTGGAATGGTGTAATTGGGAGAAACTCGTTGTTTTTTAAGATAGGTTGGCTGGTTCGAAGCCAGATAAAGGAAACAGCCAGAGACTCACAATCTCATCTCAATGAGTTCATATCAGGAGGCATGCAGACCGCTTGTGTGGTGGTACATCCTGTAGAACAAGGCTGGTTTATGCGTCCCAAAAGGAAAGGAAGATGGTTTTTTAAATTGATTTTTAAGCTGCTCTTAAATGATCGGAAGCTGGCTGTTTTAGCGGCCTCACTAACCGGTATTCCGCTTGATGAAACAAGAAAGTTGATTTTAGAAGGAAATAGATTTTCGGGGACGGATTACTTTTCAAATCAAACTTTTCCAGAGTATGAGTACATCCGGTCACAGGAGAACAAAATCGCTACATTCGGTCATACCTACGAATTGGTGAAAGATTTCAAAAGTTATGAGAAAGCAAAAGACGCTGGTAAAATCCCTTTGTTCCTAAGTGTAGAAGGTGGGCATGCTTTGCTTAACTATACCGATGGAAAGATGTTCCGAAAGGAATACGAAGAACTGAGCGAAGAGGAAAGGAAATTCCTGAAAGACGACCTTGTACGAAACATTGCAAGAATAAAAGGGGAGGAGGGCTCATTTTTTAGTCCAAACCATACCCCTATCTATTTGACCCTTACCCATATGTATCAAAATCACCTCGCAGGCCATTGCAGGTCTTTTACACAAGGAGGGACGCTTACTCCAGGCATTGCGGATCTATTGGATCAGACCACAGGGCTTAACAAAGGTTTGACAGACCTTGGAAGAACAGCTATCGACTTACTTACCTCCACGGAAAGTGGAGCTCGAATACTTATTGATGTCAAACACCTAAGTGTGAGTGCAAGAAAAGAGTACTATGAAATAGCTAGGGAAAAGAAGCTACCCGTTATTGGAAGTCATGTTGCGATGGCCGGAGTAGGGCAATTTCCAGATGATCCGGGAGATCGTAAAAAAGATCACGATTCAAATTTTTTTAGTAGGTGGTCCATCAACTTTAGTGATGAAGATGCTCGGGTAATTCATGAGACAGACGGAATCGTAGGTTTTGCGATTCATGAGGGGAGAATGCCGGGTGGCAAAGCTGCTAAACGGTTGAAAAAGATTAAAAAACACATTAAAAACGGCATTGAGTTAGAGGAGACCCTGAGATCAGAATACATGAAAATACTGATGAGCAATGTGTTTCAGTTTGTTTATGCGATTGGAGAAAAAGCGGCTTGGACACGGATGATGATCGGGAGTGATTACGATGGCATCATGGACCCTTTTGATATTTATCCGAAGACCAGTTATTTCAATCGGTTTATTTATGATTTTCAGCAATTTTTAGAGAGTCCACAAGAGCTTGTTGCTAGTAGAAATGACGTAGAGTCCACACTTTCTGTAAGTGAAATTAAAGACATGATGCACGGATATACGGCTGCTGAAATTTGTGAAATGGTCGCACTTAAAAATTTCGAAAATTTTATCTCCCGACATTTTTAATTTTCAATTTAAAATCTGCCAGATGAAATAGGGATTTACCTTAACTTCATGCCCTAAAACTTGATTTTTGGTGTCATGAGTCACATATTTCGATTGAATAGGAACGTATTTCTCCTTCTATTTTTGCTTATCAACTGTTCCATTCCAGAAGAATCGAAACAGAAAGACGTTTCGTTAAAAAATGATCAGGTAGGTACCAATGATCCTCAACCTGAGCCAACAGATGGCCCGGAGGGAATGGTCTGGATTCCCGGAGGCGTATTTATTATGGGAGCTTTAGATGAAGACGGGCAAGCAAGAAGGGATGAATATCCGGCTCATGAAGTGGCATTGGATGGTTTTTGGATGGATACAACGGAGGTAACCAACACGAAGTATCAGGCTTTTGTGAAAGCCACGGGATACGTTACGACGGCAGAAAAAAAACTGGACTGGGAAGAAATCAAAAAGCAGGTGCCTCCTGGTACGCCTAAACCGGCTGACTCTGTTTTTCAGCCCTCATCCATGGTATTTACTCCGGTCAAGACCGATAATCTTTCAGACTGGTCTCAATGGTGGAGTTGGGTAGAGGGAGCTAACTGGAAGCATCCTCAGGGTCCTGAAAGTACAATAATGGATAAGAAAGATCATCCGGTGGTACAGGTATCCTGGGACGATGTCGTCGCCTATTTGAACTGGGCAGGTAAGCGACTTCCTACAGAGGCAGAATGGGAATTTGCAGCAAGAGGAGGTACGTTGAATAAGCTATACCCATGGGGGGCGAACTTCAACGAGATTACGCAATGTGGAAACACCTGGGAAGGAAAGTTTCCTGAGAATAACACACTTGAAGACGGATATTTTACAACGGCTCCGGTGGGCTCTTATCGTCCGAATGGGTTTGGACTCTACGACATGGCCGGCAATGTTTGGGAGTGGACACAAGACTGGTACAACGTAAACTACTACCAATTATGTAGTCAAAATGGAAGGGTTACTAATCCTCAGGGACCCGATCAATCTTACGATCCAAGAAATCCGTACATGCCTCAGCGCGTACAACGCGGAGGCTCATTTCTGTGTAATGAAAGCTACTGTAGTAGTTATCGGGTAAGCGCCAGGATGCAATCAAGCCCTGATACCGGACTGGATCACGTGGGCTTTCGAGGGGTAATGAGCCAAGAGCAGTGGTTGGCGATGCAAGAGTAATGGTAAGGGGTTTTTGCTCCAATTTAATGTGAGTTCGACGAAAGGCAGTTCAAAACCACCACTACAGCCGGTCTTTGCGAGACCTCGAGAAGTCTTTGCTTTACAAGCCGAGGCAATCTAGTTGTCATTTAGACTATCTAGTGCATTCAAAATGACATCTACTCTTCCAAGACCCTTGAGGTAATTAAAAAGCGCATTTCAAAACGTATTTCGAAGCACCTATTTAGGAGTCGTCTGAAAAGGACAATGAGTGGCTTTTTTGGTATTCAGAAGGTGTCATGTCAAATTCCTTTTTAAAACAGGAGCGGAAATACTTTGCGTCGATAAATCCTACTTCGTACATCACCTCATTTACCGAGTACCTGTCTTTAGATAGTAATTGAGCTGCTCTCTTCAGTCGAATCCGTCTGATAAACGCATTGGCCGTTTGGCCAACTAAGACTTTTAGTTTCTTGTTAAGGTGCAACTGTGACATGCCACACTCTCGGGCAAGCATCTCAACCGTAAATTCTGTCATGCCGATGTTTTCCTCAACGTAAGACATGACCCTCCTTAAGAAACGTTCATCCAAGGATGTGATTTCTACCTCGGACGGTTCCAGGTCGATGTTGTTTCTCATTTTGCCCATCAGACGTTTTCTGGAAGAAATAAGTGCGTCTACCCGTGTTTCCAACTCTTGCATCTGAAAAGGTTTTGAGATATAAGCGTCGGCACCTTTTTCATAGCCTTTTACTTTGTTGTCTACGGATCTTTTTGCGGTCAAAAGAACAACTGGAATGTGATTGATACGGTCGTCACTTTTGAGTATTTCACAAAATTCCAAGCCATCCATTTCGGGCATCATCACGTCACTTATGACTAAAT
>JBCCXH010000534.1:0-3607 GCA_039192005.1 Bacteroidota bacterium
TATTTTCTTTTTCATTTTTTATAATCCTGTTTTTCAGGCAATCAGAGATTTAGCTAAAAGCAATGTCTTGAAGATTGTAGTAGATTTTCAACTGGAATATTTTAATACCAGTTCGGCAAGATGTATTTTTTTGATGCTTAAAGAACTAAAAGACCTGGCAGTATCTGGGAAAAATGTAAACATTAACTGGCACTATGAAGAGGCGGATGAGGACATGTTGGAAACGGGCGAAGACTTTGAAGAACTTATTGAAATGACCTTTAACTACATTCCAGAAAACTAATCTTGGAATCTTTTTTGTTAAGGATTTATTTTCAAATAAAACGACATCCTTGAAGCATTCACTCCTTTTTTTTGCCACCATTCTTCCGTTACTATTAGCTGGCCAACCCAGATTTAATGATTTTGAAGTGGAGCTGGGCCCTTTTTTTAAAGTTTCCAAACGTTCTGTTCCTGTCGCGTTTATAGGGGCCGACCCCTCAGGCTTTTACCTGACCTACGCAAGGGGTAAAACCGGTCTGGGAAAGCGCTCGATTGCGAAGTTTGGATACAACCTACAGCTGATTGAAGAGCTGGAATTATCCCAAACATTGGGTGGTGTTCTGGCGTATTCTAAAACAGCATTCATTATTGACAATAAGCTGTTTCATTTTTTGGTTTCTACCGATTATTCTAAGCAGAAGATCTATTTGCAGGAAATAGATAAGCAAAACATGAAATGTCAGGAGGCTCAGCTTGTTACGACGATTTCCGATGTTCGAAGCTCGTACTATTCCGATTCATTTGTGCGTTTTGCTTCAGACTCTTCCTACCTGGCTTATATATACACCATTCCAAATCGCAAAAAGGATAAAGAAAAAATTGGCATCCATGTTTTCAATAGAAAGATGGAGGAGCAGTGGAACCGGCAATTTGAGCTGCCCTACACGAATAAATTACTAGACCTTGAAACCTACCGGGTAGACACCGGGGGAGGCGTTCACGTACTTGGTAAGCGCTATTATGATAAGCGAAAAGATGAGCGAAACAATGAGGTCAATTATGATTACCTGCTTTTTAGTTTGGATCGTACGGGTACGATCGACTCATTTAAGATAGAAACAGAAGGGAAGTATTTTCGAGACATGCAGGTAGACTTTTCAGAAAGGGGTGATATCATAAGTGCCGGCTTTTATTCGGATAAAGGATCGGCGTTTGCAGGCGGAGCATATTACTTGCGTATTGATACCAGTACCTGGGAAACCATTACTTCATCTTTCAAGGAATTTGAAATGGATTTTATTACCCAAAACATGAGGTCTGGCAAAGCAGAAAGGCTGAAGAAGAAGATAGAAAAAGGGAAAGACGTAGAGTTGCCTTTTTTTCATATCGATGAATTCATCGTCGGTGATGACGGAAGCACACAGATCATTGCCGAAAAACGACTCATCTATACCACCACCACGTATACGCAAAACGGCGTGATTACCAATACGCACTACGACTATGACGATATTATGGTGTTGGACATCGACGCAGAGGGAGTCATTCAATGGGCTTCCCGGGTTGCTAAAAACCAACATACGGTAAACGATCGTGCCGCTTACTCTTCCTATTCAACAGCTAAAAAAGGGGACGATCTTTTTCTCTTATTCAACGATAACGTAGAAAACCTTAATTACGCAGGTGTAGGGAGGGTCGCACCGATGTCAAAAAACAGTGCCACCATGGTGATGGTGAACCGGTTGGATTCGGGTGGGAATTCGGAGCGATTTGCCTTATTTGACCGTGGCGAGGTAGGGACAAAAATACGACCGGTGCTGAGCAGACAAGTTAGCTACGATGAAATGCTCTTGTTTGGTCATAAAGGATTAAAAACGCAACGATTTATTTTACTCAAACTAAAGTAGATTTTCTAAGAACTATCAAGCGTATTAACTTGCCCTTGAAATGGAGAATTTCGTTGTATCAGCACGCAAGTACCGACCGTTAGGGTTTGAAGAGGTAGTAGGGCAGGAGCACATCACTACCACACTTGAAAACGCCATTCGTTCCAATCATCTGGGGCAGGCACTGCTTTTTTGTGGACCAAGGGGCGTAGGAAAAACAACCTGTGCCAGAATTTTGGCCAAAACCATCAATGGCTTTGAAAATGAAGGTCCGGAAGGCACCTCCAACTTCAATATTTTTGAACTGGATGCGGCATCAAATAACTCCGTAGAGGACATTAGAAACCTGATCGATCAGGTACGGTATCCCCCACAACAAGGGAGGTATAAAGTATACATCATTGATGAGGTTCATATGTTGTCAAATCAGGCATTCAATGCTTTTTTGAAAACACTGGAAGAACCTCCGGCCTATGCCATCTTCATTCTGGCAACCACTGAAAAGCATAAGGTGATTCCTACCATTCTATCCAGGTGTCAGATCTATGATTTTAATCGGATAGAAATTGAAGACATCGTCAAGCAATTGCAAAAAATTGCCGATAAAGAGGGGGTAGATGCAGAGTACGACGCCCTTCATTTAATTGGTCAAAAGGCAGACGGTGCTTTACGGGATGCGCTTTCTATTTTTGACTTGATCACGACTTTCTCTGCTGACGGTAAGGTCACTTATCAGGATACCATCAGGAATCTCCATATTCTTGATTACGATTACTACTTCAGGCTGGTCGATTTTCTCTTGGCTGAAGATACTTCTGAGACGCTTTTATTATTCGATGAGATCATTCGAAATGGATTTGATGGAAATAACTTCCTCATAGGTCTCCAGCAGCACCTCAGAAACCTTCTCGTATCGCAGGATCGTAAAACGGTACCCTTATTGGAAGTATCCGAAAACCTAATGTCAAGGTATGCCGGCCAGGGAGATCAATGTGATCCTTCGTTCTTATTGTCTGCTTTGAACATTTGCAATCAGTTCGAACTCAACTACAAAATGAGTAAGAATCAGCGGCTACACGTGGAGCTATGTTTATTGAAACTTGCACATTTATCTCGGGCGATCACTCTTACAGCCCATTCTTTGGAGGATGGGTTAAAAAAAAAACACTAGCCGATGAGTCAAAAGGCTCTTCGGGAAGTACCGATACAAAAAGTGTAGCAGATTCCCCGCAAAAAGCGACTTCAGAAGATCCGAGTCCTCCACCAATGCCAAAAGAGAGCGAACAAAAGGATACGATCGTTAAGGTCAAAGAACCTGTTATTAGTGCCAGAAAAACTGAGACCAGAGAGACACCCAGTATTTTTAACCGGAAAGCTCATGTAGAAGAAACCCGGAAAGAAGAAACCCCTTCCATTTTGGATAAGAAAAAGGAGGATTTTTCGGAGGAAGAGCTAAAAAATGCCTGGGCTAAGTTCCAGAATGGTAGGCCGGAAGCGGGAGAAACGGAGAAACTGATTATGGGACGTGAGGTGAAAAAAGGAGCGAACTACGACGTCTTCGTTTTTTTAAGTAGCCAACTTGAAGCAAGCTTTCTTGAAAAATTTGATACAGAGCTTATCCAGTTCCTCAGGAATGAGTTGAACAACGATTACCTATCCATTAAAACACAGGTTGCTCAACAAGAGGAGACGAAAAAGCTCTATACCAGCAAAGACATTTACGATTACATGGTCAAACA
>JBCCXH010000535.1:0-3602 GCA_039192005.1 Bacteroidota bacterium
ATGGATACTTGTATTCATTTCCATCATTTTTGCGTGCGAAAAGCAATCAGAAACACAAGAAAACCAAATGAAAGAAAGCGCACCTGTTGCAATAAAGGAAGATACCCTGTTGAAGGAGCATGGACAGACCAGAGTAGATCCCTACTTCTGGATGAGGCTGACAGATGACCAAAAAAATGCCGAAACTCCTGACGAACATACCAAAAAAGTCCTCGGCTATCTAAATGAAGAAAATGCTTACACTCAAAAAGTGATGGCCCATACAGAGAAGTTTCAGGAAAAGCTTTTTGATGAGATCGTAGGACGAATTAAAAAAACGGATGAATCAGTGCCTTATTTTTCCAATGGATATTGGTATTACGCCCGCTATGAAGAGGGAGGGGAATATGCGATTTACTGCCGGAAAAAAGAAACGCTGGAAAACGAAGAGGAGATCATACTCAACGTAAATGAGTTAGCTAAAGGTCATGAATATTATGCCGTTGGAAGCCTCAAGATTAGTTTGGACAATGAAATTCTGGCGTATTCTGAAGACACCCTCAGTCGGCGGATCTATACCATTCGGTTTAAAAACCTGAAAACAGGTGAAATACTGGACGATCAAATAGCGAATACCACGGGAGGTGGCGCATGGGCAAATGACAATAAGACTTTTTTCTATACGTCTAAAAACGAAGTATCACTACTTTCAGAAAAAATACTACGACATCAACTGGGTAGCGACACGTCAAAAGATGAGGTCGTCTATCACGAGAAAGACCCTTCCTTTTACATCGGTGTCTATAAATCAAAGTCGGATCAATACCTCATCATCTTCAATAGTAGTACGTTAGTTAGTGATTATCACATCCTTGATGCGAATGACCCTACCGGTGAGTTCAGGCAGTTTTCGCCCAGAGATGAAAAGCATGAATACAGCGTCACACATTTCCGGGACAAGTTTTACGTAATCACGAACCTGGACGCACAGAACTTTCGCCTGATGGAAACTTCTACCGAGGCGACATCCAAAGAAAACTGGAAAGAAGTCATCCCTCACCGGGAAGACGTCCTGTTGGAAGGATTGGAAATTTTTGACAACTACCTGGTCATCGACGAGCGAAAAGAGGGATTGACCAACCTTAGAATCATTAATCAAAATACCAGAGATGAGCACTACCTTGACTTTGGAGAAGCGGCCTATGCAGCTTACATCGCTACCAATGCAGAGTTTGAGTCCGAAACGTTACGCTTTGGATATACTTCGTTAACCACTCCCAACTCCACCTTTGATTACCACATGGGAACGAAGGAGAAAACGTTGCTTAAGCAACAAGAAGTGGTGGGAGGCCATCATCCGGAAGATTATCAATCAGAGCGAGTCTGGGCAACTGTTCGCGATGGAGTCAAAGTTCCGATTTCCATCGTTTATAAAAAAGGCTTCAAAAAAGACGGTAGCGGTCCGCTTTTGCAATACGCATATGGCTCTTATGGAAATACGATAGATGCCAGCTTTAGTTCCACCCGGCTGAGCTTGCTGGACAGAGGGTTTGCTTTCGCCATTGCGCACATACGAGGCGGGTCCATGATGGGGAGAAAATGGTACGAAGATGGTAAGATGTTCAAGAAAAAGAACACGTTCAATGATTTCGTAGACTGTTCCAGATTCCTTATTGAAGCAGGGTACACCTCTGCAGAACATCTCTACGCCGAAGGTGGAAGTGCCGGAGGACTGCTAATGGGCGCAATTGTCAACATGAATCCGGAGCTCTACCATGGAGTCATAGCTGCTGTCCCTTTTGTCGATGTGGTATCTACCATGTGGGACGAGAGCATTCCGCTGACAACCAACGAATTTGACGAATGGGGAAACCCAAAGAACCTGGAGTCTTATGAATACATGCTTTCTTACTCTCCTTACGATCGGGTTTCTGAGCAGGCATACCCGAACATGCTGGTAACGACCGGGTTGTTTGACTCACAGGTACAATATTGGGAACCTGCTAAGTGGGTAGCGAAACTTCGGGACAAAAAGAAAGACGATAACCTGTTGTTGTTAGATACGAACATGGACGCAGGGCATGGGGGAGCTTCTGGTAGGTTCCAACGCTACAAAACGACTGCCCTAGAGTATTCTTTCCTTTTCGATCTGGAAGGAATATCCGAATAGGCTTCTTTTTTGATGGTGTACAGGTAATGAATGAGCTTTTCATTGTCTGTACGCTTTCAAAAAAGTAACGATCTTTTTAGTTTCCTAACCTTCACCCATTGATGAAAAGGAAAAAGCGGGTTTAGTTTGGTAAATTATCCATCTTTAATTCATGCTTGACCACAAAAAGCTTTATCTGGAGATACAACCAGCCTTGGAAAAAGAGGACGAAACCCGACTGAAATACTATCGTCAGGTAGAACCTTTTAAATACACTTTCTGGTCTGTTTTCATTTTGGGTGGCAGCTATCAGCTCTATTTACTAAACTTTTCAACGCATCAGACACTGTCCTACACGATAAGCTATGTGCTCCTTTCCACCGCTTCTTTTGTCCTTCTTCTTTTTAAAAAACAAAGCGCAACAAAATATTACAAGAAAGTTTTCTATAGAAAAAGTGCTCCCTGGCTGATCAAGAGCATGGGAAGTTCCTTCGAAATCAACACGGATGATCATTCGCTGAGAGAGGAAATACAGTCCGGTCAATTGCTTACCAAACCCGAAGACGATCATTGTGAAAACAGAATTACGGGATTGCTACATGACCACCCGATTTACATCATGGAGTTCTCTTCAAATAAAGTAGTAAAAAACAGTTTTTCAGCATTTCAAAATCCGTATCGAAGCCTTTTCATTGTGGTAAAGCCAACGATCATGCTACCACTTCACGTGTGGTGCCTTTCCGGGGGTGCATCGACCACGCATCTGTCTGCTAAGCGTGAAATACAGCCTGAAGAAGATCACCTTTTGTACCGCGCATTCGTAGACCCGGGGTACGATGTAAACGACTTCCCTCCAGGACTTTGGAAGGCCATACAAGCACTTTACCGCAAATACGGAAGGAACCGGTTTGCTGAAAAGGGAAGAAACATCAGGATTCACCTCTCGCCTGTTTCAATTGAACTGGACCTACCTACTCGAAAGAAACTCATCAGCCCGCAGCTCAACACTTCTTGCGACAGCCTGGGGTTTGTCCAAAAGCAAGCAGCTCTTTTGGATCCCATTTCTGATTTTTTAATGGATTTATCGCTAGTTGAATCTAAATAATTCTACTCTACGAAGTTGGGTTTAATCCCATGGAAGTAACTGGGTATTCCCACTTTTTGGGGTAGAGGGGGCGAAGGGGGATTTTAAAAAACATCAAATCCAGGTAAGAGACTTGGTTACCAGTTAACTTCGTAAAGTAGAAACCTGAGTTTCTATGTTAAAAACCAAGCCCGAAGGTAAGAAATAAGTGTAACACCGAAAATCACAACTCAGGGTTTTGCGCTATCAAACCGGGCGACAAGTAGCGAAATTTGAAAAGTCAAAATCAAATTCTTCGTTATGAAATTAGATCCATTCACACTTTTCTCTCTTACCAGCATTGTTTCAGGTTGTTTGTTTTATACTTTTTACCTCATTTATCAGCTAAGA
>JBCCXH010000536.1:0-3597 GCA_039192005.1 Bacteroidota bacterium
TTCCATCCATTTCTGGCATGAAAAGGTCTGTAATAATGAGAGATATGGTATCGGGATAAGCTTTTAATTGCTCGATCCCATCCTTTCCATTCACTCCTTTTACAACAGAATAGCCCGCATTTTCCAGCGAATTGCCTACTAATTCTCTAATGCTTTCTGAATCATCTACTATGAGGATATTTTTTTTCATTTAAACGAGTTTTGGAATGAACATTAACTCTTCAAATCCAGCTTGAACAATGATTTTCTTTAAGTCAGATGATAGTTTTGAATCTACCGTGACCTCTTTCTTTTTCTTACCGTAGTTTTTTTTCATGTGGTAAAGCATTTGGATAAAGCATAAGTCCAGAGAGATGACTTTCCTCAGAGAAAAGTCTACATAATCGTAATCTTTAAAAACCGGGTGTATTCTTTGCATGAAGGCATCCACGTTGTTGATCGTTAGTTCTCCTTCAAGAAATACCCTGATCTTCCTTATTTTTTTCCGTTTGGAGGGCTCTAAAATGATTTCTGCATTCTTCAGGTCGATGAGAACTACTTTTTTACTTTTAGTTGGTTCGGGTTTTTTCAGCTCTTCTTTTTTCGGCTTTTGCTCAACAACTTTCTTCTTTGCCACCCGGTCTTTTGTAGCTGGTGGCTTCGGCTTCACCGCCGCTTTTTTTACTTGTCTTGTGGTTTTCTTTTGCTCTTCTTTCTTAATGGCAGCAGGTTTCTGTTTTTCGTTTTTTCCTTTCATGTTTGAACCGAGTGCCATATTACTTCTTGATTACTTTTAAAAATTCGTTAGCAAAACTGACATAATCTTTCGCACTATTCGAAGAGGGAGAGTAGCTTACCACAGACTCTCCAAATGATGGAGCTTCGGCTGCTTTCACGTTGGTCCTGATTTTATTTTTAAACAACGTAATATCGAAATTGTCTCTTACGTAATCCTGAACCTCACTTGTCAGCTTTTTTCTTCCATCTACCAATACAGGCAGTGCACCGGATATTTCAAGGTTATTATTATGCTTTTGTTTTACCTCTTCAATGGTAGAGATAATCTGTTCCAAACCCTGGATGCTAAAAACGTCTAATTGGATAGGAATCAAAACATTATCAGAAGCACTTAATGCGTTGATGGTTAAAAGTGAAAGTGAAGGTGGGCAATCTATCAAAACATGATCGAACGAGTTTTCCTTTTCCAACGCGTTTTTTAGCAAATATTCAGAAGAGCCTTTCTGATTATGAAATTCAAACTTACTTAAACGCTGATCTGTAGGCACGATCATCATTCCCTCGCGTTGGACGGTTATTTCATTGATGCTTTTACTCCCGTCTAGTATGTTGCCAACTGTAAACTCGAAATCATTAATACCTAGCGAGTAAGAAAGGTTTCCTTGAGGATCCAGATCAATAACCAGCACTTTTTTCCTCTTTGTGGCTAGGACACTTCCCAAATTAACCGTAGTTGTAGTCTTTCCAGTACCTCCTTTTTGGTTGATTATACTTGTTATCATTAGGTTGACTTAATACGATTGAAATTTAATCGATCACACATTAATTTAAACTCAAAAATCGACCAATTCCAAATCTTCACTGTTGAATCACGCTCACTGGGATTTCGAACGCAATCATACAACTCGTAAATGTAAACTTCACATACTACTATCCCTAGTTCTGATCTATGAATATTGACTAGTCCGTTCATAACTTACTCACGGAAAGAACATCATTAATTACGATTTATCCAAACGTTATGCATCAAATGTTGGTTTTTCCACCTACAGAACACCTCCAAGCCCTCCATCTTTAGACCATTGACCTACCCCATAATCAACACATCTCATCTTTCCTACGACCTTCTCATCGATTAGGTCGTATGAGGCAAGCCTTCCAACCTTCCTATGGCAGCTGTTAAAAACATGTATATGTAACATAAAAATGAAAGTACCAATAATGAGGAGCGACCTGAATAATGGAATGTTAATGCGGAACAAAGGCTAATGCATAGGGTGGATTAAAAGACGAGCTTGTACCCATACCCTCTTACGTTGATGATTTGTATAGATGCATCCCGGGTGAGTTTTTTTCTAAGCTTACTTATGAAGACATCCATGCTTCGTGCATTAAAAAAGTCATCATTGCCCCATAAAGATGTTAGGATTTCGCGGCGGTCCGTGAGCTCATTCCTGTTTTGAACCAATGCGTCTAACAAGTACGCTTCCCGGTGAGTCAAACGTTCCTCGTGTTGACTTGGAACGTGTATTAAAACTTGCTTCTGACAGTAAAACAGGTATTCGCCCACTTTCTTTTCTTCACTGGGTTTTTGTACCACCTTTCGGTTAAGCAGCGCACGAATCCTAACGATGAGCTCTTCCATGCTAAAAGGTTTCTTGAGGTAATCATTCGCGCCATATCCAAACCCCTCTACAACATCTTCGGTTCGGGACTTGGCAGTAAGAAAGATAATGGGAATGTAGGGATCTTTTTTTCGAATCTGTTGAACCAACGAAAAACCATCCAGGCGAGGCATCATGACATCCAGCACCAGTATATCGGGGCGATCGGCTTCGTATGTAGCCTTTGCCTCCGCTCCATCTTTACATAAAACCACCTCAAAACCGCGAGATTCCAGGCTCTCCTGTACAATCATTCCAAGTGAAGCCTCGTCTTCTGCGAGCAATATTTTAGCAGATGCTGTACTCATAAAATCAGTTTGAATGAAGTTCGCCTATCAGAAACAGTGAGCGTCAGCATGCCTCCGTGCATTTCTGTAATGGTGCGTGCATAATGTAACCCGATACCAAAACCTTTCACATCGTGTTGGTTTCCGGTAGGTATGCGGTATAGTTTCTCAAATACCTTGTTTTGTTGTGCAGGAGGGATATTGCCACCATCATCTTCTACTTCCCAGACCAGTGCATCCCTCTTTTGATCCAACCGAACAACGATGTGATTACCACCATATTTAATGGCATTATCAAGAAGATTAGACAGTGCATTTTCAAGATGCAACCGGTCAAAAATATGTGTTAACGTACCTAGATTCGTTTCAAACGAAACCTGCTTTTTCGTCGCTACTAGCTGGAATTGCTTAACAATTTCTCTTGTCCATGACGTGACTTCTACCTCTTCCTTATTAAGCGTCAACCGACCCTGATCGAGGGTGGCAGTCTCCAACATCTTCTCTACCATATCATTGAGTTTTTGTAACTGGTCTGTAGAAAGCTTTAGGTAGCGATGGGTTTTTTCCCGATCATTGGATTGGTTGAAGTTAGTCACCCCTTCTAAAGCTGAGAAAATGGTAGCAATTGGTGTTTTAAATTCATGAGTGATGTTACTAATAAGGTCATCTTTAATCTCGGCAAGTTGCTTCTGTGTCCCAATGGTTAGGTACAGGTGAGCCAATGTGCCAATTACCAACCCAACCAGTAATATGGAGAGTACCAGCTCCCCGATCCCTTCTCTTAAAATGATCAGCGTAGCGTTCTCAAAGTAGACCTTTATGGAATGCAGGTCACCCAAAAATGCAGACGTTGCAGCTTCTGATAAATAGTTGGCACCTATTACTCCAATAGCCGTTTTGCCATCTAAGCTTTCCTGGCTCAAAGCAAA
>JBCCXH010000537.1:0-3587 GCA_039192005.1 Bacteroidota bacterium
CAAAATTAGGACGAATTGACCTGAACCGGAAAGGTTCATAAGCTTTCGTAAAGAAAGTCTACCGCTTCAAGAAACTCATGAATTTTTAAGACCTATGTATCAATTACTCTTCTTGAGCTTTTCTACGTCATTACGTAGGTTTCCGATCATATCAGCTAATTGATCCATGGAAAGTTCTGAAGCAGAATCAGGATCAGGAAATTCCAGACTGATAAATGCTTTTGCCTCCCATATCTCCTCAATTTCTTCCGGAGCCAATTCATAGGCGTCGTACACTTTATTGTCCGAAACAAGGAAAAACTTTCCCTTCTCTTCAAGGTAGTTAAATACCCGTTTGTAGACCACTCCATCATTTTTTGTGACGATGATGTAGGTTTTACCATTGGAGACGTCTCTTAGCTGTTCAACGTATTTACCAACGATGATGCTCCCGGAAACGATGGGCAACATGGAGTCTCCACTGATTTCAAATGCCCGATAGGTACCGGATTTTGGTAGTACAGGTAAGTTAAACTTAGGTAAATCTGTAAGGTATTCCGGATCGGAGAATCCGTTGGTGTAACCAGCAGCTGCCTTTGTCGGAACTAACTGAATAAACTCTTCCTCCGCGCTATCTACCGTTACGGCCAGCACTTTTACTTTCTGTTTGGCGATGTAGGTTTCTTTGGTTAGGTCTTCATTGATCAGCTCATCTACCGAAACGCTAAATAACTCCGCCATTTTTGATAGCGTCACCAACCGTGGGTCTGCCCTCCCTTCTTCATATGCACCAACAGATGGACGGTTGATGCCCAGTTCCTTCGCAAAGGTTTCTTGGGTAAAGCCAAATTTCTTTCGTAAAAATTTGATGTTGTTAGGTATTAACATACTCATTGAAATATCATGAAGTTAGGTTCAGTATACGATTCTAGTGACGAGTTACTCAGGTAGAAATGATCTCCCACGTCAATGAAATGAAGACGTGCCTTAATCTTCTCCACCACTTTTTTAAGGGTTTCGGCAGGACTTACCAGGAGGTACCCGTAAAGTTCTTTTCCATTATGCAACGTCGCCTCAAACTTCACCTGATATTTTCCGGATTTTAATCGTTTTGATGAAATCTTCACTCTGTAGTCATCGTCAAGGATGAGGTTGCTGTACGTATCCATATCGCGAAACCTTTAATTTGATCCTAAATTTAGTAAAAAATATTAGATACTAAAATTTTTTGGCAATCATGCGAAAATGAGGTAATGCTTACCTACCACAAAATCCATTTTATTTAAAAACGTCCGTATCTCTTCCCTGGCACCCCAGTTGGCCACATAGGATAAGATGAACAGGTCATTTGGAGCCCCTATGTCCTGATAAAAAACCGTGTCAGCAGACTTTTTGATGTCAATGTAGCCACTGATGTCGATACCGAAACGATGAAGCAGCCGGCTTCTTTTTTTTGATTCCCTTCCTGCTCCCCAAACAAACACGTTTGGAATACGCGAGTGACGCTTTTTGAGCCACTTTGCCAGGTAAGCCGCTTTGATGAGGTAAAAAGCTTCGTTGGTATACGAGGAATGCGTGCGCGTCAATCGATTAGGGAGGTCTGACCACTCCAAAACAACCTGACTTACTTTTCCCATTTTCACCCCGTTAGCCTGCAGCCTGAGGAAGAATTCGTAGTCTTCCGGGAACGATCCTGACCTGTAGTTTCCATACGTTTGAAAAAGCTCCCGCTTCATCATCAAAGAAGGGTTGGCCAGTGGGTATTCCACAAATTGATTCAGTGAAATATCTTCCCTCGTTTTTATTGAATTCAGCCAGTTGATGTACCTGACAAATCCACCATTGACCTCACTCCCACCATAGCTGATGATTCCGGATACTACCTCTGTATCCGGGTGATTTTCCAAAAACTGCACTTGTTGTTTCAGACGATCGGGATGGGAAAAATCATCAGCATCCATCCGTGCGATGTATTTTCCTTTGGCATGACGAATGCCTTCATTCGCAGCAAAGACGACTCCTTTTTGGTTTTCAGTCAGGAGCGTAACCCTTGCATCTTTCTTTGCAAATCCTCGGGCCATTAAGGCTCCGGAATCCGTAGAGCCATTGTCTACCAGGATCAATTCAAAGTGTCTGTAAGATTGATTTAAGATGCTTGCTACCGATCGGGAGAGCGTGAACTGTGCATTTAGAAAAGGGAGAACAACAGAGACCAGTGGGTCGTTATTGCCCATCGTTTTCCTTTTCGGATGCTTCCTCCTCTTCCTCGCTTTCTTCTTCTAAAGGCTCCACGTCAAGCGAATCTGTCAGGGTCGTATCGGACTCATTTTCTTTCTTTTTGAAAAGGTTTTTAAATAACCCTTTAAAGAATGGTTCTTTTTGGAGTGAATCGGGTACGTTACTTAACGAATCGACCGGCTCAGGTGCTGGTGGTGGTCGGTTATCAATGAGTCGTTTTCCAAAGTGTTTGTTGTAGTACTCCTGCTCTACGTTAAAGTTGTCGTTCGGGTCGTATTTATACAAGAACCTGACTTCATCTTCATCCGAGCTTGTGGAAGCTACCGCTTCCGCTTGTAGCGAATCTGCAGATGCCACTGAAATGGAATCTCCTACAGTAAGTGTATCTGCTGCTGCCACCAATGGCTCCTCTTCCTTAGGGGGCTTAGGAGCAAAGACGTTTTCCATAGGTGCTGTACGCATGCGGTATTTTTTCAACCAATAGGGCTCATATTTCACGACGCCATACTTTGTTCTGCCTCGTACTCTCCAAGGCACGACCTTTTCCTCGGCATAGGCGTAATAATCGACTTTGGGACTACCGGAGGTGCTGTTGAGCGAGTCATCCGGAGTGGACAAGGAATCCGCGTAGGTGTCGTTCCGGCCCAAAAATTCATTTCTGGTCGTTTCGTCCAGTTGCCAAACATAGGAATAGAAGGCATATCTGGTGGAATCATCCAGTATGTAAGTACTCTGGAATGCAGGGCATATAACCCTATCATGACACGCCATGAGCGATAATAAACATAACACCTTTACAAGTCTCCGCATCTTTCGAATTAGGGTACGCGTGATTAGCCCCCTAAATTAGGGTCAATTTAACACAACTTACAAAGGAACGCTCGAAATCCTGTTTTAGTAGAATTATCTCGATAAAAGATTGTCATAAATCGAGGGATATACCGCATTGACCCATTGAGTATACATTTTTATCGATGGATGCAAACCATCTGAGGCTACCAGTGTTTGATCTTCAGACGCCAGTTTTGAATCCTTGGTGATGTTGGTAAAGTGAGCATTTTTTGTTTTTGTAATGGTTTCAGCTACCTCATTGTACCTGTACAGCTCGCTTGCAATTTTCTTTACGTCTAACCCTTTTTCTTTACTGAATGGAGTGACTCCATAGTCCGGTATGGAGACCACAAATACATTTTCCGGTTTGCCACCGGCATAGGCAATGGCTTGAATCAATAACTCTTCAAACTCTTTTTTGTATTGAGAAATGGGATAGCCGCGGTATTGATTGTTCACTCCAATGAGAAGGGAAACAATCGAGTATTCTTTTTTAATGTCTGCATCCAGAATGCCTTTTTTTAGTTCATCGGTTGTCC
>JBCCXH010000538.1:0-3569 GCA_039192005.1 Bacteroidota bacterium
AAATCTGGCCCCAAACCCCGGGCGAGGTTCTTCGTCTACGGTGTAAGGGAGAATTTCGTAGAAACGAATATCAATGGTGCTAAAGTTGATCCGATAGCTTAAGAGCTTTAACTGCCCTTCCAATGATTCAATCTCTGTTCTGACCTGATTGAGGTTTTGTTCGATCTCTAAAATGTCTTTGATTTTTGTGGCCTTTTTCAGAATATCCTGATACCGGGCTTCCAGCTTTTTTTTGTTTTCGATGCGTGAGCGCAAATCGTAATATTGTGCCGTGACGTCGTCAATGTTTACGTACTTGCTATCGATTTTTCTTTCTTTTATCAGTGTAGCGAACAGGCTGTCAAAGTTTTGAGGAGGGACTTTGACGGTCAGGTTGTAATTGATCCGGTCGTAGCTTTCGTTCTGGTCCTCTGAAGAAATATATGCGTTGAAAGAAGGTAGTATTTGAACGACCCGGTCGTATTCCTCCTGTGCATTTTCTGCCCGGTAGTTGACATTTCCCGTTTTGATGACTTTCTTTTGATATTCCTGCTCCTGGAGGTTGACTTGTGAGCTTTGCCTGGTGAGGGCTTCGGATTCATCCAACTCGACGCCTGCCATCTTGTCCATCGCAGGACTAGCTGTATTTGAAGAGGAATTTCCACCGCCGCAAGCTCCCGCCGCTAGAATAATGAGAAGGGTCGTGATTTTCATATCAATGAGATTTTGATTGAACCTATGAGATTTTTGGTATAAATGCAAGAAATTGGAATGTTCTCTCTATCTGTAAACGTTTGAAATAGCCTACTCAAACCAATATTTTGTGCTTCCAAAGATAATTTGGGTGATTTTATACATGTCCTGGTTTTATATGTCCATAAGTGTTTTATTAAGCACTTTGCTATTAACCTATATCAGTTTTTTCCGTTTTTAAAGATTATATTCAGTTAACTTCCAGTATTATGAGAATTCAGGTATCAAAGAAGCTTCCTCCTATTGAAGAATTAGTGAAAATCTTAAGGCAGGAATTTTCAGGTCGCTACTCCTACAAGTTATTTGGTCTGGGAAAAAGAAGCATTCTGGTAGGTCAATCAACGTTGATCGGGGCAGAAATTTCTATTGGAGAACAAGAGGTTTCCATTACCTCATCTCCTCCATCCATTTTCGCCGGAATTTTGCACGTATTGGCATTGACAGAATTGGCTGTATTGTTCATTCCTGTTGTTATGAGGGAAGGGTTGCCTTCAAAATCAAAGGGTGTTGCACTGGAAAAAGAAATTGGCCTGTTTCTGGTTCAGAAATATGGCTACGCGAAATCGATGTCTTAACGTTTTGACTAAATCTTATTGGGTTGCGCCTTCACCGGGCAATTTACCTCGACCTCTGAAGACACGAACCCAATGAAACTACTGATTGAAGATCTCTAAATCAATACCTATACGAAATTGGTCCTTCAAACCCTTCTACACTGAGCGTTAGTTCATTCGCTGTGCTAACGCGGATCGGACTCAAATCAACGTACACGGATTTGGTAAATACAGCCTGGCAAAGCTCTTTGTTTTCCAGTAGCAGTTTTACCCGCCTTTGAGGGGGGATGGACTCTGCCACCTGCTCGGAATCTACTACTTCTGTTACCCAGCTACTCCCGTCACAACCGGAGGATGAGTACGTTATTTCGAGACAATCTCCCGAAACGGAAGCTGATACGATGGTGTAAAAACCTGTTGAGCCCGCGTACTTTTCCGCGCTTAATTTTATTTTATCAGGACATACCCCAGGTTTGATAACCTCGATGGTACCAATGGAAATGACAGGTATCTGACCGCCAAAATTGCAATTGTGGAGAAGTGCCGTCGAGTCAAAGTCAAACTTTATTTTCAACGAATCGACTTTTAGGCTATCTGCTAGGTTGTTTGGCTTTAGCAAGGTATTGGATCCATCGATTGCGATTACGTAATCATTACAATTATCAGGAGGTGCCATGAAAACGATGGTACCATCTGTTAACTCAGGGAGTGGCTCGTTGTCATCTTCACAGGCTGCGAATGAAACGATTAATAAGACCAGAAGGGTGGATTTTAAATAAATTGATTTCATATATTATACTAGTTGTAACAATTAGATTACAACCGATTAATAATTTACCCTACCGAAATTAAAGCATTTCGTTGGCAAGATTGGCCAATTCGGACCGTTCTCCCTTTTCCAACGTAACATGCGCAAACATGGGGTGATCTTTAATGCGATCAATTAGATAAGAAAGTCCATTGGACTGAGAGTCTAGGTAGGGCGTATCAATTTGATTGATGTCTCCGGTGAAGATGATC
Organism: Bacteroidota bacterium; assembly: GCA_039192005.1. GTDB lineage: Bacteria > Bacteroidota > Bacteroidia > Cytophagales > Cyclobacteriaceae > Ekhidna. Next base: position 2,307 of record JBCCXH010000538.1, read on the forward strand.
TTTGTGTTTTCACCCGCCCTTGTAATAATGGTCTTTACTTCATGAGGAGTTAAGTTTTGCGCTTCGTCTACAATAAAGAAAATATTTGACAAACTTCTTCCCCGTATGTAGGCCAAGGGCGTAATCATTAGTTTTTCCTGGTTCACCATATCGGTGATTCGTGTAAACTCCTTCTCACTTTCCTTGAATTGATGCTGGATAAACTTAAGGTTATCCCAGAGTGGCTCCATGTAGGGGTTTAGCTTGGATTTAATGTCACCGGGCAAGTACCCAATGTCTTTGTTACTCAGTGGTACGATTGGGCGAGCCAAGTATACTTGCTTAAAGTTTCTTCGTTGCTCTAAAGCGGATGCCAGTGCGAGGAGTGTTTTTCCGGTTCCCGCTACGCCATTGATGCTCACCAGCCTGATGGTCGGGTTCATCATGGCATGCATGGCGAACGTCTGCTCAGCATTTTTGGGCTTGATTCCGTATACTGTTTGTTTGTCGACTTTCTCTACAACATCATCCTCTTGATTGTAGTAGGCAAGCACGGAGTTTTTTTCACTTTTTAAAATGAAATAGTTGTTGGCTGGAAATTTTTTTCGCTTCAGAATTTTCTTCCGATCGACCCCTCCTTTTTTGAACAACATGTCGATGTGTTCAGAACTGATGTCATCGAGTTCCGTCTTTCCGGTAGTAATTAATGAACTGACATTCTTAATCTTGCCGGTTTCGTAATCTTCGGCATGCATGTCCAGTGACTTGGCCTTCAGGCGCAGGTTAATGTCTTTGGACACAAGAATGACTTTTCGGTCAGGCTCTTGCTGCTTGATGGTCAGGGCGGCATTTAAAATGCGATGATCGTTTTTGGTCTCATTAAATACCATGTGGGCATTAATCAGGCTTTGATCATCCATGATGACTTTAAATTTTCCCTTGCTCTTACCGTTTAAAGGAATCCAGTCCCTCAAACTTTGGTCATGTGCCAGTTTGTCAAGGAGCCGTGTAAACTCGCGGGCCTCATAGTTTTTTGTGTCGTTTCCTTTTTTAAACTGATCGAGTTCTTCCAGGACGGTTATCGGTAGCCCGACATCGTGCTCCGCGAAATGTAGAATGGAATCGTGAGAAAAGAGGATAACCGAAGTATCTAAGACGAAAATCTTTTTTTGTTTGACGGGTTTTGCCATAGGGCGGGGCAGGTTAGTAACTGAATGGATTTCTGTAATATTATGAATTCAAACTTAAAACACGGAGTACTTTAGGTTTTTTTCAAAATAAAAT
>JBCCXH010000539.1:0-3565 GCA_039192005.1 Bacteroidota bacterium
AAAAGCCTGGGGGGAACAACCTGATCTGCAAGATGAACTATTCATTCAATATCAATATGACTCAACGAAAATCGATGAGATAAATAAGTACAGCATCAATCCGAAGCTGCAATACTGGACAAACCAAACGAACACCGGGATCATCGAAACGAGTTCAGAAACATGGATGCACCCTTTTCGATCCAATCAATACCTATTTACAGAAGTGGCTCCTTTTCCATGGGTTAAGTTCCCATTGAAACAAGGAAAAACGTGGTCTTCTAGTTTAAGCATTCATGATGGCTGGGGCGTTTGGGCCAACAGCACATTGAAAAACACGTATGAAATAGTTGGATATGAAACCGTAGTTACGGAATACGGAGAGCTTGAGGCATGGCACATCAGCAGCTTAGCTTCTGCCGAATTTGGCAACTCAACCCATGACTTCTGGTACAATATGGAACTTGGCTTTGTCAAAATGATCATTAAAAACTATGCAGGACAGCTTCTTCAATTCGAACTAACGGAAGTAAAGAAACGGGTTTGATTTGAGCGTCAGAAGTGAGAAGAAAAGTATTAGTAGCATACCTCTTCCCCATAAAGCCACAAAGCAAGTCTATCCGTTCAGGTCACTTTTCAATTTCCCTGTAGTTCGTCAGCAGTTTAGGCAACTGAGACGCTCCTATTTTCTTGGCGATGATTTCCTTTCTCCGATTCAACACATAAATCGTCGGAGTGGTAAAGGCATCGTACACTTTCTGGTAATTTATGCCGTAGGTCTTTGTTCCATTCGTATTGGTCCAGCTTTGCAGCCCTACTTCCTGGATGTAGTTCGTCATTTTCGACATGGAAGAGTCAGCGGAAACCGAATAGACCCCCACGTCAAAAGCGGTACTGTCAACAAATGCTTTCAGTACGGGTGTTTCTTTCTTACAATGCCCACAGTCGGGATCGTAAAAGTAAACGACGGTAAACTCATGGGGCTGGTCATGTAGTGCACGTGGCTTTCGCTCCAAATCTTGTAACACAAGATTTGGAGCGACCATACCAATCAAGCTGTTACGGTATTGATCCGCCTTTTCCTTCAAATTTTTCTTCAGTTGGTCATTGGCCCAGTAGTCCATCTCCCCGGTCATAAAGTACGTGTCCACCAGATGCACGTAGACCTCATCCAGGCCCATGACTTTGGATGTCTGATACTTGATGGTCAAATGCCATATGAGGGTACGATAAGTCATTTCATCTTCTCTGGCCTGTGCGACCAGCTCGTCTATTGCATACTTGATAGAATCAGGATTTGGAACCACCAGGTTGTCCAGGTAGTCATCCACCTTTTCTTTGTACGTACTATTCGGCATTCGAAGGAGTACGGGGTCTCCCAGGTCAAAGAAATCCCAGTAATGATCCCGGTAGTAGTGGAACCGTTCCTTCTTGCCCTGCTTATCCTGAGCAGCCGCTAAAGCTTCCGGGATTTCCACACGCTTACTGGCTTTGAATACCGTAGCCAAAATGCTTTCAGGGAAGTCAGCAATCACGCTGTTTTGATACTCGGTCACTGAAGCATTGATGCCTGCCATGTCTTTTCGGGCGCTGGACTTTTCCGATGCACTCACGGTGCTGTCTTCTAAAACTTCAATGAAAGGAGCCGCTTTTTGCCTCATTTCAAGGTTAAAATTCATACTTTCATAAAAGAGCTGATTGTCCCGATCTCCGATCACCTTCATGGAAGTGACCCATCCCTTTTCTGATGTTTGTAACTCAAATACCTGATCTCCTCCGATGACCAGATCAAACAGGATCTCGGTATCCCTCACAATAAAGTACATCCCTCTGTCCAGAAGGTTATCTCCCTGAATGACGTACTTGCCAGCTCCCTGGTACGCAGCCGTGTCCTTGACGTACGTCTTTCCTTCCAGATGAAAGCCTAATAATAATTCTGCACCATCCAGTCCGTCAATGGATAAATCAATTTGATACCCTTGTCCAAAGCCTGATAAAAGAAAAGAAAAACCGACACTAACTGCCAGCACTAACCGTAGTGAAAAATACCTCATGAAAACAAAAATATTTGTTCGCATGAAAACTCCGGGTATATCGATCAGGAAAAGACCCGGTTTGTCATCAAAAGCGGATAATTGAGTGAAAAATGGTGCTGTTTTGAGAGAGGGCATCAAAATTTTTTAAAACCTCGTCGTTAAAGTTGGTCCATTCGCATTAGTGTGTCTTTTGAGAGTAGAAGTTCGTTCGCCGAGATGAGGCGGTATTCCACGGTATCCAATGCCCTTCCGAATTGACTAAAATGATGATCAACAATTAGATAAGTTCGTCCATCGTTGGTAAAGGCAGAAAAATTATGGTTATCAGCAGTGTATCTGGGGTCTTCGTTGGAAGGGGTTTGTTTGGAATCCATTTCATAGATAGAAAGTACGCCATGAGTTTCGTCGTCAAAATGAAACTGCATTACATATGCCTTGGTCGTTGGCTCAATCGAAATCACTGAATCCCGAATGTGCGAAATGACCATAATCCCTGAATCGGTCTTCAAAGTTATCTGTTCAATGTTTGTATCCAGATCTTCCTCAATGCTGATGGTATCACTTGGATAGCTCAAGTATTTGATTGCATTCCACCTTCCGTGCAGCTCAGGTTGTTCTTTTTTGCAACTGAAAGTAAGAATAACAAGTAGTGTGAAAATGAGAAGTTTCATAGTAGTTTATTTATGTCTGCTAGATCATACGCACCTTCATAATGAATGGTATTAATCTCTTTTCGATTGCAGGAGAAAGAGATAAAGCTTCAATTTCATAAAGGATATGGCGGTTGCTTTGGGACCGTAGACCGAATTTATCCTATTTCAAAAAAGCATTACCCCAACCTTTTCAAATGTTCATTTAGCATAAATGAAACATCTGCTACAATACGATGTGCATTAAAACCTTGTTCTGGATACCTCTACTCTTCTAATAGTCGTATATCCGGTGATCAATAATTTCTTGATGAGTAGCATGTTTTTCAATCGTTTAGATGTTTCGATATCTGTTTTTGCACTTGCTGAATCATCAAGCCGTTCAAAAATCTTTGCTCTTCTTCTAAAAAGTGAGGGATCGTATTCATCTAATGCGATGGCACTATTTATCCATTCCATCGCCTTTTGATACGCTTCTTTTTTCATGGCCTTATCTACCTTCTTTTTGATCCTCACCACAGGGTCAACGTACTTTTCATCTCCTGATTTCCACACATATTCAATGACAATTTTATACACGTGGTCTATCGTAGAGGAGTCACAAGTAGTAGCCTGCCAACTGTTTTTTGTCGTCAGAAGTACGTCAACAGCCTGCTTTGCCAGACTTTCATGAGGAAATTCGATAACGTTGATAGAGTCAATCCGTCCCAATCGGTTGATTCTAAAGTCAATCACAAGTTGCCCGGTTGTTTTTGATCTTGCTGCCTCCTTCTCGAATACCAGCCTTTTTGAAAGGTAACCTGAAAGTTTTTCACCATTCTTAAGAGACGCCTTGAGAAAAGAACCGCAGTTTCTTTCCTGAGCGTGTACCATACTGAGTAAAGAGCAAATGAAGATCAG
>JBCCXH010000540.1:0-3541 GCA_039192005.1 Bacteroidota bacterium
GGTAAAACAACGCAGCATCGAAGGAACTGAGCAAAAAGAAGACGCCACCGAGTAAAAACAAAATGGCCAGACCGCTTAATCGGTCCAGTAAAGTAGCTGCAACCAATAGCTTTGTTTTCACCTGATTGTTTCCTTGTTTTAACAAGTAGACTTTATAGCCATCTCCACCGATGGAGCCCGGCAGGAAAAGGTTATAAAACATACCAACGTAGCTCAGTTTCAGATTAAACAGCCTTGACAGGTAAATCCCGATGGCACGATAAAACTCAAGCACCCGAAAAGCGCTTGCTATTTTAGAAGCGTTGAAAGCCAAAATCGCGAGTAAGTAATAGGCTATTTTCGTTTGCACGATGCTGTTTAGTAGTTCCTCACGGTCTACTTTCTGAAAAACGTAATAGAGCGCAACACCTGTAATCAATAGCTTAACGGTGTTTTGAATGATCTTTTTTCTTCTCTTTTTATCCAAATTATTTTGCTAGTCTAATCAAGTGAAGCTTTGTGTGGTTCAATTCAGTCTCGTAATATGACGTAAAATTCTCAATTTCAGCCAAGTACTTTTCATCAACCAGAAAATAGTTGGTTGAATCCAGCTGTTCAGAAAGCCTGACAAAGTTTTCGGATTGTTGTTCGATGTAGAAAATCCTTTGTCGAGATATTTCAGAATCTTTATACATGTAAACAGGATAAGGCTTTACAAGCTGGCCAATAGCTATTCCCTCATTTTTTCTATTGAGCATGTCACTTTGCAACGCGCGAATGGGGCTGGCGGTAAAATCAAAAATAAACCGAAGCACAACCATGGAACCGATCACGCACAACAGGCGTAACGCTTTTTTCTTAAAATAGAGGTAGATGATGCCTGCCATTGCCAATGAGAAAATACAGGACAACCACACCACGTTGTCAAGCAGCGTCAATTGCTCCACCGGTAAAAATGGAAGTGAAATACACCCGATTAAAAGCAGGAATTGTAAAACGAGCGCGAATACATGCCAAACTTGTTGCCTCCACTTACTCGTACCTGACAAAAGTGCATAAACGAAAAAGATAACCGGAATGGGATACAACATGTACATGTACCTGGTTCGGGTCATTGGGGATAGCCAGTAAATGAGAATGTTAACGCCCAGCGTTATCAGAAGGTACCTCATAAATGGCTCCTTCCACCACCTTTTTACCAGTTCTCGGTTAAAGACAAAAATCACCAGGATGGAAACAGGAAGGAGGTCAAAAACTATAGAAAATGGGAAGGTAAATAAATGCGTAATGATGGACGGGAGGCTGCTCATAAAGAATGTTTTACCCGCAGACTGTTCTACCAGGGACTCATCGTCCGACTGAAAAAAGAGCGTGAAATCATTAAATTGATAATAAGCATACGCATAGCTTCCAACGATGAGCGTTAAGAGCGCAATTCCAAGTATGTGCTGATAACTAAACAGCATCCTGAACTGGCGCTTGTCAACAAATAGGCCGAATAACGTAAACCCTACAAAAACTCCTGAAGGCAGTCCTTTGGTCAAGGCACCCAGCGCCGTCAATAGGTAAGCCACTACGAATAGTTGGAGGTACTTCTTTTTCTCATGGTGATAATAGATGGTCATGAACATGAGAAAGGTGATGACGCAGTACAACAGGTCGATCTCTCCTGAAGCCGAGTTCATGTAAATCAGCCCACTCCCGGTGGTCAGGAAGAAAAGCGAGCTGTAGATGGCAAGCCTTTCACTCTGAAATCTTTTAACAAACCAATAAATGACGTACCCAATCAACAGGTAGGAGACGACACCAAAGAAACGCGCGCCAAACTCGTTGGGTCCAAAAAGGTAAAAGGAGGCCATCTGTACCCAATTCCAGACCGGTGGTTTCTTGTAGTAAAACTCACCAAACTCCGTTGGCACGATCCAATTTCCACTGTATATCATTTCCAGTGTAATCAACGCTCGCCTTGGCTCTTCCAAATACAATGGGTACACGCCCAGGTTAGCAAAAAGAGAAGCGGCCAGAGCGAGGACAACCAGTAAAATACCTATTCTTTCTTCTTTGGAAATCGGATCATTCAAGTTCATAAACACCTTTTCTCTAAATACACATTAGGAAAATAAAACGCGAAAATAACCTATCCTAAGCTCAAAAAAAGTAACCCGGCCAGACCAGCTCCAACAATTGGGCCCACAATGGGAATCCATGCATACTCCCAGTCACTTCTTCCTTTTCCCTTGATGGGTAAAAGTGCATGCATGATTCTGGGACCGAGGTCTCTGGCTGGGTTGATTGCATAGCCGGTAGTGCCTCCAAAGCCCATTCCAATGGCCATCACGAGAAAAGCGACGGGGATTGCTCCGATGGATCCCAATCCTACCTTGAGGTCATCTGTGCCAATACCTTTCACTTCAGGTCCTGAGATGTACAGGATGACAAACATGAGAAAAAACGTACCCGTCAGTTCGGCTGCAAAATTCAAAGGATAATTTCTGATCTGCGGACCGGTAGAAAAAACGCCAAGCTTCGTTGAGGGGTCCTCCTCCAGATCAAAGTGATCTTTAAAATTCAACCAGACAACAAAAGCACCCAGGGCCGCTCCTGCCACCTGAGCTAAAATAAATGGCAAGACTTGTGACCAGGAGAAAAGCTTAACAATGGCCAGTCCTAAGGTAACTCCAGGATTAAGATGTGCGCCACTGATAGGTCCTGCTACGGTCACTCCACAAAACACGGCTAGCCCCCATCCGATGGTCATTACAATCCACCCGGAGCCCTGTCCTTTGGTTCCTTTTAACGAGACATTAGCATTGATCGCATGTCCTAGCGCAATCAAAATAAACGTTCCAATAAATTCAGCTACAAGAGGTGACATACATATAATTAGATTGATTGTAAAAATACGATGAATGATTGGAGTAGGCTTACCCGCCTTCTTAATTAATGAATTTCGTTTTCAATTTGAGATAAGCCTTTCAAGCAGGCAGTTACTTATCTCAGACCTACAGGCAGGTAGCCCTACCCAGTAAGTGATTCCTGAATCATTCAGGCTAGATTTGTTCCAATGCCCAATACTTATTTTCAGTTTAAAAAATTCCGCATCGATCAGGTACGTTCCGGCATGAAGGTCACTACTGATAGTTGCCTTTTTGGTGCATGGATTGCAAACCATATCAAAAAACATCACCCCGAACCAAGTAAAGTCCTGGACATCGGTACAGGTACGGGCTTACTCGCCTTGATGATGGGACAGGTGACTCAAAACACACGCATTGATGCCATTGAAATGAATGAAGAATCATTTTGTGAAGCAAAAGAAAACTTTGAAAACAGCAAATGGTCTGATCGGCTGGCCGCTTACCATACCTCCATCCAAAACTTCCAGCCTCAAGAGAAATACGACCTCATCATCTGTAACCCCCCATTTTTTAAGGACAATCTAAAAGGGGCCAAACGGAATAAAAACCAAGCCATTCACAATGACAGCTTGTCCATCGACGATTTAAGCAAAGGAATCAATGAATTACTAACTCGGGACGGGTCGGCTTACGTCATGTACCCA
>JBCCXH010000541.1:0-3535 GCA_039192005.1 Bacteroidota bacterium
CCCCCAACAAGTAGCTGGCTGCTTTGTGTAGTAAACACACCTCTGGAGCCTGCGCTAAACCATTGTAACTTGGGAGGGGGCGTATCACTATGAGTAAAGAATATATTCTGGGTAATATTCTGACTGTATAGCCCGAAAGATGATTTAAGCGTGAGGTGATCAGACGCATAATAGTTGGCAAAGATTCTGGGTTCCCAGCGCATCCCAGAGCCTGGGTTGTATTGATTGCCTCGGAGTCCCACATCAAAGGAAAACCGATCATAGCGGTCAATGAGGAGGTTGCCAAACATACCGGATACCAGCAAATCATCGGTTAGGGGTCCGATGACTGGTCGACGATTTCCTTCCGGTGTAATTTCAAAAACCTGAAACTGTATCCGATCACGACTATAATCGTATCCTAAGGTCCACGCGCCCCACTTCTTCAACATCCCTTCCACCTTTCCTCCCAAACGTAAATTCGCGATGGAGTTGGAATTCGTTTCCTCGCTCAGTGATGCATCTCTTGGTGTAGTGGCGGTCGTTATTCGGTCGAATTGATAATCAGACTGTGACCCGTAAAACGAGGCCGTTATCGCTCCAAATTGTTTGGTCCAGTCTCCACTAAAGCCATCGTTACTGAGCTCGTTTGCCCTACCCCTTGAGGCACCTCTCACATCATCGATGTTCGCAACCTCAATCAAATTGTTGATGGACAAAGCGTTCAACCTTATCTTACCTACCTTTGGCTGACTGAATACCAGTGATCCATTCAGGTCCCAAAAGTCAAAGTTGGAAGCGCTAAATTCAGAGCCGTTTATTTCTGACAATGAAAATAGGTCATCTCCGTAAAGGGCCAGTTTTTTTAACTCTTTTTCCATCGGAGATTCATAACCAAAAGGATGAGCGCTACGTGCGGATATGGAGAAGCTCAGTCGGTCTTTAATGATCGGCGCTTTTGCACTGGCACCAGCAAAATAAGAGTTGGAAAACACCGAGCCGTTTAGCTTTGATGAAACCGTCTGGTTGCTGGAAATTTCTACCGCTCCACCTACACGGCTTCCTAACTCAGGACCAAACCCGCTTCGGTATACTCGGATACTCTCAACGAAGTCTGTGCTAAAAGGAGAAATCGTTCCAAAATAATAGCCTTTGTGATAGATGGGGATGTTATTAAAAAGAATAAGGTTTTGGTCAGGAGTGCCACCCCGAATCCTTAACTCACCCGCTCGTCCGGTGACGGTATGAATACCCGGTAGCGCCTTCAATGAGACCATCAAATCTTTTGAAGCGTCACCAGGAAGGATACCAAGTTCATCATTCTTGATTTCAATGCTGTGGTTTTTTTGATTGGCACTGATGCCCGGGCTGAGGTAACTCTTGATGGTGAATTCTTCCAAAACTGTAATCGCTTCTTCCATTCTGAGCACCTTTTCCTGGCCATGGATTGCGTCTAAGGCGCTAACCTTTATCGGAGCAAAACCAACCGACTGGAAGGTAAGCGTATCCTTCAGAGACCAATCAAGGACAAAATCAAAACGTCCATTTGCATCGCTGGATACATTGAGGTAGTTACCATTTAGCCTGACGTACGATTCCGCGATTGGCTCATCGCTATTTAAGGCTATTAATCTTACCGATACTTTGGAAGGTCGGGTCTTGATAAGTACATACGTATCTTCTATTCGTTCGAAATCAAGCGGTAGGCTGTTGGATAACGTTTGCAGGTAGTTGATGTCATACTTCCCTTTGGTAGGCGGCACAGAAAAAGCTTCTATTAGAGAAGGTTCATAAGAAAAAGACAAACCCAGTGCGTCTTCCATCTCTTGAATGACATCTGTAAGCGGTACGCTCGGTTTTTCTTTTTGCTGTGACTGAGCCGGCAATGTAGCGCATAAAGCAACCAGCAGGATGGTAGGAATGACTAAGTAAGGGCGTTGCATTTTTAATTGATAATCAATTGACAAAAATAGAGGACAAGATAGACCTGACGCGACTCTTTCGATGAAGCGGTGCAATGACCGAATAGAACGTGCCTCGTTGTAACCTTGATAGCTACAAATAGATTTGCCTAAAAAACATCTTTAAAAACGCGGGATGCAGATAAAATGAATATTCCACCTGGATGGCATGTATTGAAAAGCTTAATGCTATGAAGAGTGATGGATAACAATGCATAGATTAGTAAAATGATGACAACGATTAATGCATTAGATTTTACAGTAAGTCTCAAAAACACACAAACTACTCAATTGGTGGAAAAAAGGTATGCTGGTGAATTATTGTCCAATCAGGTGCTATTGAAAATTGACAAGTTTGCGTTTACCTCCAATAACATTACTTACAGTGTCGTAGGAGAACAAATGAATTATTGGAAATTTTTCCCAACGCGACCGGGTTATGGGATTATTCCAGTTTGGGGACTGGCAACAGTGATAGCCTCTGGTCATCCGCAGGTCCACGTAGGCCAACGATTTTACGGGTACTACCCGATGAGTTCTCACCTGTTAGTAACAGCTCATCAGGTAAGCGATAAAGGTTTTGTGGATCACACAGAACACCGTCATTCGCTCCCGCCCATCTATAATTTCTATACCAATACCGCTCACGATTATGCATTCTCATCAGAAATGGAAAATCTGGTTGCCATATTTCGTCCATTGTTTGTCACCTCTTTTTTGATTGACGATTACCTGGCGGAACAAAATTTTCACGGAGCCTCACAACTACTAGTTACAAGCGCATCCAGCAAAACGGCTCAAGCGTTAGCCTCCCTTTTAGCACATCGCAAAAAAGAAAATTCGTTGAATTTGAGCCTTATTGGGCTAACATCTGAAAAGAACATTGAATTTGTAAGAAGGTTAGGCTGGTACGATCAAACCCTGAGTTACCATGAAATTTCTCAATTGAACACGAATGAGAAATTCGTGGTAATAGACTTTTCAGGAAATCATCGTACCCAATTTCAGGTACAGACTTTACTAAAAGATCAGTTGGTATACAATTGTCTGGTAGGTCTTGTCGATTGGGAAAATTTGAAAGGGACGGATCCATTACCCCAAAAGGGAGAATTTTTCTTTGCTCCGTCACACGCAGAAAAACGCCAGCAAGAGTGGGGTTCAGCAAAATTTCAACAAAACGTTGAAGTAGCCTGGCAACAATTTATAAACGCTGTTAAATCCGTCATTTCAGTTAAAGAACACAAAGGGGTGAAGACACTTGAATCATTGTATTTGGATACGTTAAATGGAAGAATTGACCCTGGAAATGCCAATATCCTTAGTCTGAATGAATGAGTAAACGGTATTAAGTCAACAAAGATTACGAAACAGTTAAGCCAAATGATGTGTCGAAGACCACGGAAAAGTTAAAGGGATAATAATAGGACCCACTGAGCCAGAAAAGATACTTTATCAGATTATGAATGTCGAATAGTTGTTTGAAATCTCATTTAGATCCTTTATTTTTATCTTTTGATAATTAATTGAATGAGTAATTCAATAAGACGAACATGATGCCACCTTTTTTTAGCAGAAACCAGGGTTTGCTAAAAAAA
>JBCCXH010000542.1:0-3519 GCA_039192005.1 Bacteroidota bacterium
CCAATCTGTCGCTTTATAAGTGCCAAAAATATGATCCCAGATCAAAAGAATTCCTCCGTGATTCTTGTCTAAATATTCAATGTTGCTCGAGTGGTGAACAGCATGCACGTGAGGGTTATTGAAAATTTTACCAAAAAAACCAAGATCACCAATAAGTTTGGTATGTAAAAAATATTGATAAGTTGCATTTATGATTAATGCAGATCCAATCATTATCGGCTCAAAGCCAATTGCAGCCATCCAAAGCCAAAAAATTGGTTTGTAAAAAGTTATGAACCAGCCATTTCTGATACTTACTGCGAGGTTAAAGTTCTTTGAAGAGTGGTGCGGAACGTGCGCAGCCCATAAAATTCGAACCGTGTGACTCCATCTGTGGTGCCAGTAAAAGTTAAAATCGTCAGCGAGAATAGCTAAAATCCACGCCCACCACGCAAAACCAATAGAAGAGTATCCCAAATATTGTTGCCTTAAAGGTGCTAACAAATCAAAAAACCATTGGAAAACAACGACCACCGTAAAAACTTTCGTGAATGAGGCAACAATCGAAGCTCCCAAGGCAATCCCGAACCCTGCTAAAGAGTCTTTCAGTTCGTAATTTTCTCTCGCTACTAAATACTCTATGACCATGAAGGCTATCAAAATCGGATAGATATACTTCATGTTTTCCACTGGACTAAAGTCTGGCATATTTATCTGGTTTGGTTAAACTTTGACGACAAGAATACGATGAAAATTTTGTAAATCGAAAAAAATCAGTTCTCATGGCATCAAATGCCAAAATTATTCTTTCTTTTCTCCAAAACGATAGGCAAGGCCGACACCAATCACGCTTTTAAATTGTACCCTTGGCTTGAATTCAACACCCTCCTCTATGAGTCCATCTCCATTATCGTCTGCCCCGATTTTAATGTCATCGTCATAAATAAGCTGCGTGAAAAAATTGGTGGATAATACCTTTGTAAAGTTGACGACCAATGAGTTTTGCCAGTTCACATCAATGTTTCCAAAATTTTCGTCATAACTCGTAAACAGCTCCAACCTGCTTTCAAAATTTTTTGTCAAGTATTTCCCTCTTAAGAAAGACCCGAACTCTCCCCTAAAGTTCTTACCCGGAATAATGACGTTGCCATCTTCATCTCTTACTGCTGGGTCCACCCCATAATCACCGTTATCAGCCAACGATTGAACACCGACAAATGTAAATTTCCCGGTGAGCGGCTGGTATGAAAAACTCAGCTTTTCATTGGGATCATAGGCCACTCCTAAAGACACGATCAAATAGCCGGGAGCCATGAAATCTGAAATGAGCGTTGAGTCATCTTCCGGATCAAAGCCTTCATCAAATTGAGAACGAAAATCCAAAAGGCCACTAAAAAACCACTTCTCACTGTTCCTGTTGATTCGATACCCGTACTTTGTAACTAAATTGAACATATCATCGGACTTATCAAGGTCCGTATTGCCTTGCTTGATTAAACCGTAAGCTACATCGAGCGAATTCTCCCATTTTCCTCTCCCCTTTGTTCGGTCTGCAAATAAGCCAACGACACCATTGATAGCCGCCGAATTTTGTCCACCAGCAGCCCAGTTCGTTAAAGACACCTGAGAGACGGTAATGGAACCGATGCCCCCGTATTTCCAATAAGTGGTATCCGTATTTTGGGCCGTAAGTAAAAATGAAGTTAAAATCAGAGCGAGTGAGAAAGTATGTTTCATTATTTAGTTGTAAGTGTTTGCTTTTAGGTCGTCTTCTTTCAGGATTCTTCTTAAAATCTTCCCTACATTGGATTTTGGTAACTCATCAGTAAACGCGATGTATTTAGGACGTTTATATCCAGTCAGGTTTTCTTTGCAGTGCATTCTCACTTCTTCTTCCGTAAGAGAAGCGTCTCCTTTTACTATGTAGACCTTTACTGCTTCTGTTGATTTCGAGTCAGGAACGCCGATGGCCCCAACTTCAAGGACTTTATCGTGAAGCGCAATACAATTCTCCACTTCATTTGGATAAACATTAAACCCGGACACCAGGATCATTTCTTTCTTTCTGTCCACAATCTTGAAAAACCCTCGCTCATCCATCACGGCGATGTCTCCGGTTTTGAACCAACCGTCAAGAAAACTTGACTTTGTCTCATCAGGTTTGTTCCAATACCCGGAAAAGACCTGAGGCCCTCTTACCAGCAGCTCTCCACGCTCACCAACCGGTAAAGCGTTTCCATCGTCATCCAAAATCGTAATTTCCGTACTGGGGATAGGCAAACCTATGTATCCTGTTTCCGCATCCCTACGCAAGGGGTTCGCTGTTAGAACCGGGGAGGTTTCCGTCAACCCGTACCCTTCGGAAACAGGTGTACCTGTCATTTCTCCCCATTTATCTGCCACATATTTTTGTAAGGCCATCCCACCGGCAAAAGAGAATTTCACCTTAGAGAAATCGATGTTTTTAAACTTTTCCTGATTCAGCAATCCGTTGAACAGCGTATTCACCCCTGTCATAATGGTCCACTGATGCCTCCCCAAATCTTTGAGGAACGTGTTCATATCCCTGGGGTTAGTCACCAACACGTTTCTTGCTCCAATTCTTATCGTCAGCAGTGCATTACACGTAAGAGCAAAAATGTGATACATGGGAAGCGGTGTAATAAAAATCTCTTCCCGCTCCTTCAACCCTCCATGTACCATCCACTCACAAACCTGTTCCAAGTTAGCAATAACGTTGCGATGGCTTAACATGGCTCCCTTAGATACGCCGGTTGTTCCTCCTGTATACTGAAGAAAAGCGAGATCCGTATTTTTTAAAGCTACTGCTTTAGGCTTTTTCTCACTACCCAGCTTTAGTGCATCTACTAGTCCCACGGCCTCAGGAAGGTGGTAACGAGGGACCATTTTTTTAATTTTTTTGACGACGAAATTGACGATTCGCCCTTTCAGTCCTCCAATCATGTCACCAATCTTCGTGACAATGACCGTTTCGATAGCTGTTTCTTTGAGTATTTTTTCCAGGTTGCAGGCAAAGTTCTCCACAATTATGATTGCTTTCGCACCAGCATCATTAAACTGATGTTTCATCTCACTCGACGTATAAAGCGGATTCGTATTTGCGACCACCAGCCCGGCTCGTAGCGAACCGTAGAGTGCTACCGGGTACTGCAATAAATTTGGCATTTGTATCGCTATCCTGTCTCCCGGCTGTAAAGAAGTATGATTTTGGATGTACGACGCAAACTGATCGATGTATTCACCTAGTTCAGAAAACGTCATCTCCTTTCCCATGTTTTCAAATGCAACTAGGTCCGAAAACTTCGCAACATGTGCCGACACAAGGTCTGGTATGGAAGAATAAGCATCAGGATTAATTTCGGGACGTACCTCTTCAGGGTAACTCGCGTGCCAAGGTTTTTGATCCATTTAAACAGTATATAATAGGGTAAATATAAATATGTGACTGATTACGATTAAGCTGTAGCGGTAATGTAGGATAAGTTAATGGCATTTAAAACGGTGTGGACACAAAAAAAG
>JBCCXH010000543.1:0-3505 GCA_039192005.1 Bacteroidota bacterium
CAAAGTGGATATTTTGGTTAAGGCCGCTTATCTTTTGTGCATAAACGCCCGCCAAGACTGTTTGCTTTGTACCAATTAAGCCTATTTTATCATTGCGATGGTTTTCCCTGATGTAATCAATAGTAGGGTTGATTACATCAAATATTTTCGTTCTTTTTCCTACAAACTCAACGATTAAATCATATGCTGCTGAGGATGCTGAATTGCATGCGATCAATATAACTTTACACTTCTTCTTTAGGAGAAAATCTGCAATTCTGACTGAATAAGCTTGAATGGCAGCCGTGGATTTATCACCGTAGGGTAAATGTGCAAGGTCACCAAAATAAATAATCGATTCATCCGGCAATAATTTCTTTACAGCCCTGGCCACTGTAAGCCCTCCTATTCCACTATCAAAGATACCAATGGGTTGATCAGATCGCATAAGTCATTAAATAAACTGCAAAGGACAACAAGCAAATTTTCACACTACCATTATATAAAACATCAATAGGATTTTGCAATAGCGGCTCTGTAATATTTTTTCGTTCCTGTGCTTCATTAACCTGGATTTCACTCAGCGGCGCAATGTTTTGAAATGTGGGTTAAGGCCTTCTTTAACATCTTGAGCAAATTCTTTTTCATGAGTCTCAGCAAACATATGACAACTCTTTTGCTTCTTCTTTATATAATATTTGCCTTTCTAATCAAACCAGATCTTCATTCAAGCCTTTCTTGATGTAGAAGTTTGTTGTATTTCAGGTCAAATGTTAGAAGTTTCGGATAATTAATGGAATAGCAGATTAATGATCTTTACTAAGGAAAAAACCTCTTAGCTATCATCAAGACTAAGAGGCTGCAAGTAAAGAGTTTAGAATTTAATTTATCTCAAATTTAATCAATTCGTCATTGCCACCAAAAGATCACTTTGTGTGATGATATGTACTTTGTTTGCCCTGTCGCGGACTAAAACAGCTTTTTTGTCTTTTCCAAGCATTGAAGACATAACATCTATGGTTTCGTGTGGTGATACAAACTGGAATGAACTATCCATCACTTCGGACACAGCCCTGTTCTTCATATTAGGACTATCTATTAAACTGGAGAGAATTCTACTATCCGAAATACTTCCGACAAACTCATCCTTATAGACCACCGGAGCCTGGTCTATTCCTTTTTCATTCATTTGCCTGATGGCGTCACCAATCTTTAGATCCTGGTCGATCGCTAAAAGTTGAGAAGCTCCATTTCTATCCGTGATGATATCTTTTGCTGTCGCATACTTTCTTTCTTCCAGGAACCCATGGTCTTTCATCCAGTCATCATTGTAGACTTTTCCCAGATATCGAGTTCCGTGATCGGGAAGGATCACTACCATCACATTATGCTCTTTTAAGTGACTTTTAGCATACGCTAAGGCACCGTGAACAGCCGCTCCACAAGACCACCCAATAAATAAACCTTCCTCACGAGCCAACTTCCTGGTCATGATCGCGGCATCTTTATCCGTCACCTTTTCTATGTGATCTACCAAATCAAAATCAACATTTTTAGGTAAGATGTCCTCTCCAATCCCTTCTGTGAGATACGGGTATATTTCCTTCTCATCAAAGATCCCTGTTTCTTTGTATTTTTTAAAAACGGATCCGTAGGAGTCGATTCCCACTGTAATCACCTCAGCATTTTGATCTTTCAAATACTTAGAGGCGCCACTAATGGTTCCTCCCGTACCCATGCCTGCGGCATAATGCGTGATTTTGCCTCCTGTATCTCTCCAGATCTCCGGACCGGTGGTTTCATAGTGTGCTGCTGTGTTAGACAGATTATCGTATTGATTAGGATAAAACGAATTTGGAAGATCGTTATTCAACTTTTTCGCGACAGAATAATAAGACCTAGGATCATCAGGTGGTACATTCGTAGGACACACGATTACTTCTGCTCCGACTGCTCTGAGGATGTCTATCTTTTCTTTGCTTTGCTTATCAGATAAAGTGAAAATACATTTATAACCTTTGGAAATAGCAACCAATGCCAATCCCATGCCTGTATTTCCAGAGGTCCCCTCAATGATGGTTCCGCCAGGTTTTAAAATTCCTTCCTTCTCAGCGTCCTCAATCATCTTCAAAGCAATTCGATCCTTCACCGAATTGCCTGGATTGAAGTACTCAACTTTTACAAGTATGGTTCCTTTAATGCCTCTGTTAACGCGGTTTAATCTTAGCAGAGGGGTATCTCCGATTCCTTCCGTTAAATTTTTTAGGTATTTCATTTTTAAGGTTATAAATATTTGGTAAAAGTAGAAAAAAGGATGAATGGGATGCTCATCTCTTGCTTGTAAATCACCGCGGAATCTATTCCTCACACGTCTGCTGGTGCATTATAAAGTAAAGATCTATCTCGGAAATGTGAGTAGAGAGTATGAGAAAGTAAAGCGGTTGCATTGACTATGCAGGGAGCAATGGATTATTGGATGTTTTTTTAGATGGGTAAAGGCCAACGCTCAGGGGAGACTGATTTTCTTACGGATGGTGCCTCAACTTGCACTGAAAACCTACATGAAGCAGAAACCGAAGATCTAGAACAGGCAAGAAGAAAAGAAGTAGCAATAAACGCGAGCAAAATGATTGGCTCATAAATGCAGCAGGTGTTTCGGGGTATGATGGTTGTCGCTGTGATTTTCTTACTCATAGCTAAGTATGGAAATACATTGTTTCATCAATTGATGAGAATTATTAAAGGGGTAGCTTTAACCATCTTTGCCATACTACTTTGGTACCTCACAGAAAGAAACGAAAAGCAACACCTAAGCAAAATAATCGTGCAGGTTGTGTATTTTTGAAAAAAAGATCGACCGCCAAAACATACAGTTCTCTTTTTTTGGGTCCTCAAAAGAAAAAAAGAGGTGCCCTAACTATCTCCAAAAAAGCACATACGAGCCATGCGGTGTGCATAGTTAAACCAGTGTTGTTTTGAGATAGCAGAGCGACTGTTTTCAAGAACATAACTTTTTTTACACAACATGATACGAAGTAAATCTGAAGATGACAGACAAAAAAGCATCTGTGACAAAGGCGGTGAGAAAATGGGGGAATGGCAGGGGCTTGGACGCTCTGCAGGGAACATCTCCAAGCATTTAGACGATAATAAGCCATATTTCCCTGTGCCATTTTCCCTTGCGCTATTCCTCATGATGTTTTTGTTGGAGACAAGAGAAGCAGCGGCCCAGCACCATCATTACTTCTCTTTTGATGGCAAGGATGACTATATCGCACTTCAAATGGAATATCAGGGTGCGGAGGTTCTTTCTGAAGTGACTATTGAGGCCTGGGTACGCACCGGCTTTTCGGGTGCATGGTACTATGACAACTGGGCTATCATTGATTTTGACCGCAGTGAATTTTACACGGTCTACATCCGCGGGGACAACGGAAGGGTCGGTTTCAGCACCTATGGAGGCACGGTGGATGATTTTCAGGGGACCACGGCGGTCAATGACGGGCAGTGGCACCATGTGGCAGCG
>JBCCXH010000544.1:0-3504 GCA_039192005.1 Bacteroidota bacterium
TACGCTCCCTCTGTTTTCAGCCTGGGATATCAGCATTTTAGAGGGTTAGGAGTAGCGCAGGATTATAAAGAAGCAAAAGCGTACTTTCAAAAAAGTGCAGCGTTGGGGCATGCAGACGCCCATGCCCTCCTGGCAAGTTTGTATTACTACGGGTTAGGTGTAGCTGAAGACTTTGAAGGTGCCTTGACAGAATTGGAGAAAGGCGTAGAAAAAGGAAGCGATCAGGCACGTGCGATACTAAACGAAATCAATAAGAGAGGGTCAAAAAGTTTTAGTGAACTGGATCGGGTAAAGCTCCACCATGCGATTCCCACAGCGATGTACCCCCTTTTTTACGAAGAGGTAAAGTCAAATGACGTATCGGTCAATGGTTTTGAAGGGGTGTGGAAGGGAAGAATGATCACCTACGACTGGTCCGGACAAAAAGTGATGGATGAGGCAGACCTAAGTTTAACCATCAGCAGAAGTGATCAAAACCTGTTCAATGCAAATTTAGCCGTTGTCAGAAGTAACCTAAACCAATACCCGGATCAAAACCTGTCTTTTCCACTCACTCAAACCGGAAACGAGTTCCAGATAGAAAACGCTACCTTGAAAGAACACGCTTTTACAGGGCGAGAGGTTGAGACAAATCTTCAACGTTTGAAGTTGGTTCTTGATGAAGTGGATGGAACGACCTACCTCAAAGGAAACCTGGGGAGTGTGAATGCAAAAAACGGGGAGGTAGGCAGGCCCATATCGATCATTCTACAAAGAAATACCACACAGGATCCATCATCGCTTACTATTTATCCCAATCCATTTGAAAACCATTTTGACCTGCAGTTTACCTCCTCTACGAAAGGAGCAGTAAAGGTTACGATCCATTCGCTGGACGGTAAGACAGTAGAAACGGTTGACGTTAAGCAAACCAGTAAAGGGACAAATTCCATTCGGATTTCACCCAGCAAGGCCTTAGACAAAGGGATCTACCTGTTGAGCCTGACCACAGATCAGGGAGTAGAAAGCCAATTGATTTTTAAAAACTAATCACCGAAAAACCATAAAATCATGAAAAGAAAAATCTACTTACTATTAGTACTGATATCAGGTATATGCATCAAATGGGATCAGGAGGCCTTTCAAATTGGTCTTTCAGCAGGTCTTGTTTCCTATGCCCAATTTGGTGATTATGATATCATTGGAGATCCTATTGGTGACCCGATTGATGACCCGATCATAGAAGCCTGTTTCAATGGAGTCATTTGTTACTCCAATGAATGGAAGAACGATGATGGTTGTGAGGTAGAATATTGGGATACCAACTGTCGGTGCGAGGATGGTTCGTTTCATCCGGATGTTTACCAATTTACTACCCAATCCCTCAATTACGATAACTGTACGTGCAATGGTCACGAAAGAGGAAATTTTTATGTCGACAAGGACGGTGATCGGTACCACGGAGGAAGAAGATATGGCTGTTCGAATGAATATGATTTAATCCAGACCACTTCTGGACGCGATTGCAACGACCTTCTTTCTCATATAAAAGGAGAAACGTTGTTGTATTTTGATTACGACTCTGATGGGTTCACTTCTGGTACTACCTATGGTTGTCCCGATGAACTCCCCTACCTTATTACTTATAGTCTTGGTGTAGATTGTGATGATCGTAATGAAAGTATTAAAGGAAGGGTCTTATTGTATAAGGATTCAGATGAGGATGGCTACACGGATGGCAGCCCAACGTATAGATGTCCCTCGCGCGGGTACATCCTTAGCTCAAAGGGAGAAGATTGTGATGACAACGATGACAAAACTTTTGGAGAACGTTGGGTTTATGAAGACAAGGATGGTGATGGCTATACCGTTGGAGCTACCCCAAAATGGAGATGCCATTCCCCTGGTTACATCCTTAGTTCACTAGGAAAGGATTGTGACGATACCGATGAAAACCTGACAACGAACTGTTGCCCTAAGGTCAATAAATTAGAAGCGATTGATGGAAAATCTTCGTTGAGAAAAAGTAGAACCAACCTGTTGATGGTACAAAATGCGAGAACACGTAGCGCCGAAATTGTTGCGGACATAAAAAAACCTAAAGAAGGTTTTGCCCCTGGCTATCCCAAATGGCAAGGTGCTAGGGGACAAGGAACAACGGCTATATTTCCAGGCCATTCGTCAGGGACGGTTTCTGTTATAAGTGATAAAGGATGCCCAGCCAAGTCGATTAGGGTGACTTTAGTGGATGAGGATAAAATTACGGGTACAACAGGTCCCGTTGGAGAGATTGTCAAGGCAATAAAGGATATGGAAAAGAGGGTTGAAGAAAAGATGGGGACAACGAATCTGTCAAATACAGATTTCAAGTTTTCTGTGATGGGAAGTGGTGAGAGTAAAAAAGTCGATTTTTATGCCAACGGCAGTAAGGTCGGTAAGTACAACCGGTTAACAGCTTCTGTCGGAGGCTCGATTACTTTGCCGGTTCTTTCTTTTAATGCTCGTCTTGGTGCCAGCCCATTTTACGTTAAGGCAACCATCACTCCGGGTACGGCCAGCATTACGGGTAATATAAACGCGTTATACGATGAATCTTTACGTGTACCGATGACGGGTAATGGGACGATTCTTGCGAAAATGACAGGCCTCAGTATTGGAATTGGACCTGCAGCAGGCCAGGAGGGGTTGTGCACCATTGCAGTATTAGCAACGGGTGCCATTGGAGAGATTTATGCAAAATCAACCATTACACCTCAACCTAAAGGGCTTCGGTTTACAAATACGTGGGGGGTTTCTCCTGTCGTTTTCAACGTAAAAGCTTACATAGAAGTCTTTGATAACGAGGTTTGTAGCGCGGAGTTTTATTCCGTAGAAGTATTGAAGGGAGTTAAAGATGCCCCGATCAATTCGTTTGACATAGATTTAAGAGAAAAATAGCGTAAGATGAAAAAAATAGCACTGTTGATAACATTGGCTCATATGCTACTCATGAAAACGTCTGCTCAGGAAGGCTTGCCGTTTAAAGATCTTTCGAAGATTGAAGGGGTGAGTGTCACTTACTATGTCAACCCGTTGAGGTTCTCATTTGGCGCATGCGAAGGAAGTTATCAGCCGGATTGGTTAAAAGCATATTATGCCATGTCGAACCCAAGAGGGTTCGAAGATTACCCAAATGAAGCGATCAACTATTATCACGAAAGCCTCCCTAGAACCAAGGAAAGGCTTCAAGCATTTGAACAAAAGATACTAAATGCAGATTCCAGTGATTTTCCCAGGCCTTACATGTATGTTTTTGGTGAAATTCAATTTCAGCTTAATGAGAAAGGAGCAAGTCAGGAGTTTATCATGACGTTTGCGTATAAAAGCCCGACTCCTTTGGAAGAAAGCTTCAATATTGACTTCAGCCTCATGCAGCAACCACAATTGAAAAGTGGAGTCAGCATGTTAATCTACCTAAAAGAGGAGGGTGTATGGAAGGTTCCGGAGCAGAGAATCATTGAAGCTCAATTGATAGGAATCCAATGA
>JBCCXH010000545.1:0-3498 GCA_039192005.1 Bacteroidota bacterium
ATCGGGCGTTACTTACAGAAAAAAAAGACTAAGACTCTTCTAATAGAGCGATTAAATAACTCATAACTATGAAAAAGAACCCTATTGTTTCCAAGGAGCTATTGGTGCCGTTTATTATTATCACTTCACTTTTTGCTCTCTGGGGATTTGCAAACGATGTGACGAACCCAATGGTTACCGCCTTTAAGAAAGTCATGCCAGAGCTTAGTTGGTTTCAAGCCTATTTGGTACAATTTGCATTTTACTTCGGATATGGCTGTATGGCCATCCCTGCTGCGTTATTTATTCGATGGAAAAGCTACAAGGCCGGTATCGTATTAGGTTTGATCCTTTATGCTACCGGAGCATTTTTGTTCTACCCGGCCTCTTCGTTAGAGAATTACTCGTTCTTTCTGATTTCATTGTACGTCATTACCTGTGGGCTGTCACTTTTGGAAACCACGGCCAACCCGTTGGTCTTGTCGCTAGGGTCTATGGACACCTCCACACAGCGTCTCAATCTGGCACAGTCTTTTAATCCGATTGGCTCCCTTACCGGTATGATGATCGCCCAGTTTGTCGTTCTGGATCAGATTCAGTCTGCTGAATACGACAAAGAAGCATACGACCTCCTGGATGCCGCAACCAAAGCTTCCATCAAAACAGGGGACTTGAGTATCATCAGCTATCCTTATTTGGGTATCGGTGTGGTGGTCCTTTTGATTCTGGTTTTGATTCTGTTTACTAAGATTCCAACGATTCAGGAACATGCAAGCCTGACTTTCAAGGAGTCGATTCAAAAGATATTTTCCAGAAAGTCGTTCTTTCCCGGAGTCATTGCCCAGATGTTTTACGTTGGCGCACAAATCATGTGTTGGACTGCTATTTTTCAATATGTCCAGTACATCAACGATACAGGTGCTGCGGGAAGAGAACTAACCGCCACCTATTGGAACATGTTGGCGATGGGAATCTTTCTTGCCGGACGTTTCCTGGGTACTGGTTTGTTAAGTAAGCTGCCGGCTCCAAGGTTATTGGCACTTTTTGCAGGCTTAGCTGTCGTGTGTTGTTTGGGAGCGATCGTTTTGCCTGGAATGCCGGGTCTCATATCTTTGGTATGTATTTCCTTATTTATGTCCGTCATGTTTCCAACCATTTACGGAATTGCACTGAAAGACATGGGTGATGAGGCTAAAATAGGCTCTGCGTTTTTGGTCATGGCAATCGTTGGTGGAGCCATTTTCCCACCGATTCAGGGACTGATCATTGATATGGGGGGATCTGGGTTGGATGATACCACTATCATTGGACTCCCGGAAGTGAAATTTTCATTCGTCATGCCAATGATTTGTATCGTGGTTGTGGGGCTTTATGGAATTTATACAAACAGATTAAAAGAAAATTAATGATGAATCGCTACTGCCTGGCTTGTGATTTGAAAGATGATGATCAACTAATAGAGGAATACAAAGCCTATCATGCAGCTGGTAAAGCCTGGCCTGAGATTACAAAAAGCATCACAGATGCGGGAATCCTTGACATGGAGATCTACCTTATCGGTAATCGGATGTTCATGATCATGGAAGTAGATGATAGCTTTGACTTCAAAAAGAAGGCTGAAATGGATGCTGACAACCCCAAAGTGCGGGAATGGGAGCAACTCATGTGGAAGTTCCAGCAATCGTTACCCTGGGCAAAAAACGGAGAAAAATGGATGATGATGGATCAGGTGTTTAAGTTAAACGCCTGAGTTTCGTTGCAAAAATCTTTGATGCGTTGAAACATATATAATTTTTCCTTCCCCTTTTCTGATAAAACAATTTGACGGTAATGGGGAAGGGAAATGGTAGCCGTGTGAGCTAAGCGCGTTGGTAAGAATCGTAATACACCAATGTGGTATTCGGCTTTAAAAAAGCGGTTGTTTTCTCTACACGGATCTATTCACCTCGGGGTCACGCCAGACCGGGTCACGCCAGACCGGGCCATTTCAGAATTTTGATGGTAAACTTCTTTGAAAGATCAAAAACGTCTGCCTACCAAGCAGACCTGTGCCAATAACTAATTCCTGAATTATTTCAGCTAAGACGAGGTATAGGTTTTTTTATGCTATACCGTCAATTTGGTTTATTTCTTTCTTTTCGGAGTTGCTGAATTTCTTCTTCTGAAAGCCCTGTGAGCATGGAAATTGTTTTATTGTCCAATCCTGCTTTGATCCCATTTTGTGCCACTTCTATTTTCTCTTCTATTTTCCCTTCTATTTTTCCTTCTATTTTTCCTTCACCACGTTCCTTCACCAATAAGTCCTGGATATCAGCTTGTTTGGTGTGCTGTTCGCTGGCGATATCCATCAGGTGTTTTAGGTACTTTTGATATTCCTCTCGATCCCGATCAGACATTCGAAGTTCATCCAGCTTTTCCTTGGCTTGTTGAAGTCCTTTGGCTGAAAAACCTTCCAATACTTCGCTGTTCTTTAAGAAATAAATCCATTCATCAAGTGCGTTGGATATTTTATCATGAAACTTGTCCGCTTTAATGATCCAATATTCCGGGAAAATATCCTGAACCTGATTTTTCTTATAGAGTGTTTTTTGTTTAGTGGCCAGCTCTAGCTCATCATGAAAATGGATGCCCACAAAGCGATTGGTCCCGTGATAGACGTAGTCTGTCCCCTGGCCCAGGTCAAAATACGCGATGGTTACGGATATGACTTTTTTAATGTTGGCATACGGGTCCCCTTGTTTGATGTATTGGGTAATGACTTTTGAGGTGCCAAAGAGCATCCGGTGGAAATACCGGGCCGCCGGGCGGTCATACTCTTTGCTGTTTTGGACTTCAATGATCACCAGCTCGCCAAGTTGGTTTTTTACCAAAAGATCAACCCGGTTGTGCTTATCTGTATCGGTTTCCTGATTGGATTCACTTTCAAGAATTTGCTCGATTTGGATGGTTTGGCCCAACAGTTCCGATAGAAATCCCTCAAGTATGTCAAAGTTTTCTTTATCTCTGAGGATCCTTTTTATCGCCCAATCAAATCGGATCAATTTCTTTGTCATCCCACAAAGTCAGTGGTTTACCAAAAGAATCTTTTCAATCCCTCGTCATGGTCTGTGAATCGCAAGCGAACGATCCCTGTCAGGAATGGCCGGAAAAGGTGTGTGACACATGTACCCTGGATAGGTAAGCAGGTCTACCTGCCTGGTAGGTAGGCTTATGCCGAATTGAGCATTTATCTCATGCTACCACTCCTGAAAACCTTGTTTTTTCTGCAAGTTTTCAGATTTAAGTTCTTCCTACACTTTTTTTATTTGCAGCCTGACTGCGTCAGGAATTAAGCGGGTTAACAAAATCTTTTTAAAATGTCCCTCAAATCAACTTGATCAGGCCTCTCTCCAAGGTGGATAGTTATTCAATTACCAATGAAATATCCATCTTATTGAAAAACAGGACCGCCGATTTGTTTGTACATAGTATGTTTGTTCTCTGAAAAACAGATCAGATGTTAGATTTCGAGAAACCGAT
>JBCCXH010000546.1:0-3490 GCA_039192005.1 Bacteroidota bacterium
AGACGAGGCCGTCTATCTGTTGGGTCCCGGCTTTTATGTCGAGGGGGGCAAGGGTCATGGGACTGTCTGTGGTTGTGTCAGACAATTTGAAGGAGGGCTTGTTCCTCACACTCTTTTGGAACAAAGTATGTTTTTCGCACTTAAAAGTTAGAGAGGTATGAATAGTTATGATAATTATCGGTTTTTAAAAACAAGTTTTATGAAAATCGTCCCGATGTGTCGATGGTCTTCTTTAAGAATGATCGGTAGAGGCCAGGGGCACTTTCGCTTTTTATTCCTTTCTGCATGCCTGCTTTTTTCAAACCAAATAATACGACAAATGAAGTTTCACCTTACACGTATGTCAGTCACCCAGCCTACCAAATTGCTCAGCTTAGTATTTAAAGTTGCCTTTCTGGTCCTTCTGTTTTTTCTATGTGGGACAACGAACGGTTAGATACTACCACCAAATGTAATTTCTACTGCTTCTAAAGTGCAGTAGATTGGAGTCCTTTGTTCACTGACTTTAATCCTGCCCCCGGTCGGGGGCAGGATTATTACATGACTTAACGCTGTCAAAAACCCTGGTTCACGGAAGGTTTTTTTGTGTCATTCTGCTTTCGTGCATTCCCATGGAGGAGGAAACCTAACAGAAGCTAACCTAGGTAAATGATGGACTTCTGAATGGCCAGGTTATTAGGATAATAGACTTCATACCCATCCTCCTTTTTTATCCGGATAGAGAAGAGCGATAAACCGACCACTTCTCCCTCTACGGAATTGTCTCCATCCACAATTTTCACTTTGGAACCTACGCGAAAGGGAAAGAAAAAAAAGAGGATGACGGAAGCTGTAATGTTGCTAATGACCGACCATGTAGCGAAGAGCGCCACCCCTCCAACGGCTAAAAAGGAAGCCAGATAAACAGACAGGCCTTTTAGCGAGATCTCCCATACAATACCCAAGGCGATAATTAAAAAAATGAGTGCAGCCATTCGGATGACTCGTTTGATGTAGTCTGTTCTCGCAGGATGAAAGGAGTGGGAAGAGGCCCTTCTGGCAACAATTCGTGCAACGAAAGTTCTTAAAACAGCATAAAGGATGAAGACAATAAGACTAATTCCTACTTGAGTAATCGGGTAGGCTTCCTGCCACGTTAATAAAAGGTCCATGTCCATAATAAGTATTGTGAATGCACTCAAATTTAGCCCGAAAGATTCGGGACTCTTTTATTGGGGCAGGCCTTTGTGATGCTGATAAATAATGCGGGTTAGCAATAACAAATTTGGATAGGTCAATGACCAATGTCAGTTTCCTTGCTGAATTACGTCATGTTTTCTCACCATCCGGACAGCTAGTTTAGCACTTCTATAATGTTGTGTATTAGAGGGTTATAGTGCCTACGGGTCGCTTATTTACATTCAAAAAAGGCGGTGTGAGCCGCCTTTTTTGTAAGAAAAGTTATTTACATAGCAGCTGAGACCGGAACAGACCAAATACCTGAAGCGGCCGTTTCATGCGCATAAGTTGAAAATGCTTTGGGTTTTCTTCCCAGTACACGAGCGATGGTATCAGTAGTGCTGAAATTTCTTCCATCCAGTACTTCCGTAAACAAGTAATTGACCAGCCAGATGAACGCTTCCGGTACGTGATTTTTTTCCATGAATGTAACGTATTCTTCAAGTGAAATGTCCTGAAATGTGATCTTCCTTCCTGTAGCATTAGCTATTTCACTGACGACGTCTGAAAACGTTAAAAGCCCCGGGCCGGTCACTTCGAGTACCTGCCCGTTGTATTGGTCTTTCAACAACGCTTCTACTGCAACATCTGCAATATCATCGGTGTCTACAAAAGGAATCTTAGCCTCTCCACGAGGCAATGCCATGTGACCGGCCTGAATGGGTTCAAGGAAAAAGCTTTCGCTGAAGTTCTGATTAAACCAATCCGCCCGTACTACACTCCAGTTGGTGCCGGCATTCATGATGATTTTTTCGCACGCTTGCGCCTCAGCTTCTCCTCGCCCGGATAGGATAACCAATTTTTCTACTCCTTTTTGAGCAGCTAACTCCGCAAAATTTTGGATGATTTCTTTTGCTCCAGGTACCGCCAGATCCGGCTGGAAGGTGATGTATACTTTGTTGATTCCTTCCATGGCAGCGGGCCAGGTGGTTGGGTCGTGCCAGTCAAACGCCGGGTTGGCAGTTCTTGATCCGATCCTTACCAGTTGTCCTGCTTTCGTTAAGCGTTCAGCTACTTTTCTTCCGGTTTTACCGGTTCCTCCGATTACTAAAATGTTGTTTTTCATTTTTATTTTCTTTTTAAAATTGTTCTTGAGACAAAGCTGCTTTTGAGACCATAAAAGCACTTGTCCGAAAAGGAGCATGATTTGTTCGAAAAGGAGGAGGGTGTTAATTACCCATTCAAACCGTTCAAAATCGGTAATGAATGCGGATTATGTGACTGGTACTTGGTGACCGATTTACGAAGGTCGGACACTGCTGGGACGAAACCCATATTTTTCATTGAACGCATTCGAAAAAGAACTCAAGCTGTCATAGCCAACCTGCCATGCAGCTTCCTGAATGGTCACGTTGCCAGTCTGTAATAACTTGTGGGCTTTGGTTAACCGCTCATTTTGGAGGTATTTAAACACCGGGACACCAAATAGCGCTTTAAAGTCTTTTTTCAGCTTGAAACTATTTAGACCAATCTGCCTGGATAGCTCATTGAGGGAAGGCGGAGCGTCCAGGTTTTTCAGTAAAAGTTCCTGAGCGGTCAGTAGTTTTTCTCGTTCTGTCTGGTTGATCGTCTCTCGTTTGGATAATGACAACTGCCCGAAAAAATGCGAGAGTAAAGCAGTTGCCTGGCTTCTGAGAAACATCATCTTTGTTTTCCCTTCATATTGAAACGTAAAGACCTGATCCACAGCTTGTAGCATCTCCGGGGTCATGTGGAAAACGGGGCCTTCTACGTAATGGCCAGTAGGATGTACCAATTGATTGAGCAACTGACTGAAGATCTCTCCTTCCTGATTTGGTAACTTTTGTAGGTGTTGAATAGCCGTAACAATGACCACACAGGCTAAAGGCTTAGTTGCGGATACCTTGTGTGTGAAGGCCACCTTGTCATCTGCATAAAAAGAAAGGACCATTCCCTTCGTATACGAAAAGGTTTTTTTACTGTAGGGGTCGGTGATGTCCAGTTCCACGTTGCCAGACCCATAAAAAGCGATGCCTATTACCGGTTCTTCAAAGAGGCACGTGTCTACCGTAGGTTCGGTGGCATTGGCTTCCTCGATGAGGATGGTAAAGTCGTTCAGATCTACGATTTCTCGGGTCATTTGCAAAAAGGCTTTAAAGCTAAGATACAATGTGCTGGTTTGTTTTACATAACCTGACGTCAGTACCTTTTACCTTTCAAAGATTCTATCAGGACCATTATTATACATATCCGTATGGTAAAATTTAAAACATGTTTTATCGGATGGTTCGAAATACAAGTTTTGATCATA
>JBCCXH010000547.1:0-3468 GCA_039192005.1 Bacteroidota bacterium
AGCACCATCGAAGGCTAAATCTTTTGGATAGAGGGTCGTACAATCCAGGCTTTCTTTTAAAGCATACCAGTCTTTTTCAAATTTGGTGTAATATGCTGCTGGTACGCCTTCTAAGATGGCCTTGTTCCAGGTGTCGATAAAAGGAATAAGGGAGGGATCAATCTTGGTAGTACGGATAAGTACCTTATTGTCATTTTTACAGGGAAGTTCTTTTTTGATTAGGTATTTGACCAATTCATCTCTGGGTTCAGCAAGCCCTCCACCATTGCCGCGTATATCTACAATAAGGGTTTCAATATTTTTGTCCTTGATGCTTTGGAAGCTTTCGGCAAACCATGCTTTATGATCAAAGTCTTTCCAGTTCCATGTTGCAAACGTCCCCAGCTTCATGATGGCTTTTGTATCGTCGAATGTCAAATCCCACCTTCCTAAAGGTTTTCCTTTGTACCGATCCATCCGGTCCTTTTTGGTAAGTGCCGGAAACGTGTAGTTTTTTGTTTCCGTTCCGTGAGCTACCTGAACTTGAAACGTCTCATCCACACCAAAAAACAGGTGGAAGTAAAGGTCAAAGGCTTCCCACCTTGTCACTCCAAATTCGTCTAGCGACAAGTAATCGGAAATGGGGCTTCGGTTGTCCCCATCCACCTTTGCAATGGTTTTTAGCGAATCAAGTAATTGTTCGGAAGGTATTTGATTGATGCTTTTGATAACATCTCCACGTCGAATGGAAGGCTCATCGGACAGGTTTTCAGTGACCACCAATTGTTCATCAATGAGTTGGAAACCCAGAGGGAAATAAATGGCACCACCAAAAAGCCGCTCTCTGATCGACCTCTTCATGTTCCAGGGATTGAGGTAGGTATGACCACACTTTACGTTGTTGACTGCCTGCGCAAGTGAGATCATCCACTCTTTTTCAGTGAGCGTTCTGTTTTTTATCCTATTTCTCAGTGAATGGAAAAGTTGTTGTACCTCTTCCTCTGAGTTATACCGGTAGACTCCGGGGTGAACGGATGTCATTAGCTCTTCAAGGTAATTTACGTCCATTAGAAGGCTATCGGGCTTAAGAATCAGGTCTTGACTGTTAGCCTGATGTTCCATTCCGATAAAAAGAAAGAAGGATAGTGGGATTAGGATAAAATTTCTCAATGTTACTTTCATGTTATCACTCCGGAAAATCTTGTTTTTCAGCAAGTTTTTAGATTTAAGTTCTTCCTACGCTTTTTTTGTTTGTAGCCTGACTGCGTCAGGAATTAGAAGGCAAAAAGAACGCTTTGCGAACGTAATTAGTTAGTCCTATCCGTTTAAATACTAATTAGATTCCTTTTTTTATTCTTATTCAGTTTTGTGATGGCTGCTCTTGCATTGCTTTCGGACCCTCCCGTTACTAGCTGATGTGATCCTTTCGGTTGACGATTTCTTCCTTGTATTTCCGGGGAGTAATCCCAAATTCAGCCTTGAAGCTTCGCGTAAAATAAGAGTGGTTGCTGTATCCTATTTTTGAGACTACGGTAGAAATCAAGTCCCCGGACTCGATCAGAGATTTTGCATGCCATAACTTACATTTCAGGTAGTAATCAATAGGGCTGGCATCGTAGATGGATTGGAAGAGGTTTCTGAATTTTGTCTCACTCATCGCGGAAATGTCCAAAAGGTCTTTCATTTCTATTTTTTTATCCACATTCAAGTCGATGTACTCTTTCGCTTTTTCAATCGCTTTCAGGTCCTCTTTGTTAGCAGCTTTGTTGAGGTCGTAGTCAAGTTCAAAAGCATCAAAATAGAGGCTTAGAATCTTCCACGCACACCCCATTAAATATCCATTGTTGATGTGACCTCTTCCATAGATGGAATTGAAAACATCCCTTACTTCCGATGCCAGCCGAAATTCAATTTCACGGAAGAAAAAGAAAGTCTTGTTACCGTCCAGCAGGTCGGCCAGTTTTTGTTCTTTGATGTGGATATTGGCCTGGAGCCAATTTTTATCAACGATGAATGAAATGAACCTGGTGTCGGTTTTTGATGAATAGCTGGCTGTTGAAGCGTAATCAGACGACGCGAAATAAGCGCCTACGGTCAGTTGGTTCGTTTCCTGATCCTCAACGAATAGCTTGGCCGAAGCGTCAATTTGGAAATCAATGATAACCAGCTCGTTATTTGTCGTTCCGGATCTTGCCACGGTCAACTCTTTGTGTAAGTGTAATGAGACACCATAGATGGATAAATACTCGTTCAGTGAATCACCAAACAGGCTGCCTTCCACCGTCTCATTACCTACATGGAGAAATTCAGCATCCAATGGATGTTGGATCTGAGTACTTATTTGAGAGAGAATCTCCTTTGCATGCCCAATAGAATAGCTTATCTGCATTTACTACCATTTTGATTTTGTTAGGTCATGGTTAGTTAATGGACATTAAACAAGTAGTGAATGTTGCATTTCCAGGTGGAAATATAAGTTTAAGTGATTTTTAGTAGGGAAAAGATAGGATTACGATTTTGTCTCAGTTGGAAATAGATAAAAAAGGAGATAAATAGGTAGGTTCTTAGTCCCAAGCCTAATTACACCTTCGATGCAAGTTTACATTTTCAAAAACACCCTGAAGTGGTATTTAAGCCCTTTTTACACTTTTGCGGTAAGTTTACATTGCTATGATTTCTCTTCGTCAATGCTTTCTTCATCACTAATAAGTGTGATTGGAAAGCCTGATTTGTTTTTTGAGATATCTAAAATCCTTCCTCCGTAATTAAGTCGAAGCATCTTAATTTTTTGCAAGAGTTCTTTTTTGACTTCCTGAATTTCTTCGTCTTTATTTTCAGGATCTAATTCTTTCAACCATTCGAAATTTGATTTTTCTAGTTCGAAATATTTACTCATGGTTTCAACGTGGGTCTTCTTTGCTTCTTCTTCAGCCTTAAGAGCTTCAGCACTAGTTTTTTCAGCTGTAGCACTTTTTAGTGCTAG
Source organism: Bacteroidota bacterium (assembly GCA_039192005.1). Taxonomy (GTDB): domain Bacteria; phylum Bacteroidota; class Bacteroidia; order Cytophagales; family Cyclobacteriaceae; genus Ekhidna. Next base: position 2,963 of record JBCCXH010000547.1, read on the forward strand.
TTCCGAATCAGCATAGTTGTCTAGCTTGAGTAATTTATCCTTACCCCAGGGAAGTAGCCAACTCAAAAACCTACTCCATTTTGTAGACTCCTTATCTTTAGTTGGTTCTTTAGGAGTTCCTGAGTATTTAACGATTAAGTCCTTACCCATGATTCTGACCCTCCAATTGGTAAACACCATCAAATGAGAACTCTAATCCAGAACCTCCTTCAAGTTGATAAAGAAGGCTTATATCGGCCAGAATGTCGGCAACAACTTCAGGAGGGGCTGAACCATAGTCGATTGTTAGGTTTAGAGATCCTGGTATAGACAGATGAAGATCAGTCTGAGCCAATATATTTTTATGTAATATCTGTATTTTGTAATCTCTCTTACTCAAGAAAAAATTCATTTCATCAAGCAAATCTCTAAGTATTTTGGAAAGGCGGTCATTACTAGACTCTATATTATCTGAAATAATAACACGTAACTTCTTAACCTGTTTATAAAGAAAGATTTCGTCGCTC
>JBCCXH010000548.1:0-3460 GCA_039192005.1 Bacteroidota bacterium
AGGGAGCACACCCGGAAGAAACGGTAAACAGGCCATTTTCGTCCCGAATATCAAATCGTGCGGCTAAAGGTTCTAAAATCGTTACGTTGACGCTATCTTCTTTTAGGCAGCCGTTTGGTGTGGTGACCAAAACGTTATAATTGGTCGTATTGGCAGGAGAAGCAATAGGTGACGAGGAAAAAGGATCGTCTAATCCACTTTGAGGACTCCATTCATAGGATATACCTCCCGATGCGGTGATTCTTGCAGAAGATCCACGACAAAACTCCACATCTTCGGAAACCGTGACTACATCTCCGAAAATAGAAATGGACTTGGAAACAACATCCCGAACTTTGCAGGTATTTACGTCGGTCACCGTCAGTGTAATGGTGTAGACCCCCGGAACGGTGTATACGTGTGTAACCATGGATTCCTCGTTTGAAGTAGTTCCATCTCCAAGGTCCCAGTCAAATTGTTCACCTCCCACACTCTGATTGACCAGTGTCATTTCAAAAGGAGTACAACCAAAAGAAACAGTAACTCCATCTTCATCCTGAATATCAAATCGTGCAATTAAAGAGGCCAAATCGAACTTGAAGGCGGCGTTATTGCACCGTTCTGTACCAAAGCTATTTACTCCTCTGTTTACCCTGGACCATGCACCGTCTGTCGTCGGAAAGTCATCCGATGACCCCCCGCACGAGCATACGGACTGATAAACAATCCCTCGTTTATCAAACCGGCTGGTCCCGCCGTCTACGTGATCGCCCCCATTGTTCGAAGACCCGAAAAACGTACCATAAAGGAGCTCACTTCCGTCAGCAGAGAGCACCATTAAATAAAAATCACTTCCGTCAGTCGTTGGAAACAGGGCATTGCTGGTGACCGGCATCCCGAATGTGCTGCTAAATGTTCCTGCAGGTAGGTTTCCGGAGCGGTTATTCACTTCGCCTCCCCATCCACTGACAAAAATGTTGTCACATTCATTAGCCAAAAAAGCAGTAGGAGAGATGTTGGGAGATCGGGTCCCGGACCCAAAAACAGTGGATAATTCCGTAACGACAAGCTCGTGGTCGAGCTTGTGTATGAATTGAGAACTGTTAGGATTGCTATATGCTCCCGCTGTGACCGGATAAGCTCCACTCGTCTGGCCGGTTGCATAGATGTTTTGTGTGTCGTCGATGTCGATGAAAAATACCTGATCATAATCAGCGGTTCCCATGTACGTACTGGCGACAATTGAGTCTCCGGGTACATTAAATATGGAAAGGAAACCATCCCTACCGCCCGAGTAGGTTTCTTTGTGCACTCCTGAGGTGGTAGGAAGGTCTGAACTGGACGTCCCACCGCCAATGATGATTTGATCGAGGTCATCCAGTTTGATGGAATAGGCCGCATCATCCGCAGTACCTCCAAAGTAGGTACTCCATCTAAGGTTGGTTAGGTCTGAATCCAGGGAAAAAACGAGCGCATCTGAGTTTCCTCCGTTGTAGGTAGGCTGAATAGAACTGGTCACAGGGAAATCGACACTATCTGTGCTACTGGCCACGTATACGTTATCCAAATCATCTACAATAATGTCACCCCTTTGAAAATCGCCATAATTGTAGATCAATTCGTTTTGATAGTTGTCGATTGCGGTCATTTTGAGGATGCCATCGTTTCCGGGGCCTCCAATAAACGTAGAGGCAATCAGACGGCCCTGATCGTCCAGCTTGGTAAGGGTCAAATCCGATCCCTGATTGTACGTGCCGAAAATTTCGAAAGCGGTCCCGCCATTAAACGAATCGTCGTAGGAGCCAACAGAAGTAGGGTAGTCAACAGAGCCGGTGGTACCCAAAATGACCAATTCATTTGCGTGATTTACGATCATGCTATGTGGGCTTTCGTTGTTGCTTCCGCCAATGAAGGTAGCATAAAGAAGCTGGCTTCCCGAAGAGTCGTACTTTAAGATCCCCATGTCGATTTCTCCCCCTCCGAAGGAACCAATGGAGCTTGGAAAGCGGGACCCGAAGACGATGCCTCCGCTGTATAGGTTGCCATCATCATCAAAGCAGGCAGAGTACCCAAAGTTATCGGATACCGCGCCGGAGAAGGTGGAAAAGATAAGTTCAGGGTCAATGACCAGCTCTTTAGAGGCATCGTAGGTATTTCCGAGTTCAAACGCAATCGTCTGGTCCGTGAGGCGATAGTGACAACTCACTTCACTGATCATTCCTTCATCACCGGTTTGATACGCAAATGGACGGTTTTCCATCCAGGTACTCCTCCCGAGATCTATGAATGAACACCCGTCTTCCAGGTACATATGGAAATCTCCCGAGTACGTCAATTTAATCTTTGAGGGATCGGCCTGTTCTTTGACAATCATGTCGTACTTCAGGTTTCCGTTTCTGGAATAGAGCTTGAGGTCAATGCCCTGGTAAAGATTGGTGAGTTGCACCGCACCGTAAACCCGACACCCCGATGCATAGCGACTGCGGTCATTTCCCAAGTAGTAATTATGCTGGTACCCTTTGTCATCCAAACCTGTCAGCTTTGCACCCCTGTTGATTTCATCAAAGGTGATGGAAACGGTCTTGCTGTTTTTCTTTCGACGTGTTCTTAAATGCGGTCCATGAGGGTGTGCATGACCCGAGTGCTGATCCGGGGCAAAGTGATAGACCAGTTTGTCCTGGTACACCAACAAGCTGCCTCCCGGTATTTGAGCCAAGTACTTGATCTCATCGCCCCATTGCCCTTTGTTTTCTATGAAAGAAATGGAGCCACTGGAAGCCGATAAGCCAAAACTCGCTACCAATAACAAGGGGTATAGAAGAATATGGTGGAACTTAAACATGAACACAGAAGGCTGAACAATAATGCGAAGATGACAATTAATCGGCTATTTATCAAATGAGTTCTTCCTCCACATGATGAAGGTAGCGGGTACGGACACTGCGATCTCTAATTGACTGACCGTCTCCCGGACCCACTTGAAAAGGAGGGGAATGTACCTGGTTCACCAGTAAGCAGGCAGTTTTCTATCGGGAGTATATGGGGACAAATTTGGGTACGCTTCTCAACCAACAAAAAAAATTAAATCATTAAATCGTTAAATCTGCCAGATTAAAAAACGCTTCAATCTTTGGGTAAATCAACTCGATGTAGGGTAGGCATTTTCCGTAAAAATTCCCTCTTCTGCTTATTTCGCTAAACAAGTCGCTTTGCAGGTGGGAAAAATGTAGGGGAGTACTACATGTTACTTCAATATTAACCAATCACTTGTACCGACTTTGTACCGATGCCAACCTCGGCTTCTGTCAGCAAAGGCCTTTTCATTCGCGGGAAAATTTCAATTCAACAACCTCGTAACGCATCGATTGACGCGAATATTTAATTAGCCATGAACAATAATAAAAGACCAAAACACATCCATCGAAGGTGCACTAAGCTTGTCGCATTTGATGCATGGAAGAAAACAGCAAATGAACATGTA
>JBCCXH010000549.1:0-3458 GCA_039192005.1 Bacteroidota bacterium
CGATGGCAGCATCCGGTTTTTCCAGGGCAAAAGCGTCCATCGAAAGCAAATCGTTTTCCGATGAGCAACTGACTGTTTTCAAGCAAATCATTTCTAACAACTGCGTATCCGTCAGTCAGGTGGTAGGCTTCATGAACCTCTTTACTTACGAAGAAGAAAAAGTAACCGTCGCCAAACTGGCATATCCCAAAACGGTAGATAAGGGGAATTACTACCAGGTAAACGATGCACTGACCTACTCCGATTCCATTGAAGCACTTAATGGATTTATAGAAAAGCAATAATCAACGTATTTGTCAACGCTTAAACGAATGGAGGGGCGATGCCTCTCCTACTTTTTAACTATGAAACGTTTCCTTCTTGCCATCTCGCTGGCGGCCGGCATTTGCTGCGTTGTCGCACAAAAAAAGATCTTAAAGCAGGCGGCTGCTTTTGAAACTTCTCAGCTTTATGAACAAGCCGCCGAAATGTACATGAAGGCCTTGTATCAAAACGCTACCCGTCCTGAGTCCATTCAAGGACTGACCAGAACTTCACAAAAAGTAGTAGACGGCATGCTTTCGAATTATTTCGTAGCAAGAAATGCCGATGATTTGGTAGCTGCTACTTCACAATTTGAAACCATTCTTGCTTATCAGGAAAAATTAACGTATTTCAATATCCAGGCGGAAATACCTTCTTATCATTTTCGTGACTATGAACAAGACAAAAAGCAGCTCTTTATCGATCAGGCAGACGAGGAAGAATCCGAGACGCTGGAAAAACTGGAAACGCTTTATGATCAGGGCATCCGAGCGTTTCAAAATGAAAACTGGTGGGAATCCTGGCAGGCATTCAAGAAAATTGAGGCACTATCTGGTGAGTATAAAGACACAAAAAACTACAAAAAAAAGATTCGTGAGAAGGCGACTCCTATCGCGATCCTCCCTTCAAACCAGAACGCATTCCGTAGTGAAAAGGCTTTTCGTTCTCATTTAATATCCGAACTCCTGCGGCTGAATAACCCGTTGATAAAGCTGATTGAGCGTGAACACCTCGAACAAGTCATCGAAGAACAAAAGCTGGGCCTTTCAGGCATCATTGATGAAAAATCTGCTGCTGCATTGGGAAGACTTTTGGGTGCCAAAGCAGTCATCATTATGCAGGTTGTACACCAGCAGTTTAACGAAGGCCAGCTGGTGGAGCGGGCAAAAACAGCGTACACTTCATCTGAAAAAATGGTTCACAATGACATTGCACAAAGTAGTCGGCTCATCACAGACTATCAACCTGTGGCCTATCGGGATTTCACAAAAGAAAACACCCTGCTTGCCTCGCTCGACTATCGGTTGATTTCAACTGAAACGGCTGAAATCCTGTCTTCTGATTTGCTAAGAGAAACGTACAAAGACCGTATTCATTATGCGACGTTTGACGGAAACCCCTATGCGCTTTACCATTCGGATGGTCAGGTTATTTTCAAATCAGGTCCGGAACGAAATGCATTTTTAGCCCTTTTCTCTGATGGAGGAGAGATGAAATCCCAAAATGAAATGACCTATGAGGTTCAGCGTGTACTCTCGGAAAGGCTGGCCTCCTCCATCCATAACTACTTCCTGAATGACTAAATTTCACCATCTCATCTCCCTGGTTTTGTTAGTGGTTGGGTGTAAGGGTACCCAAACGGCTCCTTCCACTACCCGCTCCCGTCCAACTATCGAACCGGTCCATTACCCGGAATGGGTGCTTGAAAAACCCGTGCTTCCCGGGTACTACGTCGGTATCGGCAATGCGTACCTGAGCGACCCGGACCATCTCGCCAGTGCCAAAACGGAAGCATTGAACGACCTGGCTTCCGAAATAAGCGTACGCATCCAATCCAATTCATTGCTTAGCCAGGTTGAAAGTCAACGAGGTTTTAATGAATACTATCAATCCCATATTCAGTCCACCACCTCTCAGGAGATCGCTTCGTACGAAGTCGTGAGTTCGTGGACGGGTGATCGTCAGCACTGGGTGTATTATCGTCTCAACCGTGCGGAATACCTGCGGATGAAGAAAGAGAAAAAAGATGCAGCCTTACAGATCGCGGGTGACTACTTTAAAAGAGGAAGGAAAAATGAGCTTCACGATCCGGTTTTATCGGTTCGCTATTATGCACAGGCAATCGAATCGCTTCAGGATTATTTAAATGAGCCTAATGAAGTCACCATAGAGGGGAATGTTGTCTTACTTGCTAATGAATCGTTGGCGAGCATCAAACGAATGCTCAGCGAGTGGACACTGCACGTACCAGAACGTGCCGGATCGTTTACAGCGCAGGAAAAACGAAAAAAAATCGACATACGCGTTTGGAACACAAAGCACAACGTACCTGTCAAAAGACTTCCGGTTCTGGTTACTTCTAAAAAAGGCAAACAAACAAAGTTCACAGGTGATGATGGTGTACTATCTCTGATAACTTCCAGAAATGAGGCCCTTGGAAAAAAAGTATCCAGGGTTTCGGTTTCGTTACAGTTTTTAAAGCCCTATCCGGTAGCCTACGAGTTGGTAAAAGGGTTAGCCGTTTCTTCAACGGAAATCCACTACTTTGTACCCCCACCCACATTTTATATTTCCAGTGAAGAAAAGAACCTGGAAAGTCCGCTAACTAAACGCCTTCTCAAACCCTTTTTCACCAAGCTACTTACGGATGCGGGAGCGCAACTAACCGATAAAAACGAGAGCGAATACGTGCTGATGATCGCATCCGATACCAGAAAAGGAACTGAGACACTTGGGCTATTCAGCACCTACCTGGACATTACGATTGCGATTAAAGACCGCAAAAGCAATACGGTTTTTTCGGATGCCTTCCAAGACGTAAAAGGCCTGCACCAATCTTATGAAAAGGCAGGGATTAATGCCTACAAAAAAGTAAACCAGGAACTATTCAATCCAATCAAAAACACACTTTCAATAAATTTTTTTGACAAGAACTAAACGATTAAAAATGATGAAAACGTATACACATCTATCCATCAAGTTAGTAGCCATCACGTTACTATTTGCTTCTTTGCACGCCTGTAAAAACAAAGCGCCACAAGTGATTCCATCGGATGAAGTTGAGGTGATTATCCCCTGCTCAGGAACGGAATATTTCAGTTCAGGTGACATCTTCCGGTCTAACTCCATTGGTGAGAGTAAAGATCAGGTAGTAGCGAAGAAAAAAGCGCTGAGCAATGCGCGAGCAGACCTCGCCTCTCAAGTACAAACCACGGTAAAAGCCGTAACCGATAGTTACGTAAACTCCAGGGAGTACGATAACCGGGAAGAGATCGAAGAACGCTTTGAAAGTTTAAACCGGGAAGTCATCAATCAGGAACTAAACGGAACAAAAGTCATCTGTGAGAAGCAAACTAAAACTTCCGCCGGCACCTTCAAGTCATACATTGCGGTCGAACTCGATCCAAATGCTGTCATTGCCGCTTACAACAGCA
>JBCCXH010000550.1:0-3450 GCA_039192005.1 Bacteroidota bacterium
CCTCCAATATTCTGGTTAAATTTTCTGGCAAGCGCAAACATGTACGACATATCCGTTACATTGTCTACGTCCCACCCGCCAATGTCCTGGTCAAATTCAAATGCGCCGTCAAACATGTGAGACATATCCGTCACCTTGATGACGTTCCAGCCTCCAATGTCCTGATCGAATGCCTCCGCCTGGTAAAACATAAAACTCATAGTTGTTACCTCATCCACTTTCCAAAGGCTAAGGTCCTGATTAAAGGCATTGGCACTTAACATCCCCCGCATGTTTGTCACGTTATCTACTTTCCAGCCTCCGATGTCCTGATTGAATGCATTGGCACCGAAAAACATATTGGCCATGTTGGTTACGTTGCTCACATCCCATCCACTAAGGTCGCCATTGAAAACGGAGCAATCCGTAAAGGCGTTGGCCATTGACGTTACACTGGACAGATCAGGGGTATCGGTCGCATTGTAAGTGAGGTCGGTACTCCCATAAAATGCTCCCTGAAACGACGCCCACTCAATGGTTCCCCACGCTTCAATCGTTTTCAACTTCGGTCCATTGGGCAACGCCCCCGAACCCGCTTCGTCTGCTTCCTCCATTCTGAAATGAGGAAACTGGCCAGTAATGCTTACGATGTAGGTATCCGCATCCGAGTACGTGTGGGTAATGTCTCCTTTCACACCAGTACTCTTACTGCCATCCCCCCAGTCTACCTGATAATCATACACCTGCGGTGCGTCTACGCTTTCATCACCTACTGCTGTGGGAATGATGATACTCAGGTCTGCATCAGTCACCTCCCAGGTGGTAACGAAAGCCGTACTGGTCGACACGTCCTGGATAACCACAATGGTGATCTCAGCACTTTCAATGGCTGTTCCATCAGAAACTCCTACCATCAACGTGTGAGACGTCTTTGCTTCATAATTCAGCCTGCTACCAGGTCGAAGACTTAAGTTACCGTCTGTTGAAATTTCAAATAAGACATCTTCATCTTTTGTGATGGTAAAGGTTAATACGTCACCATTCGCATCTGAGGCAACGACCTTACCTATTACTTTGGTTTCCGAGATGCTTTCTGCTGCTTCAAATGTCTGGTCTGTAATGATCGGTGCTACATTGACGGTTTCATCCACTACTTCTATGGTGATGCTAGCAGTAGACTGGCTGGTTCCATCGGAAGCAGCCACCGTTAATTCATGACTATTTTTCGTCGTCAAATCCAATGCCTTTCCCTGAAGTAAGGTGATGGTACCTGCCGTGGTTATTTCGAATAACTGATCCATGTCTTCAACAATGGAAAAAGTTATCGTTTCACCTTCGGGATCTAAAGCTACTACGTTTCCAATCGCGGTCATTTCATCTATGTTTTCCGTCGTAATAAATGTTTGAGCAGTAATCACAGGTGACAGGTTAGCGATGAGTGGTTCGTTATCATCTCCACAAGATGTGAGGTGTACTAAAGAGAGAACCGCCAAATGAATGATCCAGGCAGTTAGTATTCTTTTCATGATTATTTAAAGATCAAATTATAATTTTCCGCAAAAGTGTAAGATTATCACCTGACACACCACCATCTCATCATTAATTTTTTTTAAAGAATGTTTGAATCTTTTTTTGAAATGCCTCTAAAACAGCACCCGCTAAACCTCTGTCAACCTGGCTTTAAACACTCGCCGCTCCTATCGAAATTTGTGAAGTGCCAAGTAGACCAACCATTAAAAGTCAGGCCTTGTCTGAAGCATTCAAAAAAGAATGAATCCTTCAGGAGATCAGGACTGGCAGGGGTTTCTCAGACGGTTTTAAAATGCGAGTATTTCTGAATGAATTTTGACCAATTCCTTGCCTATGCCACTACTGGCTCCTGTGATTAATGCCGTCGCATTCATTAAATGACATTTTTTTGTTAGGTTAAAATTTTATTCTCTTTTTGATTTTGCATGTGTTACCCTCTCCCAAACCAGGTACCATGTGCTAGTGAACCCACCCGAAATGGGAGCTCTGACGTAGCAATAACCGAAAAATCATCTGACTTGATTGCTACGAAACGCTGTCTTTTCAAGTCAGGACTGGTCGTAAGTACCATGACGACTCCCTGCGAAACTACCGGAGAGGAAAAGACCTGCCAGTCATCCTCTGGCAACCAGAATTGCTGGTCGTAGATGGAACAAATACCTATACGCTGTCTTACGTTGGTATCCTGAAAATAATTAGCAAAACCGTACGGTTCGTTTAAGTCTTCTTTGTAAGGCATCTCACAAGCTACGCCTTCCCAAATTGGGATACGTCTCACCTCTTTATGATGCAGATCTAACTGGTAACGTACCGGGCCACCCATCATGTGGTTTCGCTCCTTGAAAGATTTTGGTAAACTGATGCGGTCTTCCAATCGATCAATTTCGATCAAATCGATTTTCAGTATTGCTCCCTCTTCCCTGGATGCAATAATGTGGTTAAAGAAAAAACGCGCTTCATAAGGAATGCGATGCAATAGCTTCCCATTACATCGGTCAAATATCAAAAACTCATTTGGAACACCATCCAGTGATTCTTTAAGGGAAGACTGGACAGACCCGGTTTTAAACAATTGGATAAGATCCAGCTTTTCAGGACATCAAAATAACGATAAGGTACGATTCTGTTACAGCGATGTTGTGAATGGAGGTGAGGTGATCGAGTACCACACCTTCGAAATACCTAGGTTTCATGTCCGGCATCAATTCAAAGGGATACAGCGAGGAACCAAACCTCATCCCGTTGATTCCTGTAGCAATCACATGGTTGTAATACCGGTCGTCATGGCTACGAACGTAAGCGGCCGCACCGGTATCATCCCTAACCCCGACCCGGGGTGAAGTTCACGAACTGTTTCAAAACTGTCCAGATCAATCTCAACGGCATATGAAGGACCATCATAGTTTACTAAAACCCGATCGTGAATCTTTTGTACATCGAGCGCACCAGTCGTAGCAGCAACCGGACGATCAAGAAATAACGGCAAATAGCGCAATGAATGGCGCAAATGCCACCTGGACCTACCCGTAGCATTTTCACTGACCTGAATCAAAGGTGGTAACGCCTCGTGCTTGATGGTCTCGTCATACAGTTTGTTCCGAATAAACCGTGAACGAAACCTAGCCTGACCGTTTTCCAGATCGATACCAAAAAGTTTGGGCAGCCCGTCATAAGGATGTACACTGCCTGCATTGCTACCCGAATAGCCCCTTCCCGACCATACTACGGTTCCATTTAAAGTAGATAAGTAACTTTCATTGCATGTCTCCCAATGCAACGGGACGCCCTCAGGTACTTCACGCACTCCACTCCCGAGTAAAACGGGTTCCTGAATACTGATCCCCACATCGGGATCATGTAGCTTTTCCATTTCTGATTTTTTTATAACTGATTGAAAATAAAGTTGTAGTAAATGCTAAAGTAGTTACACTTTAATTTATA
>JBCCXH010000551.1:0-3428 GCA_039192005.1 Bacteroidota bacterium
GACATCTATTTTTCTCAATTATTGGATGACCCGGTAGCGGATGATCGTATTGTTTTGATCAATACCGCCCTTGAAAACAGAGCCAGTATTGCCATGATGATTGATTCGATCAACCAACACAGTCCGGCTGTTGTTGGAGTCGACATCTTTTTTAATTTCCCCAAAGAGGACACACTGGGGGATATCATGTTGATGGAATCTTTGGGAAGAGTAGAGAATTTGGTGATGGCAACCAAGGTATTGTATAATTATGAAACGGATGAGTTTGATTCACTCAAAACTTCCTGGCCCTGGTTTACCTGGAACTCCGATTCTGCACATGTCAATCTTTTAACTGATGCTGCTAACCAGAATGACTTAAAAATGTGCAGGGAGTTTAATCCAAAGCTGACATTAGCTGATGGCAGTCATCAACTAGCTTTTGGAGTAAAATTGGCTTCTTATCTTGCTCCTGAAAATGCGGATGAATTTCTGGCCAAATCTCATGAAGTAGAGGTGGTGAATTACAGAGGAAATGTTTTCGACTATGGCGCTTCAAAATTTGGAAATAAGTATTTTGCACTTGATGTAGAACAGGTTTTTAGAGGCGAATACGTTCCGGAGATCATCGAAGATAAAATTGTCATATTTTGTTTTCTTGGCGAATACTTAGGAGATCCTAAAAATTTTGAAGACAAGTTTTTCACCCCGCTCAATTCTACTTACATCGGAAAAGCTTTTCCGGATATGTACGGAGGAGTGATACATGCCAATATCGCATCCATGGTTTTAAACAAGGATTACATTTTCTATTTATCTGAATTTCAAAAATGGGCGGTAGCAATTTTTTTCTTGTTCATAAACATCATGGTCTTCTCCTGGATCTACAAAAGATTACCAAAATGGTATGACGGTCTTACCAAACTGATTCAATTGATTGAATTTGTTGCTGTCATCTACATTATGGTGTATGTAATGGATCTCTACAATATGAAGCTGGATCTAACCTATTTACTATTTGCTGTAGCACTTTCCGGCGATGGCCTGGAGGTTTTCTACGGAGTGGTAAAAAATGTGCTTTCAAAGGAAGGCCGAAAAGAATTGTTTAAAGTATCACGTTTATAAATCACTAAATACCATTTATTTGGAATTATCATGAGAAAAATTGTTTTAATCACAACAATATTTGTTTGTACAGCTGGATTTGCTTTTGGTCAGGGATATACGTTTAGAGTCCTGGCGAACAAAGGTCAAAATCAAGTAAAAAAAGCAGGAGCTTCTTCTACCATCGCATTAAAAACAGGAGCTACGCTTAATGAGGGTGACGAGCTCATCGCCTCTCAGGGTGCCTATATTGGTCTGATGCATAAGTCAGGCAAAACGTTAGAGGTACGGACACCAGGAACAAAAAAGGTTGCCGACCTAGAAAAAAAGGTAAATACGAAATCTGCTAGTGTTTCAAGTCGATATGCAAAGTTCCTGGCGAACAAGATGAATGAAAAAGAAAACACGAATTACAGAGCTAAGCTAAACGCCACAGGAGCTGTAGATCGGGCCTTGGCAGGAGACGCAAGTATTAAAGTACTGCTTCCTAACCAGGTCAACGTAATAGGTGATAACGCCATTGTTACGTGGGACAGTCCTGAAGGCATTGAGGAAAACGCTTATGTAGTGTCTGTTAAAAATATATTTGACGAAGAAATCTATAAAGAAGAGGTAAGTAGTAATGCTATCAACCTTGATTTTACTTCGGAAAAATTAAAAAATGATGAAGGGCTATACATCCTTACGGTAAAAGCAAAAGAAAACATGGAGGTCACCTCAGGAGATATAGGGATCAAAAGGCTGGCCGGTGAAGATGCCGCTTCTTATCAGTCAAATCTGGATGAATTGAAATCAGAAGTTCCTGAAGATAGTCCAATAAGCAAAATCATTTATGCTTCGTTTTATGAAGAAAATGGGTTGATACTGGATGCCTTAACAAAAATGGAAGAAGCGATTGCTTTAAATCCTGAGGTGGAAGATTTTGAGGAGTTGAAAAAAGACATTCTCGAAAGAAACGGCATTAAACTATTTGAGGAGCGAGACGTCAAATAGTACTACCAAAGAAATAAACAATTCAAAAAAAACCTGACTGCCTTTGGCCGTCAGGTTTTTTTGGTTCTTTACATTTTGCCATCTGGCGAGTACATCGATGACTGATTTTTGCATTTTCCCGATGAGGAAGAAAAAAATGGCAAACCTCCATGTTTTATGACTTGGATAGGCTTTTTTCATACTACATCGTCACGTCAGTTCGGCTTATTTCTTTCTTTTCGGAGTTGCTGAATTTCTTCCTCTGAAAGCCCTGTGAGCATGGAAATTGTTTTATTGTCCAACCCTGCTTTGATCCCATTTTGTGCCACTTCTATTTTCCCTTCTACTTTCCCTTCTCCACGTTCCCTTACCAGTAAGTCCTTGATATCTGCTTGTTTGGTATGCTGTTCACTGGCAATGTCCATCAGGTGTTTTAGGTACTTTTGGTATTCCTCTCGGTCCCGATCAGACATTCGAAGTTCATCCAGCTTTTCCTTGGCTTGTTAAAGTCCTTTGGCAGAAAAACCTTCCAATACTTCGCTGTTCTTTAAGAAATAAATCCATTCGTCAAGTGCGTTGGATATTTTATCATGAAACTTGTCCGCTTTAATGATCCAATATTCCGGGAAAATATCCTGAACCTGATTTTTCTTATAGAGTGTTTTTTGTTTGTTGGCAAGTTCTAGCTCGTCATGAAAATGGATGCCCACAAAGCGATTGGTTCCGTGATAGACGTAGTCTTTCCCCTGGCCCAGGTCAAAATACGCGATGGTTACAGAGATGACTTTTTTGATGTTGGCATACGGATCCCCTTGTTTGATGTATTGGGTGATGACTTTGGAAGTGCCAAAGAGCATGCGGTGAAAATACCGGGTCGCCGGGCGATCGTATTCCTTACTGTTCTGGACCTCAATGATCACCAGCTCACCGAGTTGGTTTTTTACCAGAAGGTCAACCCGGTTGTGTTTATCTGTATCGGTTTCCTGATTGGATTCACTTTCAAGAATTTGTTCGATTTGGATGGTTTGGCCCAACAGTTCCGATAGAAACCCCTCAAGTATGTCAAAGTTTTCCTTATCTCTGAGGATCCTTTTTATCGCCCAATCAAATCGGATCAATTTCTTTGTCATCCCACAAAGTTAGTGGTTTACCAAAAGATTTTTTCAATCCCCCTTGCCATGGTCTGTGAATCGTAAGCCAACGACTCCTGTCAGGAATGGCCGGAAAGGTATGTGATTCATCGGTTCTGGATAGGTAAGGAAGTCTATCGGCAGGTTAGTAATCTCTTAAGGTTCTTTCATCTCAATGAACGCCACCACCCCATCGCTAATAAGTATTTGTTGTATCATTTATTTCATTTAAAAATTACTCGA
>JBCCXH010000552.1:0-3417 GCA_039192005.1 Bacteroidota bacterium
GGGCTTTTTAGGTTTCTTTGGGTGTCAAATGATGAAGAATCCATCATTCTTCAAAATTTTCAAAACAAAACTGCCATAAATATGACTTGCTGAGGTTGAGATTTTTAATCGAAGTCAGGTTCAGAGTTAGCCGCAAGCGAAACGTCACCCCACAAAAAAAAGGGCTGCAAAACACAACCCTTTTTAAGTTACCTAAATCAAATGAGTGTATTAAAATACATCACGGTCGCTCATCAATGATCCAGATTCGAATGTCATCGATGTAGACCGTACCGGTTTGTCCAGCGGACACCCGATGCCTTAAATAAGCGTAGTAAGAAGCTCCATCTGAAGTCGTTGGGAAAACTTTTGGAGCGGTATTGGTTATCCATGTACCGGTAGGTGCGTTTATGAAATCCTGGTTCTTTGCTCCATACTGAGTGAAACTGGTGTTGTCACTATTTCTTATCCATGGACCTACGTTATCGAACGTATCATCGACTTTTAAGAACTTATACTCGTAGGTTAGGGATACGCCCTGGGGTAACGTAAACATGTCCGTCCGGTTATCTTCAACCACAAATTGATTTCCAGTTGTTACTGTTACTTTCCAACTGTTAGATCCACTCACTGCTTGTTCGGTAGAAAGTCCCATCGTCGCATGCGCAGGGTTTCTGTTTTCCCAATTTGCCGCGCTTGCCCCCTCAAAGTCCTCCTCAAATACGATGTGATCGTACATCGTAACCGGTTGATCGTCGAAAGGGACCGGTGTGCCAGCCCCAATTCCTAAAATCGAGCTTCCGTCACTTAGGGAAACGGTTATCTGGTCATCGCTGTAGATGGTCTCATCCAGTGTGATTTCAATAATTGATGCATCAGCAGCCAAACCTATTGAACTAACGGTGGGCGTGGAAGCGTAGGCACCATTCACGATGCTCACGGTAAAAAAGCCTTCCTGTCCGGTCAGTGATTCAGGGCTAAAATCATCGTCAAAAGGAATCTGAAGGGTCTGACTTTCCAATTCCGCGATGCTTCCGTCCAGGGAAATGGGGGAGGGGACATAAACATCAATGGGGACATCTGTAAAGGGTTGTAAAGGCCGTATGTCTCCGGTAAACAATGACTTACTTGCGCCATCGTACGAAAGGGTGACCGACTTTGATGCATCAGAAGGCTCCAACGGCACATCCAGCATGATCCACAATTTCTTATTGGAATCGGGACTTAGCGTAATCGAGGAAATGGGTACACTTACCCCATCGACTTTAACCGTGAAATTTCCAATTAGATTGCTACCAGCAACTACCAGCTTATCAGAAAGCGTTAGTTCAATGGTGTTGTCGGCAAATTCAGTCACGTTGCCATCGACCGTAAGCGGCTCGGATTTTTGCACGACGTTGATAATCAAGGGAACTTCCAGCGTATGTTCGTTGGCCCTCAGATTATCGTCTCGGTCCCTTCTGGCGAGCAATTCCGCCTGAAACCTGCCGACCCTGGTGAAGGTATGACTCATGATGATGCGTTTTTCAAGGTCGCCACTTCGGTCTTCGCTACCGATGGTATTGTAAGATCGATCCGCGGGGTCTTCACCGGCTACGAAAAGTCTCCAACGGGTATGTTCAGGTCGGGAGGTATTTTCAGGGATGAATGCGCTTAGATCCTCGAAAAGGAGTGAGTCTTCGAATTCAATCGTGATTTCAGGCGTACTCGCAAGGTCAATTACGGTCGAATCCGGATACATGATCTGAGGAACAGCCGAGACCGTGTCGTAGACATCTACCAGAAACGTATACTCCGCGATCCACAACTCTTCACCCTGAGACAATGAAGCGGAGTCCAGCACCGTACTCACCGTATCATAAACCGTAGCAGCGATGTCGAAATCGAAGTAGGCAGGGAAAATGAAGCCGGTAGAATCGTCAAACTCCCCGTAATAAGAGACTTGCGTTGCCGTATCACCTTGCGTCCATAGTACGTGTACGGTTTTATCGTTGGACATTTTTACCCCCGGGTTGATGATGAAATCATCGTGTCGCTCCAGGTTATTTGGGATCGGGCCACCAAGGAAAAAGGCGTTTTCCGGAATGGTCCATTCACGATACCGAACACCTGCCGATACATCGGAGAAGGAAAAAAACTGATTCACGGCAGATTTTCTTTCCGATGCTGATCCCGACGAAAACGTGAGCGTTAAGTCGGTAAAAGGTTGAGGTTCTTCATAGTCATTATCACAACTTATGACTATAAAGGCTGCAAATAGCAGTAAAACAGTCCGTTCTGCTATGTTTTTTATTTTCTTTATCATTCTCTTTTTCATAATTGAATGGCAGTTACGTTTAGTTTCCGGACAGGCTCAGGTTCAGGTTAGAAAAAACCTCATCCTGAGGAATCGGTAAATACGAATGAGAGCTTGCATTGAAATTTTGCGAACCCAACAGATGGTCCTTTAAATGCGGTTGACTTTGCCTCATATTGGGGTTGATAAAGTGCTCTTCCGCCGTATTTTTAGCCTGTCTGAACGCATAGTTCGGGAGGTTGGGGTCGTCATAGCCAGGCAACTCTCCATTCGGCATGATGAAGCAATTCCATCGTATGGGGTTTTTCTCCTGAGCATTGTTTTTATAATGCCAGGTATCGTATTCAAACTGCGCGATGTACTCCAGGCGCTGCTTCCATACTCCCCATCTTCTCAAGTCGATGGTTCGGTCACCTTCAAAGGACAGTTCCAGCGGTTTTTCCACAAACCGTAAATGGTCCATCAGGTTGGTGATTGTCACCGCTTCCAGTCCATTGGATGGGTCCAGGTCGATGTCATTGGCATAAGTTGCAAACCCAGAGAATTCTCCAAAGGAGGCTTCTCCTAGTAAAATCAGGTGAGAACGCTCCCTCACTCGGTTGATGAAGCGTAAAGCTTCCGAAAGGTTGCCTTCTTCCAACATCACCTCGGCATACAGGAGGTAGATTTCTGCCAGTCTGATGACGGGTATGTTTACCCCTGACCTTCTCTGGGCCTCTACGGCTTCATTTTCGCCGGCGCCTCCATTGTCTACGTTCCAATGGGTAAACTTCTTCACGAAATTGGGATATTGCCTGGCATGCGTTGCCGCGTCTACGTGCGTACCATAATTGGCACTGGAGACGCCATACATTAATTGGTCCCTGTCGTCTACCGAAGACATGGAGTTGGCCATTCGCAAGCTGTAATACCTCAAAACCCCCATCTGCATGCTGTCCAGTTCGCCACTGGAATCATAAATGGGTCGGTCCACAAGGTTGGCCTCCTTCAGTGGATCGGCCCGCTCCTTTCGATAAGCCATAATGAGCCATGAAGCGTATTGTGTAAAGTTTCCGTCATTTAGCTTATCACTGATTTCATGAGATAGGTTTTTTTCATCATCGCCAAGTACGTTGGTCTCACTGGAGAAATTAATTTCGAAA
>JBCCXH010000553.1:0-3415 GCA_039192005.1 Bacteroidota bacterium
GTGTCCGAGTAATGCAAATACGATACGTTATCGTTAGTGAGGATCGCCTGGTTAAACCGATCAATCAGACGGGTTAAATTCCATTTACCTACCTCCGTCACATGGACGACGCCATCTGCCACGGATAAAGTAAATACCTTATTCTTTCCTTCAAAAAAATTGAGCAAACGGGTGTCTTCGCTCAGTGAGGTAAGTACCTCATCGTATGAGGCAAATTCAAACTGATTTTTCAGCTCGTAATAGTCCGGGTGATTCTTTTCAAGGTTATCAATTAGCGCATCGTACTTTTTGCTCAGAAAGAAGACGGTGGAGTCAAACCCTTCCGGAGATGCGCTTTTTATTGCCTTCGACAGGTTGTCTTTTAGCTGCTTTTCTACGTTTATGAGGGAGTCGGGAAGGGAGTAGTGCAAAGAGTATTCGTTCCTTAAATGCCCTTTCAGTTTGATGGATTTATTGAACTCTGAAAGCTGCCATAGCCTTGCTACCCATTTGCGGTCATTTGTAATACGGTATTGCCGGAGGTAATATGCATATAACTTTTCATGCAGGATCACAATTTGCTCTTTAATTGCCGTATGTTCAATCTCTTGCATGATCAAAAACAAATTGGCATTCAATTCTTCATGCATGGCTACAATAGCAGACGGATCACTTGACGGGTCTTCCAGCAGAATGATCAAGCACATTCTGATGGAAAGAAAGTAACTCGCATAACTTTTATACCTCATTTTCCCATTGACAATCACGCGATTGATCCCGATGGACTTCTGGTAATAATGATTCGCCATTTCCGTCTCATTCTTTGCGTAATGGTAGTCTCCCGCAGTATTCAAGCTTATCGTTAAATCCTGATTCTTTTTTTCACTTATTTCCAATGCTTTGAATATGGGCTGCTTTGCTTCTTCAATCCGCCCGCTTTTTAGGTAGATATCTCCCAGAATCCTGTAAGATTTGACGAGGTCTACCCAATCTTCCGCATACAACACCCGAAAAATCGCAATGGCCTTTTTACAATTTATGATCGCTTCTTCATAATTCCCGCTTCTTTGATGGACCAATGCAAGGTTATTCAAAACATAGGCCATCGTACTTTTCTTCTGGAAACTGTCCGGAAAACCCCTAAGTATATCGAGTGCCTGATCGTAATTTTCGACTGCACTGTCGTATTCATTCACTGCCTCGTGGATGACGCCGAGGTTAATTCTGGTGAGGCACGTCAGGTTTGCCTCATTGGCTATGTCCTTCTTCTCCACCACCTCCAGTATGATCCGGTAATACTCCTTGGCCTGCTGGTATTGGTGAAGGTTGATGTGTATCAGCCCCAGGTTTCCGTATGCCCTAAGCTGTAAATCTTCAAACCCAAGACGGACTGATTCGTCTTTGAACTTCTGGAACCAAAAAGTCGCTTTTTCATAGTTTTCCAGCCTTCTGTAGTTCACCCCCATCTTATTATAGCAATTGACTAACTCATAGGACTCCGGATACTGACTTAAAAGGTTGATCGCTTGTGCAACGGCTTTTATTCCTTCTTTGTAATTCGACTTTCTCTTATGTATAGCATCGAGTAGCATGTAGGCGCTACCCATTTCATAGCGCACGTCATCTGATACCGTGTCCGCCTTGAAATGGGCAAAAATAAAATTCACCTTCTTTTCTGCGGCATCCATTTGGTTGGCATCATAAAAGTGCCGGGCCCATCTACTGTATAGCCTTATCATTGATGAATCACCCAGGTTAAGCAGACTGGCTTCTTTAAAAAAAAGAACGGCACGATCCGTATTTGCTTCAGCTCTTTTCATCAACGCTTCAAATTTCTCCACATCTGGCTGGCTGGTGCGGGGTAGAAACGCTGATAAAAGGAAGCTAAGTATGATCAGGACGACGCCTGTTGATTTATCCATCATTTTTTGCATTTTCCAAGCGTCCAAATTACAGCATTGAAACCATAAGCGTTTCCCATAAAGACCTGAGACTGCTTACTGCTTTTTCATCAACTCATCGATCAATTCCTGTGCCTTTTGGTATTTAAATGCCCCGGGTTTGATGGTTTTTAACTTCTGAGTGGCTTCTGCATACTTGCCTTCACCTACATCTGTCATGATCAAGTACCAGCTTACCTGCTGGTTGAAAGGAGAATCTTTCTTTATCAATGCTAACGTTTCTCTTGCATTTGAAAAATCCTTTAGTGCCAGGTTGCACATACCGAGGTAAAAGTTTATGGTATCTCCGGGAGGTTCATATTGGAGCATTTCCGAGGCTTTCTGGTATTCCTCGCGGGTATAATAGTCACTCCATGACATCGCCCGGACCGTATTTCTCGTGGCCAGGACATTGGGGTAGGGTTCGAAGTATGAATCATAGGGGTCGCTACTTTTCAAAACCATCCAGAAAGTAAAAATGATCAGTACCGAAGCGGCGATTCCTATCCACATTTGGCGATTCGTTCCTGGTCGCTTATCAAGCAAATCCCCCACTTCTTTACGTATGCCAAGGCTATTGATCATCAACATCGAAGCCTGGTACGCTTCAAATTGTGCCTTGAATGTTTCGTCAACAGCCAGCTTTGTTTCAAAAGCATCGCGTTCTTTTTCCACCAGCGCCCCTTCCAGGTACTGATCAAATAGTTCGATGTTCTTTTCCTGATCATTCATCGTAAAACATCTCTTTTGTCAGGTTCTTACTTTTTATGATATTCATCAGGTAACCCAAACAGCGGGATTTCTTGTTTTTAACTACCTGATCACTGCTTACGTTTAAGATTTGTTTAATGTCACTGATGGGCTTCTTCTCGTAATAGAAATAGGTGAGAAGTTCCTGGCAATCTTTTTTTAACTCGTCAAAGGTGGCTTTTAGTAAGTCTATGTTTAAAGCCGGTTCCTGATCAACGCCATTTTCAGGAAGCGTCAAATGAGCCATCAGCTGCTGATCCTTTTGATTTTTCTTGATTTTCTGAAGCCAAAGGTTTTTACATATTCCCAGCAAATACGTATCGATGGATGATTCTCTTTTAAACGTTGATTTAACCACATTCTGATAAAAGATGGTGATCGCATCCTGAAATATATCTTTGGTCTCCTCTTTGCTCGAACCCTTTTTAACCAGGTAGTTCTCAACTTTTGCATAGGACAAACTGCAAATGGTGTTTAAGGCTTTCGTTCTTTTTTTGGCATTTCCTGAAAGCAGTTGTTCGATGATGAGACCGTCTTTTTCCGAACTAAACAATACACGTTAGGTTTTTGGCTACGCTAAAGTAGAATATTCAAACCAGTGAACAATGGATGGTCCTGCGCAACTCAAAATCCGTGTAGCTCAACGGCACCTGAGCGACGGTGATCGGATTCGTAACAAATTCACTTTTCAGAACAAATCGAATCATGGGGTTGGGAAGGAATTGGGGATTTCATGTAATTTTAAA
>JBCCXH010000554.1:0-3415 GCA_039192005.1 Bacteroidota bacterium
AATATGAATTCGAATTGAAGTTAGAACTAATTGGAGATATGATCCAACAGGCCAGGAAACAGCGCAACATGACTCAGCAACAGTTAGGTGAACTAATTGGCTCAAGAAAGCTCAGATTTCCAGACTTGAGAACAACACAGGGAACGTAACAATTGAAACAATTTTAAAAGTCTTTAATGCACTTGAAGCGCAGGTGAAATTCAACATCAAAATGCTAAATAACAGAATTGACGTGGTTTAACAAAAGGTGTGCGAATCGTGGAATCCACCTATATTAACAATGAGCATCTACCTAAAGATAGTAGGATTCTGATAAAGAAAAGATTCAGGTTTTCTCGGAGCGAGTAAGAAAGCCTGCTTTCTAAAAACGAAGTAACGTTTACTAAACCAGAGGTGTAGTTACACGGAAATGGGCACAAAATCAAGTGTGGGGTAGGACGCCCCCTCCATTTGCCTGTCAAAACATCCTTGATGTACCCGTTTTCTACCTAAAGGGCTCTTTGTAGAGAATCTCGACAATTCATGCCGGCTCGTTACCTGAAAAATACCTGATGATGGGTATTGAAGCGGTTCCTTATAAATGAAGAAAGTGCTGAATTTGCCGAAAGCGTATCCATTCAGAAAACATAAAGGAACGTGCCATGTGACCCTGTAAGATCCTACAATTCGCTTCTGAATAACATCCATTGAACAGCAGCGCGCAACATTTGTTGCGCGTTGCTGCCTCCATCGCTAAAGCCTGGCCTGAAACCACGCGGTAGCTTCCTTAACCGACTCCGTCATTTCTTTGTCCTGATCGTAGTAGTTAAACTGATGATAGGGAGACTCCAAGTCCGTTTCCATCCAATGAAGTTTTTTATCCTCAGCAGCAATCCTCTCAAAGTAGTTTTTCGTGTACTGAGGCAAGACCGCACCGTCTGAATGGATCATCAAAACAGGCTGTGTCAGCGCAGTAGCAGTAGGCATCGGGTCGGTCGTGAGCCAGTCTTCCCAGGACATAACGGCAAACTTATCATTGCTCCATTGAGGGACAGCCCCACGCTCCGGGTTGAGGTAGTAGTCATACGGACCGTACATCGCTGCCGACTCATCTTCGGTTGAAATGGTGGGGATGTACTGTACCGTTCCCATTTCTGCGTATGCTTTCTTGGCTTGTTGAGCAGCAGCAATCTTCGCCTGTACCCCTTCTTCTCCACCGTAAAATAATTTTACCGCTTCTGCGTCGTGCAGCCAGGAAGCAGCCGTCACGACCGATTTGATCCGGTCATCTTCAGATGCAGCCATCAACGTATACATTGCGCCGGCACACACGCCGAAGGCACCAATTTTTGCATGATTTACCTCTGGAAGGCTTTCAAGGTAAGAAACGGCATTTTTCACGTCCGTTTTCTTCAAAACAGGGCTCTCGTAAAAACGCGGTTCCCCCTCACTCTCTCCAAAGTTTCGAAAGTCAAATGCCAGCGTAATGAACCCTTCGTCGGCCAGTTTTTCCGCATAGCTTCCTGCCATCTGCTCCTTTACCGTGGTCCAGCTACCGGAAACGACCAGGGCAGGGTAGGAGCGATCAGGATCGTAATTTTTTGGATAATACAGGTTGCCCACCAGGTTGGCGCCTTCACTGTTAAACGTTACTTTTTTCATGGTTACTTCATTGGTTATGATTGATTCAGTTACTTGTTCATGCGTGCGTTTTTGATCAGGAGTACACCCCGGCAGGAACATCAGGCCTGCGATGGTCATTGTTATTAACTTATTCATGATTGCTATTTTATTTTATCCGTGAGTCCAAAGCCGCGAGCCGCGACGATGGGGTTGAAAATTTCTACGTATTCGGTGATCAGTCCTTTCTCATCAAATTTGAAGGTGGAGTAGTAATCGTTTTCGTAAAGCCCGGCCCCGTTTTTGAGTTTGATGACGCCTTTATATTTTACAAAGACGATGTTAGGGTCTTCCATCAAGTAGATTTCTTCAATGGGAAACTGCATCCCATCAAAGTTGGGGAACACGGGCGTCCAGTAGTCCCGGATGGCATCTTTTCCATTGGCACCTTCCGGGAAAAGGCCGGATGCATACGGGTTGATCTGTCGGGCATTTTCGGCAAACAGTGCTACTAATTGCTCCACATTTTCGCTTTCAAGCGCTTCAAAGAACGCCCGAACCGATGCTTTGTTTTTATTCGGATGATGCATGGCCTTTGCCGGCAATGACGTATTTCCATCCTGGTATTTGTAATGGAACGTCATGGAGGTAATCTTCCAGGCACCTTGTTGCTGCTCCAGTTCGAAATCGTAGGTTCCCACCACGATCCAAAGATTGCCCGTCGGATCGCTGAGGTAATGGCTGGCCGTTCCGTAGCAAAATACGGCTGCTTTGTTACCATCTACCTGCGTACGGAAGTTTCCCAGCTGATGGTGTGTATGTTCGAAGCCGGGAAGGACCCCTTTCCAGGCATCAATAATTTGTGCTGGCGTAAGCTTGGACGCCGGGTGGCCGTTCATGGACGAGTAGTCCAGTACGACTTCATCTGAAAACGATTGCTGTACTGTTTGCCAATCTCGCTGGTCGGTCGCTATGAACAAACCAGTGACGGTCTTTTCCGGATCTGTCATGTTTTGAGCGTTTAGGTTTAGAAATAGGAGGGTAAGTACCCCAGGTATGATTACTTTCATCACTTTGTCATCGTTATGATACAAAGCTGGGAAAAGCGTCAGCCAGACGATTTAGGATTTCAAACGAAGGAGTATGAATTTCAAAGACTAAGTTTTGATTACCTCCTGATGATAGGAGCGCGGCGTACCCTGTCATTCGCTTGAAGAAGGAAAAACAAGACAGTTCTACTCGTTGAGATAAACCAAAATATGATAATAAATTTGTGACATCCGAGAAAGATTTTTCGAGTCTGTGCGAAAAGCTCAAAAACATCCTTTAATTCCCTTTAGCATTGAACAGTACAACAAGGAGCTGGACGAAGCCGATGCAGAGATGGATCGAGGAGCGTTTTACACTCAGGAGGAGGTAGAGCAAAGGGCCAAATCGTGGTGAAAAAATGCATTGTTATTTGGAATAAGTCAGCAGAATCAAAACTCCAAAGAGAGTACCAGAAAATAAAGCAAGAGTCTGTTCAAGGTGCAGAAAAAGTAAAGAATGAAATACTAACCGAAACAAGAAGGCTGTCAGACAATCCAGAACGCTATCCACCAGATAAATACAAGAGAGATAATCCAGGCAACTACCGAGCCTTTGAGAAACACGCCTACCAGACCACCTACAGACATACCGAAAAGGAAGTGAGAATCCTCAGAATCAGGCATGTAAAGCAAGAGCCAAACAAAAACATACTGAATGGACTGGAGTTGGCCGCTTTGTGGTTGGTCGTTCCTCTTCTTTTAATTCAAGCTGTTCGATATTTGTCATA
>JBCCXH010000555.1:0-3405 GCA_039192005.1 Bacteroidota bacterium
ATGGTTCGTTGGCTCATCCAATATCAACAAATTGGCACCCTGAAGCATCATACGGGAGACCATGCAGCGCACCTTTTCCCCTCCGGACAGGACGTTGCATTTTTTTAACGTTTCCTGACCGGAAAAAAGCATTTTACCCAAAAAGCCTCGGATGTAGACTTCATCTTTTTCTCCGTCTGAGTATTGGCGCAGCCAGTCAATCAAATTATCATCCGAATCAAAGTATTTGGAGTTTTCATTGGGCAGGTAAGCCGTGGTAATGGTCTGTCCAAATTTGAAGCTTCCTGAACTTGCTTCCTGCTCGTTCATTAAAATTTCAAAAAGCGACGTCACAGCCAGGCTGTCATCGCTGACCACCGCTATTTTCTCACCTTTGTTCACAAAGAGATCCAGGTCTTTAAATAAGTAAGATCCATTTACTTCTTTACTCAACTTTTCTATTTCCAGGATTTGATCTCCGGCGGTTCGGTTTTGGGTGAAAATGATCGCAGGATAC
This sequence comes from Bacteroidota bacterium, assembly GCA_039192005.1. GTDB lineage: Bacteria > Bacteroidota > Bacteroidia > Cytophagales > Cyclobacteriaceae > Ekhidna. The sequence continues at coordinate 497 of JBCCXH010000555.1, forward strand.
TTCCGGTTGGAAGGTTGGATTTCGTCCACGTTGATTTTATCCAATAATTTCTTTCTGCTCGTTGCCTGTTTGGATTTCGAGGCATTGGCACTAAACCGGGCAATAAACTCCTGTAGTTCCTTTTTCTTTTCTTCTGCCTTCTTATTGGCAGACGCTCGCTGAGTTAATGCTAACTGACTGGACTCATACCAGAAGGTGTAGTTTCCGGTAAAAAGCTTGATCGCGCCGAAATCAATGTCAGCGGTATGTGTACAAACGGTATCTAAAAAGTGCCTGTCGTGAGAAACGACGATCAGGGTGTTTCGGAAGTCGAGGAGGTAATCTTCCAGCCAGGAGATGGTTTTGATGTCCAGGTCGTTCGTTGGCTCATCGAGGATCAGGATGTCCGGGTTTCCGAACAGTGTTTGTGCCAGCAGCACACGAACTTTTTCATTTCCACTCAACTCTTTCATGAGCTTGTAGTGGTCCGCCTCTTTGATTCCCAGTCCGCTCAGGAGTGCCGCAGCGTCAGACTCGGCATTCCACCCGTCCATTTCAGCAAACTTCGCTTCCAGTTCAGAGGCGCGGTTTCCATCCTCTTCCGAGAAATCGGGCTTGGCGTAAATTGCGTCTTTTTCATTTTTGATGTCCCACAGTTCTTTGTGGCCTTTCAGGACGGTTTCGAGCACAGGCTCTTCATCGTATTCAAAGTGGTTCTGTTTCAGGACCGCCATTCGTTTTGCAGGTTCGATTTTGACAGCACCTGAGTTGGGTACGATCTCACCGGATAAGATTTTCAGGAAAGTAGATTTGCCAGCGCCATTGGCACCAATGATGCCGTAGCAATTTCCCGGAGTGAAATTGATATTCACTTCATCAAACAAAACCCGTTTACCGTATTGTAGGGATATATTATCTGTAGAAATCATAAAAGCGTCTTGAATTTTCCGCGAAGTTAAAAAGTTTTATGGTTAAAGATCGATTAGATACTTTAAGTAATCTGATTAATCTTAATCTTATCTTCTTACCTTAGCCCTCCATGGACGATTTTAATCTTTGGTGGTACCTCATCGCCGCCGTCATTTATTTTTTGACCCGAGCCAAAAAGAAAAAGAAAGCTCAAGGGCCCAATCCCACTTCTCAACAACCGAGACCCAACCAATCCAGGCCCGGAACAGAAAACATCCCACCTTCGCGACCGAAAACGTTTGAGGAGTTACTGGAAGAAATCACAGGACAGAAAGAAGAAGTCAAACCGGTAGAGCAGGAGCCTGTCGTAATAGAGCCGGTTAAGACACGCTATGAAATAGAAGAAGAGAAGCGTGCAGAACAAAGACGGTTGGAAGGGGAACGCAGGGTTTTTGCTGATGATGAAAGCAAGCGCGTGTATGAAGACTCCATCAAACAGGCCGAGGGTGCAGACATTAAATTCGAACGCGACGAGCACTTCAAACAGGCAAGGCTGAGCAAACAACCCGAAGTAGAGGAGGATGAATATACGTTTGCAGATGAAATACGCGATGGCCTCTCTTCCAGTGAAGCCAGAAAGGCCGTTATCTATTCAGAGATTCTCAATCGGAGGTTTTAATCCCCTCCATTAGATCATAATGCTTTTTAATTGATGAGTCATGCCTCTTATTATATCATGAGGGCTGCCCATGGCCATATTATTGTAATGCTCGTCTGGTGCATGTTGTATTTAGCTTGACCAATCAGGCCCTTTAGAAGGTGTTTTTTGAAATTAACGCGGTAAGTAGTGAGATCTGGTCCGCTTTCATTAGCTTGTCTGCCAATCTAAAAACAAAATGATCAGATCAATTTCTACCTTATTTGTCATCCTCTTTTTGGTGTCGTGTAACAACCTAAAAACAAATGAAACCACCACTTCAAGCTTAATTAGTGAAAAAGACCGGGAAGCATTGAAAGAGTTGATGACTTTGTCCTGGCCCAAAGCGTATGCCGATCAGGATACGACGTTGTTGGATCAATTGCTTCATAAGAAATTTCAGTTGGTAGATGATCAGGGAGAAACATTTGGCAAAAAAGATGAATTGACTTACGTTAAGAAATATGGCCCTTCTTACGATTCCTTCGTTTTTGAGATCACCCGGCTGGATCTTTTTGATAACGGGACGGCCGTCGTGACGGGTATGGGTACGTTGACCGGCAGTGACGCAGATGGCAACTACGTGACCACGTACCGATCTAGTAATGTATTGGTCAAAGAGGAGGGAAGATGGCAATCCATTAACAATCACGTATCTGGTGTAAAAGAAGAAAGAGAGGGGACGTAAGTTACATCCTGTTTGTAAGTTGTCAGCCTTTAGGAACTTCGCCAAGAGTAGGTCAAATGACTTTTTTACCTACTCAATCAAATCAATGGCCTTTTCTAAAATCAAATCCTTTCCCTCATTCACGGATTCTTCGGTATTTTCTACCACATAGTTTGGAGGGATGCCCCGGTCTTCGATTAAGTCAAAGTCCGGAGTAGCTGCCTGCCAACTTTAATGATACGTATTAATTTGGGACATCAGATAGTAGGTCGCATACGGATTAGCTCATTAAGTCTATGAACTTCCCAATCATAAGAGCAGTGAATACCGCAAGAACCATTCCCAGTACATATGCCAAAAAAGCTTTCAGGTAATTGATGATTTTCCTTCCGTCAAAAAACTGCCCGATGGCCCAGGAAGTATAAAAGAAAGTGATCATCGCTCCATATTCCATCAAATTCAAATCAGTGAAGGCTTCCATGGCTCCGAAAAAAGACATAATCAACATGACCATTCCGAAAACGAACAGCAAAAGAATAAGGATTTCAAAAAAATTGTATCCGCGTTTTCGGAAAAGGATTTTAATCCAGACAGCGACGAAAAGAGCAATGACGATATTGGCATACCCATAATTGGCCTGCGCCCATTGGAAGATAG
>JBCCXH010000556.1:0-3401 GCA_039192005.1 Bacteroidota bacterium
AAACCCGTAATATACTAACATAACCTAGTTACGGGTTCTCTAATTAGCTTCAAACCAACCGATTAGTTGGTCAGCACATATTGCTTACTAATCTATTGGAATAAGTTTCAATCCCTTTAGTTCGAACTTACTGGTATAATGAGTTGTGGATACCGGACGGGCCGTTATTGTATACGTTCCAGCTTGGTCAATGCTGATGATTCCTTCTGCTTGTTTGAAAGTCATCTCTTTAGAGCCGGTTCCTTTTACCTGAGCAGATTGTCCGTTTACTTCAACTGAGTAGACCAACGCTTCATCTGCGGTTTGCTCACAAACCAGTTCATATTTCCCCATGGGTTTGTTGACCTTAACTGTCCAGATCAATTCTTGTTTTTTGTTCTCGCCCCAGCGATGCGTTACTTCTCTTTCGTAGTTGTATCCGATGCGCATAATTCCAAACTCACATCTGGCGACTGGTAGATTAATTGTTCCGTCTTCCTTCTGCTGTAAGGTTTCATCAGCAATTTTGGCGACTTCATCAGCTAGCTCAAGCTCAATGACGGTAACGTGTTTTTGTACGAGCGCTTCAGGAACCGAAAAGCTTAGATGTTCATTTTGCTGATTGAATTTTATCTTTTCCTTACCCGAAGATGTAAGGCATTGCGCTTTTTTTACCTTAGTAAGCAGGCCTTCCAAAACTATGGTTTCTTTTGTTTCAGACTTTTGCAGGTGAACATAAATTTTTCCTGGTTTACTGGTGATAGCGTAAGGAGGGAACTTAAAGGGGCTTGGATCAGCATCGTAGATGGACTCTCCGTTTATTTTCAGCCAGTCACCGATTGCGGCTATACTATTAACCTGATTTTTAGGAATAGTACCGTCGGGACCAGGAGAAACATTGAGCAAGTAAACGCCACCATGGCTGACAATCTTACAAAAGGTGTAGATATATTTTCCGTGTTCTTTCGAAAAGTCGTTATCCGAATACCTTTTAACATAGCCCCAACTACGAGCCACTGTACCGTGTGTCTGCCATGGTATTTTAAGGTCAGGAAGCCAGGTGGCCTTATTGACGCTGGGCGTTGTACCAAAGTCGAGCGACACATCGAAATGACCGTAACCGTTTCCTAAGCGCGAATTAACCAATGCTCCAGGTTGGTTCTTACGAATAATGCTTAGCAATTCTTCGCAATGCTCATCCTTTAAGGCAGCAGGAGTATCAAACCAAACCATGAAAAGGTCGTCATATCCGGTGGCCAACTCTGTTACCTGTGGTACTACCTTTTCGTCAAAATAGTGATCGAATAAGGCAGGGTTATTGATTTTTTTTCCCGGAAAATCCCAGTCGTTACCTACTCCTCCTTCTTCATGCCAGTCCTGACTCTGGGAATAATAGAAACCAAGACCGATATCAGATTTTTTGCAGGCACCTGCCAGTTCTCCCATCAAGTCGCGGTTAAAGCCTGCAAAATCGTAAATGTTATAAGGGTGTTCCGATTGGTACATGGCAAAACCATCGTGATGTTTTGAGGTGACTACCATAAATCCCATGCCGCCTTTTTTTGCCACGTCAACCCATTCCTCAGCGTTGAAACGAGTTGGTTTAAACTTTGCGGCAGCTTCTTGTTCATAGACGGGAATTGCAATCTTGCTTCTTCGCATAATCCATTCCGCTGCGCCAGGCTTCCCTTGCCACTCTCCACCTAGAACCGCATAAGGACCAAAATGTACAAACAACCCAATTTTGTCATGATAGAGGCGTTTTATATTTTCCCTGATCTCGGACGTATAATCCTCGGCGGTTATTTTTCCAAAATCGGCTTTTTCACCAGTATTTGTAACATAGGTGTTTTTTTCCTGCGCTTGACAGAACACAATAGCTATTGAAAAAAAGATTCCAATGCTTAAGATTTTTTTTATGCTATTAAATTTTTCCACTTTTCCAAAGTTTGATTTTATTATTGTTTAGGTCATTTGGTGATTCTGGTCCGGATGTGCTCCGTCCATTCATTACCTCATATTCCAGTTGTTTTAATAATTGCTCAGCAATGTGAGGATGAGATTCGTAGAGATTGATTGTTTCACCTGGGTCTTCTTCCAAATCATAAAGTTGTGCTACAGGTATTCCTTCAGGAATTTCCTTTTCCTTCGGAGAAGTCCACCCACCTGACCCTTTTGCCAAACACAATTTCCATTTTCCCATACGGTATCCAAAATGTCCACTAATCGAGTGGTGGACGATTCCTTTGCGATCGGAAGCCAACGAATCCCCGTAAAGCGCATCCAGAAAACTGTAACTGTCTTCACAAGAAATTTCAGGAGCGGGTTGGTTTAGAATATCAGCGCAGGTAGTGAAGATGTCTGTTAAGCAGACTAATTCATTATTTTGAGAACCTGCCTCCACCGTTCCCGGCCAACGAACAATAAAGGGGATTCTGTGCCCGCCGTCCCAGATGTCGGCTTTCGAACCTCGCAGGTGAGCACTGGAGTAATGTCCGAATTCCTTTTGCAATTGATATTCATTGGAAGCAGGACCTGAGCAGCCATTGTCACTACTAAAGATTACCAGCGTATTTTCATGGAGTCCATTTCTATCCAGAGCGTCAATAATATCTCCTACGGTAGCATCCGTTTGCATGACAAAATCAGCATAGGTGTTCATACCGCTCTTCCCTTGCCATTCTGGTGAAGGGACATGGGGGGTATGGGGAGAATTTAAAGCAATGTACATGAAGAACGGTTGACCGTTTTTATCGGAAGCACGGTCATTAATGTATTCGACCGATTTGCTTTTTATGCGAGGCAACATATTTATTACGTCATCATACTCAACCACTTTGTTACTGTCAATAACGGCGGTCATGTGTCTTGAATGGTGAAACCCATGATACGAATCGAAACCACGTGTTAAAGGGCCATCGGCGATGGTACTTCCGATCGGTGCCATGATGTTTCTGTCTTTTGGTTTTTTAAGGATTGTTCCAGTTGAGTCGATGTAATTGTAATTCAGATGCCACTTACCAATAATAGTGGTCAGGTATCCTTGTTCTTTTAAGAAACTTGCAATCGTTGGGCGATCCGGGGCGATTAAACAATCGTCAAAGCCACTGACCACATACGCCTGTAAACGTGACCGCCAACTATAACGGCCGGTCAGTAACCCATATCGGGTTGGTGTACAAACTGAAGACCCGGAATGTGCATCAGTAAAAACCATTCCTTGCAAAGCAAGCTTGTCTATGAAAGGGGTGGTTATTTTCCCCCTTTCAGGATTCAGACTTTGCACATCGCCATAACCCAAATCATCGCATAACACAATCACGATATTAGGTTTAGGTTGCTCTTTAGAACTGCATGCTGAAATGAATAGTATTAGAAGAACAAGTCTGAAAATTTTTGCTATCGCAAACCCTCGTTTGATC
>JBCCXH010000557.1:0-3398 GCA_039192005.1 Bacteroidota bacterium
AGGTGCATCTGATGACGAAATAGAAAACCACATAAGAAACGGTGCGGAGTCCATTTACCACCCGGTAGGGACGGCTAAAATGGGTAAGGCAGATGATTCAATGGCGGTAGTCAATACGAAACTGCAAGTACGGGACATACCGAATCTGAGAATAGCAGATGCCTCCGTGATCCCGGAACTTATAAGTGGCCATACCATGGCGCCAACCGTTCTGGTGGCAGAAAGGGCAGCAGCATTTATAGTTGATCACCAGTGATTGTTTAATAATTAGAAAGTTCTCATTATAAAAAGTGAGTGCTTTCATTGTTTTAATGTGATAGAGTGCCGATTTCAGGCACTCTTTTTTGATTAAAAAAATGATAAATAGCACAAAACAAATACAAATCGAAACCATACTCAATGGCCTTTACAAAGATGCCGCCTGCGATTTTCATAAAGTGATAAAAGGAGCATTGAAAAGTGTCTTTAGACCCATGAAGCCTTCTGATTTTAGGAATGCCTACCTCTCCATATCCAGAGAGCAGGGGAAATACCTAAAAAAGCTGATAACCGATCACAACCTTAAAAATATTGTCGAGTTTGGAACCTCTTTTGGGATCTCTACTTTATTTCTTGCACAAGGGGTGATGGAAACAGGAGGGAAGGTGATCACCACAGAGTTGGTCAGGCCCAAAGCCCTGAAAGCCATCGAAAACTTCAAAAAGGCAGGCGTAGAAAACCTCATCGAAGTACGTCAAGGGGATGCCTTGGCCACCTTGAAAAACCATGTTGAGCCGATTGATTTATTGGTTTTGGACGGTTGGAAGGACTTGTACCTACCCATTTTTGAAATGCTTGAAGCGAACTTTTATCCTAATACATTCATTTACGTTGACAATGCAGAGATGGGGGAGACGCGGGCCTTTTTGAAAGCCGTTGCCAAAAAAAGCAGGTACGAGATGAAGTTCAAACACAATAGGAAAGCAGTGTTGATTTCAAGACGCTCATGACCGGAACATTTGTAAATGGCCGGTGGTTCTTACGATTAGATTGGATAGATCAAAGTAAAATAAATGAGCTAAAATAGCGCGTGAAGAATCAAAAGAAAGTGAAGAAACGAGCGTCTGAGCAGATACTGATGATGAATAATAGACCTATACTCACATAATAAATTCAGATAAATGAAAACTGCAGTAACATTAGCAAGCGGGCAATTGGGTACCGCCATTGTTCACCAATTAATAAAGGAAGTTGGCAAAGACAACGTCATTGGAATCGCCCGTACCCCGGAGAAGATAGCACATCTGGAGGTTGAGACCCGAAGAGGCGATTACAACCATCAGGAACATTTTGATGAAGCCTTAAAAGGCGTAGACTCATTGGTGTTGATTTCTGGCAACGATGACCCGGCAAAAAGAATACAACAGCATCGAAATGTGATTGAAGCAGCAAAGCGAAATGGAGTTCGGAAAATTGTATATACAAGCATCATAGGAGCCGATGGTGAGACCTCATTTAGTCCAATAGTAAAAAGCAACCGCCAAACCGAAAACGATGTCATGGAGTCCGGTTTGGAGTGGGTGATCGGAAGAAATGGAATTTACATTGAGCCGGATATTGAGTACATCCCCCAATATGTGAAAGAAGGAGGCGTCATCAACAGTGCTGGAGACGGAAAGTGTGCCTACACCAGTAGAAAAGAGCTTGCTTACGCGTATTCCCAAATGCTCCTAAAAGAAGAACATGACGGGCAGGTTTATGCCCTGGTGGGCAGGCCCATCACTCAATATGAATTAGTAGAGGTCATCAACAAAGTCTATGACACCAGCCTTACCTACACCGCAGTATCAGTAGAAGAATATGAGAAGGAGAGAAAAGAAGCACTAGGGGATTTTCTAGGGACCATTATCTCAGGTATCTATAATAGCATACAGGTTGGCGCTTATGACATTCCTTCTGGTTTTGAACAAGCGGCAGGAAGGCCACATCTACCTCCATTAGAGATGATCGAACACATAAAAGCGAGTGCTGAAAACGGGGTGGGGTAGGATAACTTCCCAACAGGACGGTAGCGAAAGTTTGGCATCCTTATCCGGATTTATCCCTGAAGTAACCCGGATAAGGATGCCAAAGTGCAGAACTTTCGCTACCTACCCCCTGATGTCAACCCTGTGGAAACCTGCTCACCATTTCAGCTCCATTTGCACCTAGCGCCATTTTCATCAAATTGATGACCATGCCTCTGTTTTCACCATTGGATAAAATAACGATGCCCTCTTTCGTCTCAGGAAGGAGACACATCATAGCGCTCACTCCGGTATCACCGCCCGCGTTGAACAGCGCATAGCCTCCATTTGGTAACTCATCAAAACGAATCCAGCCGTAGCTAAACTTTATTCCCGGCATGGCCTCCGTTTTCGCCTCGATGTACTGGTGATACGCTCCGGTGCTAATCCGTTCAAGCAGCTTTTCGCAGAATTTTCCCAAATCCAGCGCCGTTGTTAGCAGGTCATCCGCAGCACTGGGAGCTGATTTTGTGATTTCATAAGGTTCGTTTAACGATTTGAACTCTCCGGCATAGGTTTTTTCATCCACTTCATCGGACCATGATAGGTAGGTATTCTGCATGTTCAACGGTCCGAGAATGTGGGCTTCGACCAGTTCACTAAATGTTTTATCAAACTTTATTTCAAGGGATTTACGGAGGTATTCATAACCCTCTCCTGAGTAAGAGAAGGCAGTTCCAGGGTCTGAATTGAACCGAAGCTTTTGCTCATCATTCATTGTTCGCCAATTATCAAATCCGGTACGATGACTCAGGATGATGTCAGGCGTAAGCTTTTTGACTCGCTTGTCCCCTTTTAAATCCGGGTCTATCCAATACTTATAAAGTTTTTCATCCATCGCCAGCTTGCCCTCTTCGACCAAACTAACGGTCAGGTAGGCGGTGATGGCCTTGGCTAACGATGCGGTGTTGAAGATGGCATCAATGGGCGTCGGTTTCTTATTCATAATTTGCCCAACACTCATCACCTTATTTATCACCCCGTTTTCAATGGTCGCGATGGAAACACCAGGAACATTCATCTTTATAAGCATGGCCTGAATGGAGTCCGCACTCGGAAGGTTGATTTTTTCCTGACTGTAAGCAGCGCTTATCGTTAGCGTGATGAATGTAGCTATGATCACTTTTTTCATTTTTATGTCTTTTTTTAGAAGAGTAGACAAGAATGGAGGAGGGGCCGGATAACCTGATTCCGTAAATGGTTAGTCGGATTCCGTAAATTGTATCGTTCTGAAACAGGTTGACTGATTTTCAATAAAAAGTCAACTAAAAAAGGAGGAAAAAAAACAAGTATCGCTTTTATACTGAAGAGCCTAAATAACACTGAAGTTTTCCATTTAACTTTCCGACAAGA
>JBCCXH010000558.1:0-3391 GCA_039192005.1 Bacteroidota bacterium
GTAAGACATCATCAAAAGGGAAAAGCTGTCTTACAGATGGTTTTTCATAAGAGTGACAAAGTCTGTCAGTGATAAATTAAAAAGATAATACTTAACTATTAATTATAACTATACACACTGTAAAATGAAAGTTTGCATACTTGCCGGAGGACACGGCACCCGACTAGCCGAAGAAACAGAAATTCGCCCTAAACCAATGGTAGAAATTGGCGGAAAACCCATATTGTGGCGGATCATGAGCCATTATGCCCGATTCGGACACAAAGAGTTTGTCGTCGCACTCGGATATAAAGGAGAATACATCAAAAAATACTTTTCTGAATATGCGGCCCTTCAGGGTAACATGACGATCGATTTACTGAGCGGTACGGTAGACAGCGACACCAATACAGTTGACTGGAACGTAGAACTCATAGAAACAGGACTCCATACACTTACCGGCGGAAGGATCAAACGTTTGCAACCCTTCGTCAATAACGAAACGTTCATGCTAACCTGGGGTGATGGGCTTTCTAACATCGATTTGGACAAGCTTCTGGAGTTTCATAAAAGTCATGGGAAACTTGCCACGCTAACTACGGTCAGGCCTCCTGCACGATACGGTCACCTGGACATCGATGAAGATGGATTTGTTTCCGAGTTTTCAGAAAAGCCTCAGGCGTCAGAAGGGTGGATCAATGGTGCGTTCTTTGTTCTGGAACCTGAAATATTTGATTACATCGAAGGGGATCGGACACAATGGGAGCATGCTCCTATGGAAAACCTTGCAAAAGATGGCCAGCTTATGGCTTATAAACATACCTCGTTTTGGCAGTGCATGGACACCCTGAGGGAAAAGTACATTTTGGAATCACTCTGTAAAGAAGGAACGCCACCGTGGGAAGTACTGGAACATGAAGCTGAACTACTTGTCAACAACTAAATAAAATAACTAAAAAAATGAAAGTCCTAGTCACAGGTCATAAAGGATACATTGGCACCGTATTGGTACCGATGTTAAAAGAACAAGGTCATGAAGTTCATGGCATAGACAGCGATTTATTTAGAAATTGCACATACGGAACGTTGGATCAGGAAATCACCGAGACCATCAAGGATATCCGCAGTCTCACCATTGAAGATGTAGAGGGGTTTGATGCCGTCATCCATCTGGCAGGATTATCCAACGACCCGTTAGGAAACCTCAATCCTAACCTGACATTTGACATCAACCATCATGCAAGTGTCCACCTCGCCAAACTGGCAAAGCAAGCTGGCGTCAGCAGGTATTTATATTCCTCTTCGTGCAGTAATTACGGAGCCTCCGGTGACGATTGGTTAACGGAGACCTCTTCGTTTAACCCGGTCACCCCCTATGGAGAGTCTAAGGTTTTTTCCGAACGAGATATCTCGAAAATGGCCGATGACACCTTTCACCCGGTTTATTTGAGAAACGCCACCGCTTACGGCGTCTCTCCAAGGTTGCGGTTCGATCTGGTACTGAACAATCTGGTGGCATGGGCCTATACAACAGGAAAGGTCATGCTCAAGAGTGACGGTACTTCCTGGCGGCCCATTGTCCACATAGAAGACATTTCCAGAGCGTTTGCTGCGCTACTCACTGCTCCTGTTGAAGCCATTCATAATGAGGCTTTTAATGTAGGTAGAAATGAAGACAACTATCAGGTAAAGGACATTGCACAAATTGTGGCGGAGGTGGTTCCCAACAGCCACGTAGAGCTATCAAAAGACCATTTTCCTGATGCGAGGAACTACAAAGTAGACGCTTCCAAAATCAAAGACAACATCCCCGGCTTCAAACCCGTATGGGATGCAAGAAAAGGAGCAGAAGAAGCACTTGAAGCCTATCAAAAACTAGGTCTCACCCTTGAGGAGTTTGAAGGCATCCGTTTCCAGCGAATCGGACATATCAAACATCTATTAGAGACCAAAAAAATCGATAATAATCTTTTCTGGATTAGTGACAATTAAGACACCAATAAATTCATGCAATTATATAAAACGGCAAAGACTTGCAGGTCTTGCAAAAGCACAAACCTGACTGAACTCATTCATTTTGGAAACACGCCACTTTCCGACCGGTTATTGAAAAACCCACCGGTCAATGGAGAGGAAGTAAAAGTACCACTGACACTTGTCCTTTGTAAGGAGTGTTCGCTGGTACAGATAACAGAAGAAGTGGACCCGGTAGAATTATTTCAACGCGACTATCCTTACTATTCCTCTGTATCGAAAAGCCTCATGGCGCACTTTAAAAAAAGCGCTGAGGACATTATTGAATCAAAACAATTGGACGAATCTAACTTTGTTGTGGAGGCCGCGAGCAACGACGGGTACATGCTTCAGCATTTTCATAACAACGGAGTAAAAGTGCTGGGTGTTGACCCGGCCGAAGGGCCTGCAGGTGTTGCTGAGGTAAAAGGGATACCCACCATCGTTGATTTCTTCGGAGCAGAACTTGCGGAAACGATCGTAGATGAACACGGTAAGGCAGATGTCGTATTAGGAAATAATGTATTGGCTCATGTTCCTGACCTAAATGGGTTTGTAAAAGGGATCAAAACGTTATTAAAAGACGATGGAGTAGCTGTGATTGAAGCACCTTACCTTCTGGACCTCATCGACCACTGTGAATTCGACACCATTTATCACCAGCATTTGTGTTATTTCTCGGTTACGGCACTTCAGGACCTCTTTAACCGTCACGGGCTTTATCTAAATGATGTGAAACACCAGACCATCCATGGAGGTACCTTACGAATGTTTATTGAAACATTTAAAAACCCCAGTGACAACTTACTTGTCTATACGGCAAAAGAAAAAGAACTGAACGTACACTCACCTGAGTGTTACGAAGCGTTTGTAAAACGTGTCAACACGTTGAAAGATGAATTGATCCAAACCCTTACCCAACTAAAATCGGAGGGTAAGAAGATCGTCGGATATGGTGCGGCTGCAAAAGCCAATACACTGATGAGCTATTTTGGCATCAACAGCGATCACCTGGACTACATTGCTGACCTGAGTCAGTATAAACAAGGGTTGTATTTCAGTGGCAACCACCTGCCGATTGTCCCACCGGACAAACTGTTAGAAGACCAACCCGACTATGCATTGATCCTGGCCTGGAACTTCTCCAATGAGATCATGAAGCAGCAAAGCGAGTTTAAAAGCAAAGGCGGAAAGTTCATCGTACCCATTCCAGAAGTAAAAATTGTATAACGGAGATTTATGAAAAAGTGTCCAAACTGCAAAAGCAATGCACTGATATCCTTCTATAAGGTAAATCAGGTTCCCGTCCACAGCATCATGCTGATGGAATCCAACGAAGAGGCTGTTTCTTTTCCAAAAAGAGACATGGAGTTGTCCTACTGTACGAATTGCGGGTTTA
>JBCCXH010000559.1:0-3382 GCA_039192005.1 Bacteroidota bacterium
CCGGGCTGATGAGGTACACACCAGGCCGGAAGTTGGCCAGCCTAACGATCCGCACGAACAAGAAGCCAACGCGATGGCCGACCGCGTGATGCGTATGCCTTCAGAAACATCGGAAGAGGACGAGGTCAGCCCGATGAGAGGCAATTCAGACGTTTTCATGATGAAGCCTAAAACAACGGATACCATCCGAATGGTGCCGCAACAGAGCGATACAGTGATGATGAAGCCTCAGAGCCATGATTTTTTTCCGATGATTCCGACTAGCGGTCGGGTGCAAATGATGGAAGAAGACGAACGGGTAGACCCGAAACCAGAAGACCGGGTCAACTTACAGGAAGAGGAAGAAAAGGTACAGATGCAAACCGATGAAGAAGACATTCAGCTCATGGAGGACGACGAACAGGTCCGCATGCAAACCGAAGAGGAGGAGGTGAGTATGAAAGAGGAAGACGAAGAGATGGTGAACAAAAAAGAGTTGGGTACGGCTGCGGTACAACCGACCATAGGAGGGAAACGGCAAGCATCTCAAGGGCTCACAAATAAGATCAATAGCACCAAAGGAGCAGGCAGTCCGTTGTCCACTGAGACCCAACAAGAGTTAGGCAGTAAGATGGGCGCAGACTTTTCAAGCGTCCGCATCCATACCGATAGCAAGGCGGTGGACATGAACAAAGAGTTGGGAGCCAAAGCGTTTGCACACGGAAAAGACATTTATTTCAATCAGGGCAACTACGCCCCCGGGTCATCCGAAGGAAAGCACTTGCTGGCCCATGAACTGACGCATGTCATGCAGCAGCGTAGTAAGGAGACGGTTCGTTCCAAAATACAGCTAACAGCAGAAGACGAGGTAGTGGAAGACAATACGATTTATTACGTAGCAGTAGCTGATGCATCTATACGCAAAGAACAGGCCCCACATAATGTTGACAGTAGTGCGGGCAACATTCCACCAGGGACGAAGGTAAAGCGCATTATGAGGTACGATGGAGATAAACGAGCGAAAGTACAGCAACTGGACGTAGGAGAAGGACAACAAGCGGCTACATGGTGGACCACATTTAGTAACATAAAACCTGCCGAAATCATTGAAGACTCCGGAACATTCACTGCATTTTACAGTGACATTACCATCATGAATGGCCCCGGAAACAAAGCAGGTGCGAGTGAAAACAAGCTCACGCAAAATGCGAAGTTTAAAATCAATGTAAAGTGTAATGGGTTTGTGAAGGTACAACCACTGGAAGGCCAAACCTCCGCTTCGGGATGGGTAGACGAAAAAGCGTTGCATACCGCCACGGACATGACAAGGTCCTCTAAAATCATTGAATACCGTACATGGTTAGACGCCAGGTTTACAGAAGCAGAAGGTAAAACAGGAAATGATAAAGTAAGTTTTGCTAACGGGATCCTGGGGCAACTGGAAATCATTTCCTCCAACATCAACCAGGACTCACCGGTTTTCCCAGATACGCAAACACTCGATAAAAACCCCTCTTTTTCTACAGCATCCAATGCTGATCTGGGTACCTATGTGCCTCATGAGCTGATCCATATTGCCAGGCGGTTTATTGAAATCACGGAAAAGAAACAAGGAGAAGCAACAGAATGTACAGACCCGGTAGTTGGAGGATCACTTTACACCGCAATAGACTGGAACACGAGACTGGGTGTACCTCAATACCGATCGCAAAGCGATAACCTGTTTGCACCGGAGGCAACCTGCGCACCCACCAGTTTTGCGATGGGGCTGGAAAGGATAGGAGTAGGTCGGTCAGAGATGGTCAAGGCGATTGATGAAAAAGTAGCTCCGGGTGAAACGGATGTAGCAGTGATCCAAACAAAATGGAAGACCAAGTTTCTGGAATACCTTGATGAAGAAGAACAAGCTTATAAGGATCAAGTAACCGCTTATGAGGCAGCCGAAGATTCAAATAAGGCCAGGGAGGAAATTATTGCTTCCAACGCCGAAATAACAGAAGCTAACCAAACGAAACCGAAAGACAAGCAACAGGCCCTGGCTAAGGTACCTAAAAAACGTTCGGCACCTAAACCACAAAACTACAGAAGGGTAAGAGGTGGGCGAGAAGGAATTGCCGGAAATGATACCCATGAAAAGGAAGTGGCCGGGATCATGCGGGAAAGTGGTCAACTCGAAGACCTTTCGGATTTCCTAAATTGGTTAAACGGCAATTCAAGCCGCTCCACCATTAACCTAACCTCGCAAGCTCAGGCTATTTTTAGGCAGTTACATCCAGATGTGGAGTCCGATGAGACCCCCACGGCATGGACATCACCAGAGCTGGGAAGGAAGAATAAGTTAGGGTTTGCGTACCGTGAAAAGATTAGACGAGCGCTGGAATCAGGAAATGCTGTCGTTTTAAGCGTTAGTCATAAAGGGGCACGTGCCTTTCGGGGCCATGTCATTACGGTGCAAAGCATCGATGGGAAAGGACTGATCGTAGATGATCCATATGGTGCGTGGAACAGTGCTTACCGTAGAACAAAAGTCGAAAAAGCTGATGCATATGCTCTGTTAGGATCCAAAACGCGGTCTGATGATTTCAGGAATAAGCCGGCATATAAGGATGGAGGTGGTACTCCTTCCGATTACTCAGAAGCTGATTTCACCGTTAAAGCAGGACAGGACATGAAAGCGAATGAAACGCTTGGCAACAGTTCTCGGATTGATTTTGATATGATCAACGAAAGCAACGGCATCATTGGTCAGATTTATATTTTTAAGAAGGTATGATGAAAGACCTACTACTCATTTTCTATACGCTGATGCTAATCAATGGAAGTAGTGCTTGCACGACCTTTGATAGAGCAACTAAAAACAAGGAAAGCAAAACAACTAATAACGGTCGCTCCTTTCAGGCCGCAAACCAAAGAAACATCAGGGAATGGTTGGATATCGTGCCTGATCGCTACCTGACCTTTAGTTGTGAAGGTAAAGAGCGAAGAAATGTGCTTGAAAACCTGGATGTTGTAGACATTGAAAACGACTACCTCTGTTCCGGCCAGCCCGATGGAAGGGAGCCGATTCCGGGGGAAGTCTGTTTTTCTTTAAAAGCTTTTCCGTATAGGAATGGAAAAGAACTTTTGGTGATAATCAATGAAAAATTTGATCCAGTATGTACTTACATTGATCATTTTTTTTTGGTCTTTTCAGAAGGAAAGTGGGAGGAAATTCATGCGAGTCAGCTATTTGAAATTGATATCATGGATTACAGATTTTATTATCCTGAAAATGAGGTGCCTACTCTTTATCAAAATGAAATTTTATTTAAAAGTGAATTTGGAATTTCAGCAGATTATATGATAAGGCTAAATCAAATAAGTAGTTCACTAACTATAACACTTGTGATTTGTGATTTTACAG
>JBCCXH010000560.1:0-3370 GCA_039192005.1 Bacteroidota bacterium
AACTAGAATTTCTGACTCTCTATTCGTCAACGTTTTGAGTGCATTATTGACATCTTCCTTCAGCGAATCATAAATTGAATCGCCATCAGGGTTGAGTGCCTCCGAATCTTTTAGTACATCGAGTAAATTACCTGCATCCTCAAGTTGCATCGGAGCATTCAATGATGCAGTTCGACTACCAACCTTTTTGATTTGCACAACGTAATCCTCCGAAACATTCATCGCATCAGCTATCTCTTCATTCGTAAGTTCACATTCATACTTTTGTTCCAGCTTGGAGTATGACCCAAGTACATGGTTATAAGTATCCACCCGATTCATTGGCTGTCTTATCGTACGAGTATTTCCTGAAATCGCTGAGATAATGGCCTGCCTGATCCACCAAACAGCGTAGGAAATGAATTTAAAACCTCTGGTCTCATCAAATTTACTTGCCGCTTTTATGAGGCCGATATTTCCCCCACTGATCAGGTCTCCCAATGTCAAATTATGCGCTCCTCTGTCATATTGTTTTGCAACTAATACGACAAATCTCAAGTTAGCTGTCGTTAATTTCTCCATCGCGACCTGATCATCCTCTCTTATCTTTCTTGTCAGGATCACTTCTTCCTCTGCGGTTATCAGCTGTACTTTATCAATGTTGCCTGCTCTGTGGAAGAGCCATCTAAAGACCACTCAGGTGCATCTTCTACTTTCCCACTGAAGTTATCAACTACGAGTGTTTTACTTCTCAACATCTACGTAGGCTTATAGCCATCCAGCCAATTGTATTCTAGTTTACTTTTTGCCATTTCTGATGTCGGTTAATTTTTAGTTGAAAATAATAATATATGACTCTAACAAACAATCTCTAACTACAAGAATATGCATTTATTCGGTAGTGATCGTGTAGCCCCTAATGCCATGCTCGTGACTATCCAAACCCTCCGTTTCATGCGCTTCACTTACCCGAATACCAATGGTGAATTTTAATACCAGAAAGATGATGGTCGCGCAAATAAATGCCGCCGCTCCACAGATAAGCACTCCTTTGAGTTGCGTAAGAAACAGGTGCTCTTCATTGATGGAAAATAGTCCCACTGCAAGTGTGCCCCACACGCCACAAGTAAGGTGAACTGAAACAGCCCCTACTACATCATCCAATTTGAGTTTGTCAAGTGTAATGGCAGAAAGCACTACCAAAATCCCAGCAATGGTGCCAACCAAGATGGCGTTGCCGGGCTCAATGACATCAGCCCCCGCAGTAATTCCCACTAATCCCGCCAAAATACCGTTTAATACCATGCCAAGATCCAGCCGCCTAAAGACGATATAGCCCGTGACATAACCTGCCAAACCCCCGGCAGAGGCTGCTAAGGAAGTGGTGACGAGTACGAAAGACACTAAGGCTGGATCTGCAGAAAGAACGGACCCACCATTAAACCCAAACCATCCTAACCACAGTAGAAAGATACCAATAACAGCTAAAGGAACACTGGAACCCGGCTTATCCATCACTTTCCCGTCGACGTATTTTCCAATTCTAGGCCCGATAATGATGATCCCTGCCAAAGCACCCCAGCCACCCACAGAATGGACCAAAGTTGAACCTGCAAAATCATAAAATCCCCAGGCGTCTAATGCACCACCTCCCCATTTCCAACTTCCAATGATCGGGTAGACCAAGCCAACGAAGAAGAGGGTGAACAGCAGGTAGGCGTTCAACTTTATACGTTCTGCAACTGCCCCCGAGACGATGGTGGCCGCGGTGGCAGCAAACATCGCCTGAAAAAGAAAATCTGTCCAATACGTATACCCCCCTGATGCATATCCCACGGTGTTATCAGCTGTCACAGAGGTTTCCAGGCCAAATCCGGCAAATGCAAACCAACCCGGAATATCAAAGGTCGGGTACATCAAACCAAAACCTACCAAGGCGTAGGTGAGGATCCCGATGATTGGAGTTAAAGTGTTTTTAAATAAGATGTTTACCGTGTTTTTCGACTGACCAAATCCTGCCTCCAACCCTGCAAACCCAAGGTGCATGATGAAAACCAAAACAGTAGCTACCATCATCCAGACATTATTCGTGGTAAGAAGGTTATCACCTAGTTGAGAAAGCACTTCAGCTGAGACTTGATCAATGTTTGCTATTTCTTCTGTCATGGCAACTTCTTGCACCATCTCGACAGAGTCTTCAGTAATTAATTTTTCTTGTTCGATATTTTTCATTTCGTTATAGTTGATTGGAGAGGCAATTTTGTAGGTTACGTACTCACCATATTACATTAATGAAACTATTACATTAATGGACTTTAAAAGAGGACCAACAGAAATTGCAAATATTTCAATGAAATATCATTTTTATAAAATTTGATATTTTTTGATTTTAAGGTTTAAATTTTTTCAAAATTGAATTTTAGGCGCTAATGCGTGCCTGCTTTTTGAAAATAGTATAAATTCTTTCAAGGGAGCAACCCAAAAACGAGTAACCATCCATGTCCATTTACCCGTGAAGGAAAAAAGATGAATGGCTACTGCACAATTTGTTTGCACTTATATATTCAATGAGTTGAATTCCCGAAGCGCTTCCCGGTTAGAATGAATATCCCACCGAAAGTTTGAAGAAAGAATTTAGCACACCTCCTTTAGCTACTTCGTCATCGGAACGTAAGTCAGGTCCACCCAAAAACCTTGCAAAGGCGCCACCATTGGGATCAGCAAACTTGATGTACGGAGCAATGGTAACATATAGGTTAGCGGACTCATCTACACCTTCACCACCTGCTAGCTGTAATTGTTCAAAATGAGCCCCGAAAGAAATGAAATCGCTAATCTTATAACCGCTGCTAGCCCACCAGTGAAGGTAATTATTGGTAAGATCCGGATTTCCGTAGTTGAAACCATAGTAATAACCTGCGTAAAGTTCACCTTCGATTGTTCCATTATCCAATAGAACAGTCAGATTGGGAACGATACCTTCAGCAAACTCGGGATTACCCGTGGCACCACTCGATAATAAGCTCCCATTAAGTAATCCAATTTGCGGATTGATGTAAAGTGCATCAGTAGGAGAAAAGCCAACTCCTATACCAAATTCGGTCCAATTGCCCCAAGCACCGCCGGTACCGCCGGACCATAGGATTCCGTAGAAAGTAAAGTCAAGCCCGTCACTTACAGCATAAGAGCCTGCGAAAAATGGATAGAATCCAAAGAATGCGTCTGAGTTAAGAGACACACTCATGCTGAACTTGTCTTCTTCCTGCGCTCGCAATTCATTGGCTGAGATGCAAAAACCAATAGCAAGTGCCATTGTTGCTACGTGTTTTCTGTTTAAAAAAGTAAAAATTTGTTTCATCATTAATCTAGTTTGGTTAAAGGACAAAAAAAC
>JBCCXH010000561.1:0-3368 GCA_039192005.1 Bacteroidota bacterium
CCCAAAGAAATAATAGAAATAAGTTAATTAAATCATAAGAATTATGACCCTCTCTCAGAACTTTATTTACTTTCAGAGTTAAGAATAGACACTCTAAAATCCTCCTATTTTGAGTGTAACAAAATAATTGAGTTCGTCAAATGCATCCGATTCTGTTCGAATCAGTTCCAGGTCCTGACTAAAACGTTTACTCACTCCAAAACCCAAACGAAAATTCCTACTGATATTTACTTCCAGACTAGCACCGGGTTCTACGTACCAAAACACATCCGAGTCTACCTCTATCGGATCAAAATTCACTGAAGTATTGTTCCCTTCAATCACTCGATGATAACCCAACCAACCTGCGCCACCGGATACAGGAAACGTAACATGGATCACTTCATTGGAAAAAAAGATCAACTCCAAAAACATGCCGCCATATCCACCAAGTAAGTTCACTTCATCTACTGGGTCAATGTCCATGTATTTCGCTGTTGGGATGATGCCATGTCCCTCTAAACCGATCCCTAGTGTCCGGTTGATAATCCAGCCACCCCTCAGTCCGGCCAACACCAGTGACTCACTTCTAAATTTGGTACTTCTAAACGAAATCGCACCAAATCCCCCACTATGTCGCATCGATCCACTCAGTGTTTTGATATCGTTGCGCCTATTATGCTTACTCCTCTTTTCAGGCTCAGAACTCCGATAATAAATAATTCTGGGTCCATCTTCTTCTTCAACTTCTTTCTCTTTGACTAAAGGTAAAGAGGTACTATCCGTCAGTATGGGTTTTTGTTGCGGTACATCTGTCGTATCTTTTTCTTGCGCCAATACAGAAACCATGGCACTTAATGTTCCTATTGCAATAATTATTCGTTTCATTCTCTTCTGTTTGAGTTATTCTTCACTTCTAATGACAGCCAAAAAGTGATAGGGTTTCCGCTTCGATAGAAAATCAATTTTATAAGGCGCATCATTTACCTTTGCGGTCTTAAAATTTAGATCACGCAATGGCCGAATACAATTTCAGCGCACTAGAAAAAAAGTGGCAAGCTGACTGGAAAGAAAATAAGATTTATGAAGTGGCAAACACTTCTGAAAAACCAAAATATTATGTTTTAGACATGTTTCCCTATCCCTCCGGGGCCGGCTTACATGTCGGCCACCCGCTAGGTTACATTGCTTCAGATATTGTGGCCCGATATAAAAGATTAAATGGATTTCATGTCCTTCACCCAATGGGTTTTGACAGCTTTGGCCTTCCTGCAGAGCAATATGCGATCCAAACGGGGCAACACCCAGCCGTCACCACCGAAACCAACATCAACCGATATAAAGAGCAGCTGGAAGCCCTGGGTTTTTCCTATGACTGGTCAAGAGAGGTAAGGACGAGTGACCCTTCTTTTTATAAATGGACACAATGGATTTTTAAGCTGATCTATCATAGTTGGTACAATAATGCTTCAAACCGTGCCGAGTCCATTGAAACACTAATAGCAATACTCGATAAAGAAGGAAATGCTACCATTGATGCCGCTTGTGACGACGACACACCTGTAATTACCTCAGAAGAGTGGAAAAATTACAATGAAAAAGAAAAAGCATCCTTTCTGCTCAAATATCGATTGACCTACCTGTCTGAAACGACGGTCAATTGGTGTCCGGCGCTTGGAACCGTCCTCTCCAATGATGAGGTAAAAGACGGTTATTCAGAGCGGGGCGGACACCCCGTTGTCAAGAAAAACATGCCACAGTGGAGCATGAGAATTACAGCGTACGCAGATCGGCTGCTATCAGGTCTGGATACAATAGATTGGCCAGCACCAATTAAGGAAATCCAGAGAAACTGGATTGGGAAATCGTATGGTGCAGAAATCGATTTTCAGATAGAAAATAGTGAGGAAAAAATCCGGGTATTTACGACCAGAATCGACACCATTTTTGGGGTTACTTTCATGGTTCTTGCCCCTGAAAGTAAACTCGTTCAAGTGATTACAACTGCGGAGCAGCAAGAGGCAGTCAATTCGTACGTAGAAGCAGCAAAAAATCGCTCTGAACGCGACCGCATGAGCGATGCAAAAAATATCACCGGAGTTTTCACTGGGAGCTACGCCATCCACCCATTTTCTGGTGAGAAGGTACCCGTTTGGATCGCTGATTATGTACTGGCTGGGTACGGTACAGGCGCTGTCATGGCCGTTCCCAGTGGGGATCAACGAGATTTTGACTTTGCGAAACATTTTGATCTACCCATTGTCCGAATAAATGATGCCCAACACATTACGGAGACCGAAGCGGACCCTACAAAAGATGGCAAGATCATCAACTCAGGTTTCCTTGACGGACTTTCACCAAAAGAAGCCATAGAAAAAGGGATAAGCGAGGTAGAAACAAAAGGAATAGGAATCCGAAAAGTGAATTTTAAGTTGCGTGATGCCATCTTTGGAAGACAGCGTTATTGGGGAGAACCCATTCCCGTCTATTATAGTGATGAAATCCCTAAGCTGATTGATGATCAAAAGCTTCCTGTTGAACTCCCTTCTATTGATGAATACCTTCCTACCGAAGATGGAGATCCTCCGTTGGGCAGGGCCAGCGATTGGAATCATGAGGGAAATGCGTTTGAACTAAGTACCATGCCTGGATGGGCAGGCAGCAGCTGGTACTTCTTCCGGTACATGGACCCTAAAAATGAAGAGAAATTTTGTAGTGAAGACGCACTTAATTACTGGCAGGATGTAGATTTTTACATGGGAGGGTCTGAGCATGCTACCGGTCACCTGCTCTACTCGCGGTTTTGGACCAAGTTTTTGTACGACAGAGGGTACATCCAGGTGGAGGAGTATGCAAAAAAACTGGTCAATCAGGGAATGATTCAGGGTCGGTCAAGTTTTGCCTACCGCGTAAAGGATTCAAATAAATACGTCTCTTATGGATTGAAAGGCTCCTATGACGTGACCCCTATCCACGTTGACATCAGTTTGGTGCACAATGACGTGTTGGATGTAGCAGCATTTAAAGCATTTCGTCCGGACGCGTCGGAAGCGGAGTTTGAGTTGGAAGATGGAAAATACGTTTGCGGTTGGGAAGTAGAGAAAATGTCCAAATCCAAATACAACGTGGTGAATCCCGACGAACTCGTTGAGAGGTATGGGGCAGATACCTTGAGAATGTATGAAATGTTCCTGGGACCGATTGAAGCCAGTAAACCCTGGAATACAAACGGAATTGAAGGCGTTTTTAAATTTTTGAAAAAGTTTTGGGCATTGTTTCACACCCATGATCAATTGGATCTGTCGGAAGATCCAGCCACTAAGGCAGAACTCAAAATACTTCATGGCACGATCAAAAAGATCGCCGACGACGTGGAAAGTTTGTCGCTC
>JBCCXH010000562.1:0-3361 GCA_039192005.1 Bacteroidota bacterium
GACCTGACCCGGCTCACGCGCCATCAACCAAGCCATCATGGCCAGTGATTGTGCAAGCGTGACCACGGACACGGTGACCGCGGCGCGTAAAAAGGCATCCCCCTGTGCAACCTCCAAGGTGGCGCCACGATATCCCACCGCAGCCTCATTATTCCGCTGCTGATCATCGGTGTAAGTCTGATGAAATACGTCAATGAATTGAAAATCTTTAAGAACAATTACGGGTCAATATATTTCATCGCAAATACTACATTTACAATTTTGATAGTCACCTTATCAATCATGTATTTGAGTTGGCTCCACTTTAAAGATTTTAAGACTCAGAATGGCTAATGCAAGCGTATTCATCAGTTACAGCAGGACGGATTCCGATTGGTTAAACCTGGTCAATCTCTACCTCAAACAGCTTAAAAACCAACACGAGTTTGAGTTTTGGGATGACACGAAAATAAAACCAGGGGAGGAGTGGAAGGCAAAAATTGATGAAAACATCGCAGATTGTCAGGTGGCTCTTTTACTGGTGAGTGCAAACTTCCTGGCATCGGAATTCATCAACAACGAAGAAGTTCCCGAAATTTTGCGTAAAGCGAAACAAAGAGGAGTCAAGGTATTTACGCTTGTCCTGGATATTTGCAATTTTGACGAGCATTCTCCCTTGTACAAATACCACTGCCTGAATGATCCTGAATTTCCCATGGAAGACATGCCTGAATCTGACCAGAAACGGTTGCTGGTTCGTATGGCGAGAGAAATTCGGGACGTTTTACAACCGGCTGCCAATGGCAATTTCGTCGATGAAAAAGTGATGTCTTTACTCATACTGGCGGCACTGGCAAGTGACCGAAAAGATGAATTGTCCATTAAGAACTTTGAAAAGCGGCTTGCCGTGGAGGGAGGACTTTCGGTAAGAAGGAAATTTATCTACCCGATACTGGAACAGCTTGAACAGGAAGGGTTGGTTGTGAAAGTAAAACGGAAGCCCCAAAAAGACGAAAGATCTTCCACATTTTGGAAGATCTCTGATCTTGGCTTTTATATCTCTTCTGAGTTTACAAACTCGTATTATTCTTTATCAAATAAAACCAAATAAACGGCCAGGCTACTCCTGTTTCGCGTCCGGAGCGAGACGAACCTTCGGCCATAAAATGTTCTCAGATAAACTTTCTCTAATCCATAAACTGAAGTGACTTATCAGTCTATTGTGATTAAAACCAGTCCGTTCTGAGTTATCCGGTTGACAATAATTCGAGTCATCGTCCCCTTCCTCTCGATCTAACCTTTTAAAGGTCAGGTACCATGGAGGGGTCAAAAAAGCACTCAAAAAACTGTGTTGGATCAACATCCATGGTGATCTGTCAAAGAACTTATCGCTCGTTACGAATTCTACCATTTTACTAGTTTTTAACTTTTATACATAAATTAAGATACGCCCTTATTACTTTAATAATTGCGCACGCATGATTTTTATCATATTTCATGCCAAAGATATAGATTGAAAATTTGTTTTGAAGTTTTAAAAGAGAATTTATTGGTCTTAACCGTTAGATCTCTTTCCGTCGTGTAAGCGTCGCGTGCTTCCTTATTGTTGTATTTAGGCCATTCCGCTAGCTATTAAGGCAGTTATTTTCCAAACAGTCGATGCCAAAAACTTTTCTTTTCAGTTTTGCTTTTTTCTTGCATTGTACTTGAGTCATCTTCGGGTGTGCCTGCCGGACGGTTGGTATCATCACCAGTAGCACGTGTATTGCTATCCATTTCTAAAAAGAAACTACCTTCTTCGTTCATTCCCAATGGATAAGCAGTTCGGTCCACCCAATCTTTCAATTGCAGTTCTTCTATTGGCTCCGATAAAGTACTTTCTTTGAACATCGCTCTGGCCTTTTCTATTACCTGATCTTCAATGTTAATTTTTGATTTAGAAAACAGCGATGCCCCTTCCTCAGGGATGTTCAGAAGTAATATTTGGGTTTTTCCATTTTCTTTCTGAATGTCTAAAACTTTGAAAAATGCCCCTGATTTGATTAGGATGTGTCCAAACTCGGGATTGGGACTTAACATGGATAAATCTTTTCCATTGGAGGAAGCAACCAGGTACCTACAGTTTTTTGACATCCCTCCGATTCTGTGGGTGACATCTGTAAAGCCTCTTTCCATGATGATTTGGTCTACCTGGTATTTTGCAATCAGGTTTTCATCTAATTCCAAATCCCTGCAAAACATTGCCAACCCACTAAAAGTGGAATTCATGATGGATTGTATCTCTTCGTTTGTCATGTTAATTTCATCAAGATTGACGTTCGGTTAGGCTCGATGGATAACCATTCGTTATCCGCATTGTTCATTAGCCTCACCTGAAGTTAGCTTAAGTTTACCTACCGAGGTAAACCTACTTAATGCCGTTGACTTAAGAGATACGTCTGGCGCGACCCGGTCTCCGCGAGTATACGAAGCGGTCGCCGTGACGCGGTCTCAATAATACGATGAAATACTAATCATGAGATCACTTCACCGGGCCACGGCGGCTGCGTTCGTGAAGACGGTTGTAAAGCTTAAGTCAACGGCATTATAAACCTACTGGGCAGCAAAGGCAGGTAGTTAATTAATAAGGGATTGTACGTTAAAATTATAATGTTGCCATTCCGTTCCAAATCGGCGGTCCCAAATTTGCCGGCGTGGAACGAAACATGATTCATCGAACAACCAACAAATAGCTAACAACTTTCTAACTGATTTAACTGTAATCACCCTGGATTTCCTTCCGGTTTTTGTTGGCTTACGTATCCGATCCTATTTGCGAGGCATTGAAAATCTCCTAGATTCGTGAGGGTATAGTCTAATGTTAGCTTTAATAATTATTAATGGAAAATTCAGAATCAGGATCACCGATTTATCGATATAAGGAAGAAGAAGCCAACAAATTTGAAGGAGCTGGTGGAGAACCATCTATTGATGAAATTTCAGATCATGTAGAAAAATATGTTGGAACTATAGAAACTGTTTTTCATGAATTGGTTTCCAATCAAGTTCATATTGATGTTCACTGGGTAAAACCAACGAATGAGCGACCGTTCCATACACTAGTAACTTCTGGAATGAGTGACAAACCAATGAATACTCCCGAAGGAGCTGAGGATTGCAAATTTGCCGAACTAGTAATTTGCTTACCTGAATCGTGGAAATTATCAGAGGAAGATCAAAAAAATGAAAACAATTATTGGCCAATTAGATGGTTAAAGTATTTAGCCAGATTTCCGCATGAATATAATACCTGGTTTTGGTGGGGGCATACTATTCCTAACGGTGACCCTGCAGAACAATTTGCTGATAATACACAATTAAACACAATGCTCCTATTACCAAC
>JBCCXH010000563.1:0-3352 GCA_039192005.1 Bacteroidota bacterium
AACGTGTTTATTTTCACCACCTCGTCCTGTTCAATAAATAATGGAACCTGAACGGTGGCTCCTGTTTCAATTTCGGCATTTTTAGTAGCGTTTGTTGCCGTGTTTCCTTTTACTCCCGGCTCTGCATAAACGATTTTCATTTCTACGTGCTGTGGCAACTCGCAACCCAGGACTTTTTCTTCTTCTGCGTGAAATAAAATCTCAACCTCTTGTCCGTCTTTTAAAAACTTAGGAGCATTGATCAGCGCTTCTTGTATGGCTATTTGCTCATAAGTAGTTGTATCCATAAAATGGTGGCCCATGTCGTCTTTGTAGAGGAACTGAAAAGATCTTCGCTCTACACGAGCTGTAGTAATCTTATGACCTGAAGAAAATGTGTTATCAATCACCTTTCCGGTTGTCACACTTTTAAGTTTCGTCCGAACGAAAGCGGGACCTTTCCCAGGTTTTACATGTTGGAATTCAATAACACTGAATAAGTCATGGTTAAATTCGATAACCAATCCGTTTTTGATGTCTGCGGTCGTAGCCATTATTATTTTGTTGAGGTTTATTTAGGATCATAAGCCCATTTTACCCACAAAGCTCCCCAGGTAAATCCTCCTCCAAATGCGGCTAAAATTAAGTTGTCACCTTTTTTGAGTTTTTGTTCGTAATCGTATAGACATAACGGGATTGTTCCGCTCGTTGTATTCCCGTAGTTATGAATATTCAACATTACTTTTTCATCGGAAACCCCCATTCGATTGGCGGTCGCATCGATGATGCGTTTATTTGCTTGATGAGGTACGAGGTAAGCAATATCTTCTCCCGTGAGTCCATTTCGTTTCATGACATCCGCGGCTACATCTGCCATGTTTTTAACGGCAAACTTGAATACCATGGAACCTTCCTGATAAGCAAAGTGCTCTCGATTCGCTACGGTTTCTTGTGTAGCAGGTCTTCGGCTTCCTCCGGCCTTCATATGAAGGTAAGGCGCACCGGAACCATCGGACTTCATAATGGAATCTTTAATGCCGTAATCCTCTTCTGTAGGTTCTAACATAACTGCACCACCACCATCTCCGAAAATGATGCACGTTGTACGGTCTGTATAGTCTACGATTGAAGACATTTTATCCGCCCCAATTACCACTACTTTTTTGTACTTTCCAGTTTCAATAAATTGAGAACCTGTAGTCAACCCGTAGATGAAACCTGAACATGCAGCCTGTAGATCATAACCGAAAGCATTAATGGCCCCTATTTTATCTGCTACGAGATTAGCCGTAGCAGGGAATACCATATCCGGCGTGGTTGTAGCACAGATGATCAGGTCTATTTCTTCCGCTTTTGTGTCTGTCTTTTCGAGTAGGCCTTTAACTGCATTGATGGCCATTACGGAGGTCCCCTGATTTTCTCCCTTTAAGATGTGACGTTGTTTAATACCCGTCCGAGTGGTGATCCACTCGTCGTTGGTATCGACCATTGCTTCCAGATCCTTATTTGTGAGAACATCTTCGGGGACATACCCGTGAACCCCGGTGATTGCAGCCTGAATATGTGACATGTAAGATTAGCTTATGCTAATACTTCTTTTTCCATCACTACCTTACCCTTGTAGTAGAGTTTCCCTTCATGCCAGAAAGCTCTGTGCGGGAGGTGTGGTTCTCCGGTTGTTGGACAAATGACGTAACTTTTAGGAGTCGCCTTGTAATGTGTTCTTCTCTTATCTCTCCTGGTTTTCGAAATCTTACGTTTTGGATGCGCCATCTTCTTATTGTTATTTTTCTTACTTCAACTTTTTTAGAGCTTCCCAGCGCGGATCGATATCTTTATCTTTTTCATCATTTTTATTGGATGAATAAATGAGTTCGTCCGTTTCATTTTCATCATGAAATCGGGGATGAAGCTTTTTCATCGGAATTTCCAGTGATATGAATTCGTAAAGAAACCTTCCAATATTGACCTCTTGGGTATCTTTTCGAATAACAAACATGTTATCACTGAGTTCTTTGTCTTCATCTCCAAACTTGTAAATCAATTCCTGTGATGCGTCTACTGCGTAGTCGAATGGTTCCAAACTTCTATCGCAGGTTAGCCCAATTACTCCTTCTATTTTCATCGTTAGCGTAACCATAGAAGCTGATTTAATCAAGTCTACATGACAAGTGCCTTTGCCCTTGCTTATCAGGCTGTTTTCAAAAATAGCGAAGAACTCCTCGTCATATTCAAATGAGAAGGTATGTTCCCCTACGCTCAGGCCATAAATACCGATTTTATACTGCCTAAGTTTTTTCATTTTAAATCATATCCCAATAAAGAAGCGCAAATTTAGATAGTTTAGTAATTACTACAAAAGCTTTCCTTCGATTACTAAATCAATATGATTCAAATTCACCCAAATTCCTTTGTCTCACGATGTCATTTGCGGTATATAGTGCATTCCGAAAGGAAGTGGGGTCTGCCTGGTTTTTACCTGCCAGTGAAAACGCCGTGCCGTGATCTGGCGACGTCCTGACGAATGAAAGCCCCGCGGTATAGTTAACGCCTTCTTCAAAAGCAATTGTTTTAAAAGGAATCAGGCCTTGATCATGATACATAGCCAATACTCCGTCATACTTTTTAAACTCACTTGTACCAAAAAAACCATCTGAAGGGAACGGACCAAGTACAAGATGCTGCTCACCTCGTAGTTGGTTGATAGCCGGAGAAATAATTTCTTCTTCTTCTTTACCCAACAGTCCGTTTTCTCCTGCATGTGGGTTAAGGCCTAGTACGGCAATCTTAGGTTTATTGATTCCGAAATCGTTTCGAAGGGAATGAAGCATAATGGTAAGTTTCGTCATCAAGACCTCTTTGCTTAAACGCTCACTTACTTCTTTTAAAGGGACATGACCCGTAGCCACTCCAACCCTCAGATGTCGATGAACCAGAAACATCAAACTATCCTGAGCTTTTGCTTCCTGAGTCAAATACTCTGTATGTCCCGGAAACCTAAATGTCTCATCCTGAACCAATTCTTTACTCAGCGGTGCCGTAGTAATTGCATGTATTTTTTTTTCTTTGAGGTCTTTAACTGCCGCTGCAAGAGAAAGCCTCGCATACTTTCCACCAATAAGACTGGGAATACCCGGTGTTACTTCTGCCTCCTCATTCCAAACATTCAGGACATTTGTTTTATCGTGACGTAGCTTATCAAGAGACTTTATTTGGTGGCAATTGAACGATTCTTTTTCCAATAGCTTCTTGTAAAAAGCCAGGGATTTAAAGGATCCATAAATAACCGGCGTAAATTGCCCAATGATTCGTGTATCCTCAAGAGATTTAATGATTACTTCTAAACCTATACCATTTACGTCCCCAATTGTGA
>JBCCXH010000564.1:0-3350 GCA_039192005.1 Bacteroidota bacterium
CCCTCGCGTAGTAGCTGGCGCCAAAACCAAAAAGCACAAAAGAACGTGTTACTGATTCGTCATCCATAAATTCATTGATCGTGACAATATCTCCCGCAAAGTTTCTGACCGTCTGTTTCCAGATACCTTCGGAATTAGTACGGATATGTTCGAACCTCACACCGGGCGTTAGACTGATTCTATCCGAGATATTGAAAACATTCTCTACGAAAAGGGCTACATTTTCACTTGGAAAATCGTAATCAAATTCCTCCGGATCATCGGGATTTAAAAAGGAGAAATCGGCATCCGATGCCGCGCTGGCATCTCCTTGTTTTCGATCCGTAAACCCATTGTAATAACGGCTTCCGACCAGAAGCGCAGATTTTTTCTTAAACAAATTAAAGTAGTGAAGTAGACGCGCCTCGGTCCCGAAGTTTTTAAATTCATCACGAATCAAGCTACGGTTTTGAGTGGTATCATCTGCTCGATCTATTTGTTCCAGATTTCCCAGTGCATTTCGGGTAGAGATCAAACCGAAGCTGCGAATGTTAAGCTTCGTGTCATTAGAAAATTTGTAATCAACCGTAGAAGCCATCAGATTCCAGGAAACCTGAAACCAATTTCGATCTCTTCTGGACAATTCCAGATTGCCCGCATTAAAATCTTCATCCGTCAAGCCTCCGGGTTGCTGTGCTTCATAGTTAAGGAATGAATATTCAAATTTTAACTTGAGCTTTTCATTGATTTGATATCCTGTACTAGCAAAGGCAAGATGTGAATCAAAACAACTATTATCCCGCCAGCAGTCCCCCGTCCGATATTGGTAATAGCCATAGTAGTCCCATTTATTCACGGTGCCTCCGATACTAGCGAATGTGTTGAACAAATCAAACGATCCGATTGCTTGCTCCAAATTAAGCTCTATGGGTTTATCCGGAGCTTCTTTAAGCTTAAAGTTGAGCATGCCACCAAACTGTGTTCCATATTGCAAAGAGGCGGCTCCCCTTACAATTTCTATCCGCTCAACAGCCTGCATAGCTGGCAAGTAATAGCTCTCCGGGTAACCTAAGGCATCCGCACTCATATCATATCCATTTTGTCTGGTATTGAAATTAGCAGTACGGCTGGGTCCAAGGCCCCTGGCAGCTATGTCTAGCTGAAGTCCTGCACAATCACTTTCCCAAATGTTTAAACCAGGGACTTTGGCAAAAACCTGCCGCGCATTATTCGTGACCTTATTGGCTGCAAAATCATCTAGCATAATAAGTTCATTTTTCTTGGCTTCGTAAATGCCAAAACCTTCAACGGCACGTAACCTTGAGATGCCGATCGTCTGCGCTCTTTCAGCTATCACTTCTATTTCATCAAGACTTTTGGATAATTCAGACAAGGAAAAATTCACTTGTGTCTCTCTTTTTAAGTCTATCTTCTTTCTAGCTGCCAGCATTCCTAAATGAAAGGCTTCTAGTTCGTAGCTACCAGCAGGTAGCCGAATTTCATAGTAGCCATTGCCGTCGGTTTTAGCTAGTACGTTTAGAGACTGGATAAAAACCGTTGCTCCTTCTAACGTTTTCCCTGCACTGCTATCAGATACTGTGCCGCAAACCTTATACTCCTGAGCCAGCAAATTCGACGCAAAGCAAAGCAAGTAAAATAAAATGCAACCAAAAGCTTTAGTCATTTCCATACGGTAATATCCAATCTTTACTTTTCCAGGTGTCCGTTTTTTCTGTAAGGTCTACCTGGGGGTCTATCAAAAGTTTGGCAGGTCTTGCATTTAGTGTGACCCATACTTCTGCTCGTATTTTCGGATCTTCCATTCCATTAAACATAAAATGGTCACGTAAATAATGAGCAAATTGTAAGATAAGATCCGGTTGCATCGCCATTTGTTTCTCTTGATGGGGATTTAAAAATTGGTGGTTGATCACAGACCCTTCTCTTCCATCATGGCCATCCCTTACGTAAAAAGTAGCTGTTCCAGCTTTTTCCATTAACATAACACGCCAGGAAAAACGATAGCCCTCTTCTGTCCAGAAAATATTCCCATTATACAGTAAATATCGCCACGGAAAGACAAATTGAAAGAGAAAGAAAACAGAGAAAAAACAAATCGCGATACGAGATGCTTTAAATGATGGTATCGGTATTTCTCTGTAAACAACATTAGTGGTCAAATGACGCCATTTTTTAAATAAGGTAGATAACCTACCCAACAACCGTTCATGAAAAGAATCAGAGAAGAAGATGATTACAGCAAAAATCATTACAATAGGAAAAACCCCTATCTGAAAAAGTATTCCGGTGAGTGTATGGAAGATGATTACGGCCAGGTAAGCGAACCACCGCGTCTTTTTCCAAAGAAGGCCTCCGATAATTAATGTGTCAAAAAACATCCCCATCCAGCTAAAAAGATAAGCAGTCAGCTTATACTTGAAAATCCATCCTATCACTGGAATACTTGTTTTTGCCGGAAGCCAAATAGCAAGCGGAAATGCCTTTATTAGCCAATCATAGTTGATTTTAGCTAAACCGGCATAGCAGTAAACAATGGCGATCTGTAGTTTGAAGATGCCAATACACCAGAGGCTTATCTTTTCCTGACAGAGCTGCGGTTTGCGTACTACATCCAATGAGAAATATCGGTTTGCCGGGACCCATATCATCATAAATGCGACAATACTTACAAAATAATAGTGATTGAGATAGTAGGTAATGTCAATTAGCTCAATGTAAGTAAAGCATAGGAAAAATAAAATAGAGAAAAAACGATAATACCAACCTAAGATGATACCAATACAGGCAGCAACCATCAGGAAAAACGGGAGATACAACCATTTACCAGGCAATGGCTGTACCCACTCAAAACCGAAATAGCTAAAGTGCAAAAGCGGAGCTATCAGTTGAGCATCAACCCAGCCGAGGGCCATGTAGCGAATGGTGCTGAGAAGCATAACCAAACCGAATCCCAACCTGAAGGTAACTAATGGAGCAACCGAGACAGGTTGCTCCAAGCAGTATAAAATTCGTGTATATGAAAATATTTTGATCAAGAATGAAGATGTAATGTTTAACTAAATCCATGAACTACATTAAATCAACAATGCAGTGCACGACTTATCTTGTGTATTTTAAACATACATCAAGAAGAGTTTGTCTATCTAATCACCATCCCCGGAATTGAACGTAATACTGATCCCTAACAAAGAACTCATAGAGCTTTTAAAATTTGCGGTGTTGTCCTGAAGTTCATTTCTAAGGGTTTCTACCTCATCTGTTTCTACATGATCCGATAATTTTCACTCAGGTACTGCTGCAATAGCATCGTCAATCCTCGCAATAGCCGCTATGGTAGTGACAATCAAATC
>JBCCXH010000565.1:0-3311 GCA_039192005.1 Bacteroidota bacterium
GTAAAAGTAAACCTGGCCGTTGCAACGTTTCCTTTTTGATCCACTCCCTGTACGAGGCCGACATACGTCCCCGCGATGTCCGAGGTGTAAAAAGACACGTCATAGGATGGCTTTTGAAAGACTAGGGATGGGTTCCAGTGCAGCAACGTACGAAAATCGGGTTTTTGACTTTGCCTGAGGCGTTCATCTTCGTAACCGGGACTGTTGAAGGACCGTGATGGCGTGTACGAAGAAAAGGACCCTTTCCGCTTGGACAAGTGGGGATTGCTTTCCTTGGTTTGAATCATGATTACGCCATAAAACACCGCATTTCCTATCCCGAACTTATCGTCAATGACGCGAATATTTTCCATCTTGTAGGGATCCAGCGAAGCGATATACGTTTTGTCCATCTCGGGGACTCCATTGATTAAGATTAAGGGATCGGCATGAAAGGCCGGGTAACTTTGTCCATCTATCACACGGAAGTTCACCTCCTCTTTGTCGTTTTTTACGGTTACTTCACTCACGTATTCCCGCATGATTTCTTCCAAAGTAGCAAATCGTGTGTAGTCATCCAGATCGTACTCAACCATGGCTGTCCCGAAAACATTGGAATGGACCATTAAGGAATCCAGGGAAAAATCGGCGGCAAACGCATGTTGGATTTGCATGTTCAGACTTCTTTGACGGATCTTTTCAAGGTCATCAGGGTGCAATCGAAAAGGAGCGATCCCTTTACACGCAAACCGATCGGAATAAACAGGCTGGATGTTCACCCGATAACAATCCAGCGAATCTGCCGGGACCGTTATCAAAGGGTCACGAATGACTTCGTCAACAATAAACTGAAACTGACCATCCGCTCCCGACCTCGTAGCATACAATAGGACCTGTTCTCCTGCCGAATGTAAAAAAAGAAGCCGATTCCCCAATTTCATCTCCGCACAGGAAGTGGTCAAAGAGCCGGAGATACGCCCCCCTTCGTACTCTGGTTGATACCGCATTTCTTCATTTGCTGAAGGGAAATCCGATCGCTGACTTAGATAACCTGCCATCAACGGATTTGAATACTTATCCAGCGAATCGACCTGATGTACAGCGATGGATGCATGAACAAAGGACTTGGTGTCAAAAGGTTCAGAAAGGGAAATCCTAAGCTCGACTTTATCCCTTTTCTTAAACGAGGAGTGGTTCAAAGAAAAGTCAAACCCTTTGGAAGCATTCACTACTCGCTGTCTTTCAACCGAATCAAGAAGCAGGCCGCACGAAAAGTCGGTGCGTGCAGTGTCGCTAACAGAAACAAATCGGGTCAGGGGATTGATCACCGTCAATGTTTTTCGAAAAAACCCTTCCGGGCCGAAATTTTGCATCCATCGCGTATAGCCCCGCAAGGCGTAACCGGAAGTTTGCATCGACACCGGCAGGTACATGGAACCGGAGCCAACTCCATTTTCCAGCACCACTTTCTGCTGTATGACCGGACGGTTTTCCCGATCCAATAGCTCGATGTAGGCCACCTTGCTCAGCCGACTTAACGTCAGCCGATCTCTGTCCAGTACATACGCCTTAAACCAAAGCGTCTCCCCGGTCAGGTAACTTTCCCGGTCCGTATGTACGTATAGCGATTCTACATAAGTCAATTCGCCCTTGCTCATATGCTCCTGTGCAAAAGTGATGATACATGATGCTAACCCGATGAGAAAAAAGAGAGGACGAATGTTACTGAACATATGAATGGACGTTTTTAAAACCAAAAATCCGGTCTGGTTGTGGTCCCACCGGCCTCCCGGCAGTCTACGCATGCTTTGGCAGCGCTAAATACTCCTTCAATTCCCGAAAAACCGATCAAATAGCCCAAAGGCACCTGATCTCCGGTGGTAAACTCCAGCGCGATCTCAAGCGGATCAAAAGGAACCGTGATGATGTCGCAAGCGCCCACATTGGGCTGAAACTCGGGAATGTCTCTTGGAAAGTCACTGCGCTCAAGAGTTACCCGTTGCTGGGCTACCGCGGATGCACTGATGTAACCAACCACGAGCTTGTCAGGTGTGGAAATACATGTGAGGTTGGTTTTCAATTGGGAAGGCTGAGGATCAAAAAGCGTCCCGAACGTTTCCGTATTTTTCTTCAGCAGGCTCCAAAACTCGAACTCATCCGATGTAAGTGCATACTGTCGGATTAGGATGCTGTAGCCAATACGAAACTTTTCATTCTCACCGACCATTTCCCGGTTGATCAGTTTTCGGGAAATAACATCCTCGTCCAGCGAGATGCTGGTTTCCAGAAGAATTGTACCTGCAGGCCTCGTCACCCA
The DNA here is from genome assembly GCA_039192005.1 of Bacteroidota bacterium. Lineage (GTDB taxonomy): Bacteria > Bacteroidota > Bacteroidia > Cytophagales > Cyclobacteriaceae > Ekhidna. The sequence goes on from JBCCXH010000565.1 coordinate 2,297, forward strand.
GCACGTTCGGATGTTTGCTGCTCTTGGCACCAACTCCTCACCGGTATATTCAAGCGATGAAGGCCGTACCGACCGGTATTCCCAGGTCTCTTCATACTCCCAGCGGTAATACCTTGTTTTGCCCTCCGGGTCCCCGGTAGACAGCGTGATGTCGAGTTGAGTGGTCGCAGAGTCGTATTCCAGGTGCACTTCACTGATTTCGGGTACGCTCAGCAGTGGGACGAATGCAGAAAGATAGGTTTCATCATCCGCCGTGGAAATGCGGATGCGGTAGCGCTCACCAAAGGTCAATGATTGACTAACCGAATACAGGCCGTCTTCCTGCTCCACCAAGGAAAGGCTTAACGTTCCCGCTTCGTTTTCCAGCCGGACCTGCGCGTTTTTTTCACGAACGATTTCCAGGGTATCCAGGTTGGCAGATCGTGTCAGTTTAATTTCTGTCTGCTCCTTTCCTATCCTCCCCTCTACGACCAAAACATTGCTGTTGGAAGGCGAGTTCGGGGTCTCAAAGGGGTCTACGCAACCGACAAAACTTAGGAGTAGAAGGAATGGCATGGTGGATTTCATCAGAACGTAAAGTTGTAGGTTATGGTAGGGATGGGTTGACCAAAAATGGAGAGCCGGTATCCTTGTATGCCCTCGTTTTCTGAGAGAAAATAAATCGAGTTGGCATTTCGCCGGCCGGTCACGTTGTACACAGCGATGGTCCAGGACCCGTGCGCCAGCTTCTTACGTTTATGGTTGCCTTCGATGGTGAAAGCAACATCAGACCTGAAATAGTCCGGCACGCGAAACTCATTCCGGTCGGAGTACAACAGACGCGTGGTGCCTCCAAACTCAAACTGCTCCAGCGGAACGGTAATGGGACGACCGGTGCTGTACGTAAGGTTGAAAGAGGCGCTGTACCTTTTGGTAAACTTGTAGTTTAGGATCGTGGTAAAATCATGGGGCTTATCAAAGTTTGCCGGGTACCACCGGCCTCAATGCTATTAACTTAAGCTATCCTTACTGTTAA
>JBCCXH010000566.1:0-3309 GCA_039192005.1 Bacteroidota bacterium
AAAACTGAAACTCCTATAAAAGTAATTATCAAAAAAGGACTAAAAAGCTTCTTTAGTCGGTCTATCGCTTGCATCGTATTCATCGTTTTTAATTTAATTATTGAATTATTTGTCATTTAGAATTGAGTGACTATTTTGAGGTAGTAGGCCCGTCCGGGTCGCTGCACACCGAAGAAGTCAAAAACATTTCTATTCAGCACATTTTGCACATCACTAATTAGTATCATTTTCATAGATTTTACAGGTAACCGGTAGTTGATACCGGCATGGTGGATGTGCTGATTAGGTATAGTGAACTTAAACTCGGGATTGTTTCGGCCCCCACTTTCCCAGCCAAGAAAAAAGCTGTGAACATATCGGGATGACCAGTAAATATTAATTGATTGTTCACCGACCAGCTTCTTTGGTAATGAATAATTGACGGATGAATTGGCGAAGAGATAAGGAGTATTTGGTATGCGCTCACCTTCAAATCTTGCAAAATTTCCTTCGCTTGCACTATTGTAAAAATCTTGATACGTAGAATTAAATGAAATTTTCAATCCTTCTGTTAGCCCTGATACTTCTCCGGCAACTTCGAGTCCTATGGAAGTCGCTTCGTTTACATTATCAAAAGCGCTCGTCCTGTCAGTTGCAGCGACCAGAAAGATCAGGTTGCTGATACTGCGAACAAAGCCGGCAGCTTCTAACCTCCACTGTATTTTAGAACTGGTGGAATTCCGCAAAATACCAGACAAGTTGAGGTTATGGCTTCTTTCTGCTTCTAGTTCAAGGTTTCGAATAATGAAATTACCATCCCCAAATACCTCGTCTGGTCTGGGAAGTCTAAGTGCGTATTCATAAGAGAGCTTAGCGATTAATTTATCTGAAAAGTTGTAACGTAAATTGTTTCCCCATCCTACATCACTGATCTCTCTTTCATTGACAGAAACCTGTTCGGAACCGTCGATTTCGCGCTCATTTCTTACCTGCTGCCAATAGTTTTTGATGAAAAAGACATTCTGCAGTTTTTCCCCCTTCAGATCTGCTTGATACTCTATTCCATTCACCCAGGAATACACAATACCATTAGCTGTAATAGGATCAAAAGTTCCTGCCAATAGTTCATCCCCTGTCCTCAATGTATAGGTAGGAGCACTGGAAATACTGATGGTGTGCTTTTCATTGAACTGCCACTTCAGGTTTGTTCTATTGAAATAATTATCGTCCCATGTGAATTGATGACTTCCTCCGGCCACGCTACCGGAAACCTCTCCCTGTCTGATTCTTCTCCCTTGTACTTCACCATTCCAGGAGTAAAAATTTCGTGTTGTATCTACAAAAACTCGTGTCGTTGAATTTAATCCGAAAACCGAATTGATAGACAGGCTACTACTGAAATCCTTCGTAAAAGATAAATTAACACCTTGCAAGTCACTGGAAAAAATGACTTCTCCAAAAGGATTTCCGGTCATTACTGCGTTATGCTGTACTTCATCATGGGTATCATTCAAGAAAAAGTCGATTTTGATCTCATCTGTCCATGATTTGTCAATAAGACCGAGTGTCAAGTTCATCCCGAAGGCCTCATAGTCGTCATGGAACCTTGGGACAGTTATTTCTTGTATTCTTCCACGGAGCGGCCCTTCAGTAATCGGTACTTCTACATCAACTTTATAATTATTTCGTGAGAAATCGTAAAAACCATCCAGTCCAATTAAAAGACCACTTTTCGGCTCAAGATATTTTAGATCTAAGGTGGAACGGTGCGTCCCAAATGAACCGGTCTGATAGGAAGCACTACCATGGAAACCCGCTATGATAGAAGGTGATACCATGTTTACTGCACCGCCTAATGCGTCTGCACCAAATGCTATCGGCACCACTCCTTTATATATCTCCACACGATCTACAAGGTTTACTGGAATATTACCGATCCCTACTGAGTAGCCAGTGAAGTCCAAAGGAATGCCATCGAAAAAAAACCGAATTTTATCCCCCGAAAGCCCATTCAAAGAAAGCCTGCTGTCAGAACCTAAACCGCCGCTTCTCTGAATACTTACTCCTTGGGTTTGAGCTAGCACTTCCCCCAGATCTACGGTTTTCAACTTTACTTCCCGGGTGTCAATTACGTCAATGGCTTTGGCAGAAAGCTCCAGCTGCTTTTTTTCTGACTCAGTTACCACCTCCACGGCTTGCAATTCCTCCACATTACTTTTTAAGGTGATAGTTATATTATTTATTGATCTATCTGTAATAGACAGTTTAAGGGATGCTGGTAAGTAGCCAAGGGACTGAACAGCCAAAACATAGTTGCCACTTGCAAGGCTTTCAATAGCAAACCGGCCTCCGGCATCTGCAATGGCTCCAATGGATGTATCTTTAGTCTGGACAGTAGCGAAAGGGACAGGTTCTCCATTTTCATTAGAGATCTTTCCTCTCACCGAAGCGTTGCCTCTTTGGTCCTGCGCAATATTTTTCGTGCTTACCAAGAGTAGTGCTAGTACTGCAAGTATCATTGAATATGCCTTTAGCATGTTTACAGACTAGCAGGTTCCCAGGCGAAATGAGCTGTTAGCGTAATAATCGGTTCGGACAAAATCGTTGACGATAAACTCTCGCATCATCCGCATAGAGGAAGTTTGAAGATTTGGATACCGACTGTCGATAAGATATTTCTCACCGGCTTCCAACGAATAGACTTTACCATTGCAGGTAATGCTCTTTTTGGAGGAAGTGGGATTATGTAAACGCAAAACCCCTTCAAATTGAACTATGCAGCCTTGATCCACCAGTGCTACTTTATCTTGTTCCGGAATACTAAGCACAAGATGTAATTCTTCTTGCAGCGAAGGCGCCATTAAGGAAGTACCGGCATGCTTTACAAAATAACCAGCACCTAATGCCAACAAAATCAGACAAGCTGCTGCGTAGTTAATATACTTCTTAAAAGAGGGTTTGAAGATAAGTTCCCTGCTCTCTTCATCTTTTCGCATGCTTTTATGTAAGTCTTTCCAAACGTTATTTTTAGCATTCAGGACCTGCAGTTCATTTAGCTGATCCGGCTCGGACTCACTAGATGCTAACCATGATTCTACTGCTTTACATTCTTCTTCAGAACAGTCTTCATTCCAGTACCTTTCTAAAAGTTCTTTTGTAATATTCATGGGAAATTTCGTCTGTTTTAAAGCATAGTTGCATAACCGACCCTTTTCCCTGAGTCTGATTTTAAAAAAAATTACAAGTTGTATTCGGGAAGGTTAGTTTTAAGGAAAGAGAGTGCCTTGGTAAGGTGTGATTCAACTGTTTTTTCTGCGATGGCCATCAAAG
>JBCCXH010000567.1:0-3299 GCA_039192005.1 Bacteroidota bacterium
AAGCGACTCCATCGATTAGTCAGATCATCGTACTTTATCCGAAATCACAACCATCAAAACAGTCAATAATCCTCTAATATATCAGGAACAGGAAGCCTAATATTAAAATAAGTCTAGCTTTTAGACGAAACGTCACATAAGTTATATGTACGTACAGATAAAGAAGTTGAATTTAAATGGATGGCTGAATGAGGTCTTACAGCATACCGAAATGATGAAACAAATGACGATCTAAATGCAATTATTCCACTTATATCACTTGATAAGTGAAAGAATAATTTTGTATTAATCCAATAAAACAACTCAATCAATACCTTTTACTTTTAAATTTCTTTTCCTAACAAATGAGGATAAGCGCTTTCATTGAATCCGAAATTCGGTTATAGGAAAAACGTCACAATTACTGGTTATATCACAATTTATTAGATGAGTAGTTTTCAGTTAAAATACCAGGCAGAATGACCATCATGGTAAATATCTGGATAATGCCTTTGACTTAAGAGATACGTCTGGCGTGACCGGGTCTCCGTGACCCGGTCTCCGTGACCCGGTCTCATTAATAGCTGTGATAACGTTGATGAGATCACTTCATCGGGTCGGGTCACGTTGGCCACGGCGGCTTCATTCGTGAAGACCGGGCCACGGCGGCGGTCTAAAGCTTAAGTCAACGGCATTAAATACCCGGAAAGCAGTTACCACACCTTTAGTGAAATGATGTTAGCGTACCCATTTAAAGGTATATTTCAGTTCGCTTTCTCATCTGCTTATCTCTTTAGAGACGAATCCCGGTGGATACATAAGCAGGATGTTATCATTCATCGAAATTTTAAATTCCATCTAGGAAAAATTCAAGATCTTCCCGGTTTAATAATGGAAATACTTACGACACCACTTTATCATACGGAAAAACATGCCACCGATAACACGTGGATGTTGTTCCAACATCGCTACTGAATACTTAACTCTTTGCTTGAATGATCAAAACAATACGACTTTCCACGCTTCTATTATTCCTTTCGAAGTTCCTTCATGGACAAGACTTGTCCGATTTTATCGTCATTGACCAATTTGGTTACCGTCCGGATGCCGAAAAAGTAGCGGTGATACGTAATCCCGAAGTGGGATTTGATTCCGGCTCTTCTTTCCAACCCGGTACCACATATGCGCTGATAGACGAGGAAAGTGGTGAGACTGTGTTAGAAGCAGCCATTACCAGCTGGAAAAGTGGCGCCACGGACAACTCTTCGGGTGACCAGTGCTGGTGGTTTGATTTTTCCGAGGTAAAGACAGCAGGCACGTATCATGTACTTGACAAAGAGAGAAACGTTCGTTCGTTTTCTTTCGTCATTGCCAATGATGTTTATGCAGAGGTTTTAAAACAAGCAGTACGCACGTTTTTCTACCAACGGGCAGGATATGCAAAAGAAGCCGAGTACGCGGGAGCCATTTGGGCAGACGAAGCCAGTCATTTAGGAAGTTTGCAAGATCCGGAGTCTCGAAAGTTTGACCAATCCGCGCTAAGCACGACAGAAAGGGATTTGAGAGGTGGATGGTACGATGCCGGAGATTACAATAAATACACACAGTGGACCGCTAGTTACGTCATTGAGTTTTTGCAGGCTTATGAAGAAAACAAAAATGCCTGGGGAGATAATTACTGCCTGCCCTACTCCGGCAACGGAATCCCGGATGTTTTAGACGAGGTGAAATGGGGGCTGGATTATTTACTCAGACTGCAGGAAGATGACGGTTCGTTATGGAGTATCGTTAGCCTGGACCATGCATACCCTCCGTCAGAAGCTCAGGGAGCGAGTTTGTATGGGGATGTGAATACGATCTCGGCGGCTTCCGGAGCGGCTGCTTTTGCCTATGGAGCGAAAGTGCTGGGCGAATTAGGCTGGACCACCTACAGTGATTCCCTCGCTGAGGCTGCTGAAGCTGCGTGGGACTGGACCGTGACAAACCCCAACGTTATTTGGAAAAACAATGACGCAGCATTCAACTCGGCGGGCATCGGTGCAGGCCAACAGGAAGTGGCCACCGACCAGGAACGGTTGGTGTATCGGATACGGGCCGCTATTTACCTTTATGAACTCACAAGTAATGCCGCCTACAAAGATTTTGTAGAGAATAACTACCAGGAAGTAACGCTTATATCAGGAAATTTTGCCATCCCGTTTCAGGAAGCGAATCAGGAAGCCTTACTCTATTATTCAAATTTGGAAGGTGTATCAAGCGGTGTTGCCACCAACATTCAGGATACTTACAAGCAGGCCATGCAGTCCGAAACGAATTTTGCAGCCATCACCAATGAAACCGACCCTTACAGGTCTTATTTGAAGGACTATGTTTGGGGAAGTAACAGCACCAAGGCAAGAAAAGGCCTGATGTTTACGGATTTTGTCAAGTATGAGCTGGACCCCTCAAAAGATGCGGATGCGTTACATGCCGCAGAGCACTACGTCCATTACATCCATGGCCTGAACCCTCTGAACTTTTGCTACCTGTCCAATATGGGTGAATACGGAGCAGATAAAGGCGTCTCCACTTTTTACCATACATGGTTTGCGGATGACTCTCCATGGGACATGATAGGCCAAAGTCAGTTTGGCCCTCCTCCTGGATTTGTGGTGGGTGGAGCAAACCCAACGTATGATTGGGACAACTTCTGCAACACGACACCAAACGGCAACTGTGACTCGGAACTAAGAAACCGGATCATCAATGAACCGGATCAAAAATCGTATTATGATTTCAATACCAGCTGGCCGATGAATTCATGGGAGCTGAGTGAAAACAGTTGTGGGTATCAGCTAGCTTACATCCGACTTCTCTCCAAGTTTGTTGACGCTCAGTCTGTGCAAAACACCACCTGTAACATCAGCAGTGAAGTTGAAGTAGAAACTCCTCTCAACGTTTCCCTCTCCAGAACAAATGATGTAATCCTTTACCCAAATCCTTCTTCAGACTTCATTGGGACCAACACCTTACAACCGGTAGACATTCAAATCTTTGATATCGAAGGGAAGGTACGTGTGACTGGTACTGTATCAAGAAATAAAAAACTGAGTCTACAGGATCTGAATAATGGAATCTATTTTGCCCGCTTCATTAGTAACGGCGTAATGGTCAATCAAAAAATCATCCTACTTAAATAAAGCGTAAATCTTTACATACTTCTACTCTACGAAGTTGAGTTTAATCCGATGGAAGTAATGGGGTTCGATGCCAATATTCCGTCCTTTTTTGTAAGGAGGCGAAAGGGGATTTTAAAAAAACATCAAATCCAGATACCAGAC
>JBCCXH010000568.1:0-3272 GCA_039192005.1 Bacteroidota bacterium
CTTTCTTCGCTGTAGAGCGAGTCGTTTTTCCGACGGCATCAAAAACAATATCAAAATCCCGGTCAAGCGTAGCATAGTGTTCATTTTTATAATCAATGACTTTATCAGCACCCAGTGATTTCACCATATCAACGTTTTTGGTGCTGCAAACCCCGGTCACAGATTTTCCCAGATGATGGGCCAGCTGAATGGCATAACTTCCAACGCTGCCAGAAGCCCCATAAACCAAGACCTTCTTTGATTTCTCAACCTTTGCTTTTTTAAGTAGGAACAGGGCGGTCATCGCTCCGATAGGAAGCGCTGCAGACTCCTCGAAAGATAGATTTTCTGGTTTTAATGCAACAACCCCTGACTTCCATGATTCGGGCACACATAGGTATTCAGCATAAGATCCGGTAGCGAGCATAGTGGTCGTCCCAAAAACTTTGTCACCCTGAGAAAATTGGGTCACCTTGCTACCGATAGCTTCGACCACACCTGCAAACTCGTGCCCTAAAATTTTCTTTTTAGGCTTAAAGAGGCCGAAAATAAGTCGCGCCGGTAACCAGTAAAGTGGTGGAAAATCAGAAGCACGTAAACGAATGTCTCCGGCAGTTACTGTTGCTGCATGAACCTTGACCAAAAGCTCATTCTCTTTTGGTAGGGGTTTTTTTACCTCGGTCAGTTTTATCACATTGGGAGAACCGTAAGATGTATAAACTGCTGCTTTCATTTACCTCATGTTTGATTGATCGAATGGTGTGACCAGTTTAGGTATTGCAGATTCATGACTCCTTCGCTTTGACCTGAATTCCATCCTTTAACGGGATAAAAAGGTGCGCCCAAATAGACCTGCTTATTCGGTAGGAGAGTGGAAAAAACAGAAGATTGATCCCGGCGATCCAGCCAAGGTACCACCCAACAGTACCCTCTACACGAAGCACTTTCGTAGCGACCACAACCGCAACAATGATGGCCACTTGCAATGCGTAACTTATGTACATGGCTCCTGTGTAAAAACCAGGCTCAGGTTCCAATGTCTGCGAACAACGAGGACACTTTTTGTGCATTTTATTGAACTTCTTACTGTAAGCAGGGCCAATGAACATTTTTTCTGATCGGCATCCTGGACATTGCTGATTGACAATGCTGATGATTAGGGACTTATTTTTCATTTATATGGTTTATTTTCAATGACGAACCGGTTGGTCTGTGTATTCGGTATCAACCGTGTTGGTCGGATTGTATTCAAATCTATATGCTTCTTTTTTTATGGTCGTTGACTTTTGTTAGCCGATCCACCTCCCAGGCAAAGAACGTTTGAAGACGGTGCACACCGTATCTGGGAGCGATATTGTCCTGGCTCATCATGGTAAGGAAAAACTCAATGGGTCCATACGTTTTAGAAGAAGTAACTACCCGCATCAAACGAATGACTGCTTTCGTGATCCAGTTAGGGAGATGGGTGATTTTGACGGGTCGCATCCATGTTTTTAACGCCATTTCAGCGATTTCGTTTTGCGTTAGTATATCCGGTCCCCCAACAATCAATTCGTGTTGCTTCGTAACCAGCGATTCAACAATGGCCTTTGCTAAATCAGTCCCGTGAATCGGATTGAGTCGATGGTCCCCACAACTAAACAGGTAGACGTTATCTTTTTGTGCCATGTCAAGAAAATCTTTCATGTCCGAGAAGAAGCCATTCGGACGGACGATGAGGTAATCCAGGCCGGAGTGCCTGAGTGCATCCACGAAACGTTCTTTGGCTTCCATGATTTTCAGGTGCCGCATCTTTTCTCCGTTGATCACCGACACATAAATGAATTTTTTAACTCCCGCTTTCTTTGCTTCATGAAGTAAATTCATATTGGCTTGGTAATCCACGTCCATGTAGGTAAGGCCGTCTTTCTGCCGTGTGATGCCAACAGTGGAGATCAACACATCCGTTCCTTGAAGGGTTCCGCTAAGAGTAGTGGGAACCGTGAGCTCCGCTTTTATGATTTGCCCATCGGACAGCCCTAAACGTTGCAGTCGCTTTTCATTTCTGGCGATGGCCTGGAAAGGAATGTTCTCATTTTGTAGTTCTTTGACAAGGTGGCCACCCAGGTAGCCGGTGGCTCCGGCGATCATTATTTTTTTCATGTGTATGTTAATTGCTCTCTAGTTGCACACATGGAACCTGCCTTCCGCAGGCAGGTCGCTCAAAACATCGCTCCAGCGACCCGGTCATCCGGCGGTTGGTTTACGTACGCCATTGAATGTTTATGCTTAGTTCATGTTTTTTAATTAGTGTTTGGTTATTTACAATCTTTGGATATTTCCAATAGCCACTCCACATATTCTTGTAGAGAGCAATTGTTTAGAATGGGGCCAAAACCTGTTTTAATATTTTCTTTTACTTCTTTCATGGTTTCTTTTCTTTGGCTCGAAAATCTCTCTATTAGTTGTTCTTTTCCTTTCCTCATCGTTCAGTCGTTGATTTAGCGGGTTGAGCTGGCTTGGCCGCTGATTGTCTAACTTGTATGGTGAACACTCTTTCCGTGCTAAAAAGAGGTTTTTACAGTCTCATTTACAAATTGGTTAGGTCCAATAAAAACTGCCTTTCAATATCCACTGCCTTGTTGTGCTTCCTCTCACTTTTCCATTGACTTAAGAATAATCATAAGCCTTTTGCCTCCTATTCACATTTTTAAAATGTCCATTTAGGGGCTTTTATCACACTTTCTGAGGTTATTACCTATCCATTTTTCAATGGTGATCACGTCGTTTGACGTTGATTTTGAAAACAAAAGAGGGGGTGATTGATCTGCCTGGAAACTCCCTGGAATGTGGAGAAATCTTGAACCAGTTCAAGATTTTCTCTTGTCCTGAGTCAAGGCTCTTTCCTGTCCCAGTTCATTTTTAGTCATGTCCATTGATCGGAGATTTGTGGTGTAATTATTTCAGAAACACAATAAAATTTTCGATATGAAAGACGTAATTATTCCTTCTTACCAACAAGGGTTAAAAGAACTGAAAGGGAATCTTTCAGACATGCTTCCCACGGATGCACTGGACGTTTTTAGGGCAGATGCCGAAGCTTTGCAAGAAGAACATGCTTCTGTTTTAAAACTTCACGAGGGGGACAAAGCTCCTGATTTCACATTATCCAACGCAGTGAATGAAAGTGTGAACCTCTATGAAGTGTTAAAAACAAACAGGGTGGTGCTTACCTTCTACAGAGGAACCTGGTGCCCTTATTGTAATTTGGTTCTTAACCAATATCAAGCCAGTCTTCCGGAGATTAATGAAGC
>JBCCXH010000569.1:0-3269 GCA_039192005.1 Bacteroidota bacterium
CTTTCAAGGGGCATGCTTGGGTCCGATGAAGGTCAACCCAAAGTTGCTTGTCCTTTTCACAAAAAAACGTTTTCATTGGATACCGGTGAAAACCTTAATGGAGACGAATGCTCGCTGGCCACTTATCCGGTAAAAGTAGAAAATGGAGTTGTTTACGTTGGTTTTGCGTAATCATACGTAGCCCATTTCTTTCAATTCAGAAGCTCTACTTAATTTTACATTACCATATGACTTGAGTTTCAACTAAAAAACACTCAAATCGCTACGTCAATTTGCCTATTGTTGATGTAGGGAAGCATATGTTCGGTAATAACACACACGTATGGGAAAAATTCGGTTTCGAAGACTGGGGTTGTTTTACCTGATTGCCCTGGGATGCATCGCCTTAAGTATCCTTATCAGTCAATTACTGATACAAACTTCTATTAGCCGTCAACAAGATGACGCACGAGTCATTAATGTAGCCGGTCGGCAACGAATGCTTAGCCAGAAAATAAGTAAGGTGGCTTTAAAACTTCAAAACCAAAGTGATTCCAGTTTAAAAGACAGAAGTGAACTGGAAGAGGCACTGAAACTTTGGACGCTAAGTCATGAAGGGCTACAGAAGGGTGAAAGCAAGTTGGGATTGGGTGGAAGCCCTTCGCCTACGATTCGGAACATGTTCGCTGAAATTGCCCCCCACTACGATGTTATCAGGAAAAGTGCATCCGCGCTTTTAAATACCGAGTTGCCTAACGAAGATAAATTCAAATACATTGAAAGCATCCTTTCAAATGAAGGCGCTTTTTTAGAAACAATGGACCGGATCGTTTTTCAATACGACTTTGAGGCACAGGAAAAGGTAAAAGCACTTAGAAGCACGGAGCTTTACCTGTTTATTACTTCCTTTTTGATCATTGTACTGGAACTACTCTTTGTTTTCACCCCGCTCGCTAAAAACGTAAGAAAAACAGTGCAGGACTTAATCGAATCGAAAGAGTCTTCCCAACAAATGCTCAGAGAAATATCCAAACTATACGAAGAACTGGGCAATAGCTATCAAGACCTGGAAGCAGTCAACCTTACACCGGAGTCCCCTTCCCTGTATGCTAGTATGACTACTGATGGAAACTTCACCTACCTATCCGACAAATTCCTGAGTATGATGGAGTATGAAGTGAAATCGCCACCAAAAGGAATTACCGAACTGCTAAAATCGAGTGAATACCCTGATGACTTCATCGAGGGGCTCCATAAAATCCTTCGGAAACGAAAAAACTGGACCGGCGAACTGTGTTTGATTAACGAGCCAGGAGATTTCTGCTGGTTGGAAACCCACTTTATTCCGACCCAACTCAACGATGAAACGAAGTTGATTGCCAAAAACATTACAGAGTTCAAGGAAGCGACGTTACGGTCAAGGGAACTGAACAAAGAGCGAATTGAAAAATCAGTAAAAGCACAACAATACCGATCTGCGCTGATCCTTCAGGGACAGGAAGAGGAGCGAAAACGCTTGTCTCAGGAGATGCACGATGGCATCGGGCAGATGCTCTCCGCCATGAAACTCTTATTGGAATCACTCACTGCCTCATCCAGCCCCCAGAGAAAACGCCTGATGGACGCCAAAAGCTTAATGAAATCGATCATACAGGAAGTACGAAGGGTTTCTTTCAACCTTACACCAAGTAGCTTGAGTGATTTTGGTCTGGTTCCCGCCATTAGCAAATTCTGTGAAGAAATAAATGCCGTTGCAAAATCAGAGATCCGGTTTGTCAATGAAACACGATTCATTAACCGGTTGGATACAACAATAGAAACGAATCTCTACCGCATCATTCAGGAGGCGGTCAACAACGCACTCAAATATGCCAAATCGTCTGAAATTGTAGTCAAATTTTGCCATTCTATTCGATCCCTAAGCATCTGCATAGAGGACGATGGTAAGGGTTTTGATTATGAACGTGTTGAGAAAAGTGGACATTTTAAAAAAGCAGGTCACGGCATCTTCAACATGAATGAACGTGCTGCCTATATCGGCGGCAGCTTTGAAATACAAACAGAACTGGAGAAAGGAACACGGATTTTAATAACATTACCCCTAAATCAAAATGATTAAAGTAGCACTAGCAGATGACCATGAAATTGTAAGAGATGGGATCAAAATGCTTCTCGAACAAGATAACGAAATAAGCGTCATCTGGGAAGCATCTGATGGGCAGGACACCATAGAGAAAGTATCAGAAGAAAAGCCGGATGTACTGGTTGCTGACATCAGGATGCCTATTTGCAATGGGCTGGAAGTTGTTCAAAAACTAAAAGCACAAGATGCAAGCGTAAAGATCATTATGCTCACGATGCATAACGATTCGGAATACATCTTAAAATCCATGCAATATGGAGCGGATGGATACTTACTTAAGGACACAAGCAAAACGGAATTCCATAAAGCAATAAAACTTGTCCATCAGAATCAAAAATATTTCAGTGGAGACATTTCTACAACCATCGTTGATTCTCTTCTTAATAATAATAGCACATCGGATTTTGATGCAGGTAAGCCTTCTTTGGCAAAGGAAGATTATCAGCTTACCAAGAGAGAAGATGAAATTTTAAAATTGATTTTTGAAGGAGTCCCCAACAAAGAGATCGCAGAGCGGCTTGGAAAAAGCATTCGAACCATCGAAACACATCGATTCAATATCATGAAAAAATTGCGGGTCAATAACATCACGGAGCTTTTGAAAAAAGTAGAAAAAGAGGGACTCGTCTCCTAACTAGGAAAATTCATCTTACAGAAAAGACCTGACGGTCCTTCATGTAGTACTTAGCGTTATTTTGGCGCAGAGAATTAGATCCAAAATTTGAAACAGGAACACTTATAGGTTTTAAGGCGAACTCAGTAAATAGCTATTTAGCCAACCTCTCCCCCTCCTCTATTTCTCACGATCATTTCCCTCCTCGCCACTTATGGGCTTTTAGAGCGCTGCGTAGCAGGCTGATCTTGAAGAGGTCCATCAAAGTAGTTGATAGTAAAACAGAAGGCAATGCATAAAATAGGCTTTATTACCTTCAATTCTATTTAAAACTTGCCACAAATAGCTTTTGCAGAGGTTAAAGTGATTAATCAGGCTCAGACTGAAAGTAAACGTCACCAGGATGTTGAATTTTCAATAGAACACTGATTATCATACCTGAAATTATACTTATTTCAATAGACACACAGCTTTGATTAACAAATGATAATCATACACTATGCTTTTTTATCTGAAACTAGGTTTAAAAAATAA
>JBCCXH010000570.1:0-3266 GCA_039192005.1 Bacteroidota bacterium
ATCGTAAACCGTTTATTGGATTGCATAAAAAATTTAAGACGTTAGGAATATTCAATGGATTTGGCACGAAAGGTGTTTCATTAGCACCTTATTTTGCATCACAGTTTGCAGATTTTTTAGTCGATCAAATTGAAATTAATAAAGAAGCAAATGTTCAAAGGGTATATTAATCTATTGGTATTATGCCTACTATCCAGTGTAGTAGTGGCCCAACATTACACCACTCCATACGGGCAAAACCGAATTCAATATAAAAAATTTGATTGGTATTATTTCAGTACGAACAATTTTGAAGTTTACTACTATCCTGGAGGCAAAGAATATGCGCTGGAAGCGATAGATTTTTTAGAGGAAGAATTTGTCAACCTCACCGATAAACTCGGGTACGCTCCTTACAACAAGACCAGGATTCTTATTTACAATTCAATTCATGATTTACAACAAAGCAATGTTGGGATTGACGGTGCAGTATACACCATAGGTGGGAGGACAGATTTTGTCAAACTTCAGGTTGAAGTAGCATACCCTGGGAAGGCGCACCAGTTTAAGCAGGAGCTGTTACACAAACTTACAAGTACACTTATTCAGGACATGATGTACGGTGGAAGTTTGGCAGAAATCTTTCAAAATAGCTACTTGCTGACCTTGCCTGAGTGGTTTATCTCCGGAGCGGCGAGGTACATGTCTTATGGGTGGACGAGAGAAATGGACGACTTCATCCGGGACTACATGGGGAAAAAGAAGGTCAAAAAGTTAAAAAGAATAGATACCGAATCCGCCCCTCTTGTGGGGCAAAGCATTTGGAACTACATCGCGGTAAAATATGGGGAAAGCAACATTTCCAACATCCTGAACCTGACCAGGATAATCCGAAAAGAAGAAAACAGCATCGCCAATACACTGGGTATCTCTTTTAAAACCTTTCTTAATGAATGGCAGAATTATTACCTCTTGCAGAGAGAGGAGGTAATTGCTAGTTACCAAGCCCCGAATAAAGATCAGATTTTAGAGAAAATAAGAAAAAACAAAGACTTAATTACGTCAACCGTACGGTTCAATAATGACGCTGATAAAGTGGCGTATGCTACTATCAAAAACGGGAGGTATCAGGTTTTTGTAAAAGAGTTAGAGAGCGGAAGGGTAAAAAGAGTGACAGAGGGGGGCTACAGTATCAATGGTCAGGATGTGGATACTACACTGCCACTTTTAGACTGGCAAGATGAATTTACTTTGGGCATCATTTTGTTCAAAAGAGGATTTCTCTACCTCAATACGTTCAATACGGAAACCGGTAAAAAGACCCAGAAGCCTTTGAATAGGTTCAATCAGATAGAAAGTTTTTCATTTAATGACAACGGCAGGTTAGCCGTAATATCTGGTGACATCGATGGGCAAAACGACCTGTTCTTGGTCAGCATGCGTCGAAATGCACTGAGGAGAATAACGCGTGACGTGTACGACGACCTTGACCCGGTGTTTGTGCCAGGTACAGCAGCAATTGTATTTAGTTCAAACAGGATCAATGATTCTGTTTCAGTTAGTAGCCCGCCAATTGAATCGCTTGATAAGAATTTCAACTTGTTTATTTATGATTTAGACACGACAACTACTAGCTTTTTCAGGTTAACAAACACCTACAGTGAAGACCGAATGCCTTATGTGAAAAGTGAGCAGGAGATTTACTACCTCAGCGACCAGCGCGGGATCTCGAACCTTTTTAAGTATTCCTTGCGGGATCGAACCTTTCAACAAATTACTTCCTTCGAAAGGAGCATAGAAAATTACGACCTACATTTTGACCCGGACCGAATCAGTTACATCATGTTGGACGAGGGGCGTCATAAGATCTATTATGAGGATACGCCCGATCTCACAACTCACAAGTTCACCCCCGAGACACCCAGAAAACGTAGAGAAAACGCCATATTGGTCGTCTCAAGAGTGGTAGAAAAGCAAGCGGACGAAGAAGCAAGCAGAAAAGAAGAAGTGAGGGAGATAAAAAATGTAGTTGACACGGACAACTACACGTTTGAAGAGGAGGAGGATAGTGAAAAACCTGAGCGTACAGATGATCCGAATTTGATCGATACGGATAATTATACCTTTGAAGATGAAGACGAAGTAAGCAATTACCAGCCGGAATCATTTTTTTCGAAATATAGGAACTTTGAAAAAGAGGCAGAGCGAGTAGGTCCCGTTCCTTACATACCCAGGTTTACATTCAATAACGTCATCACTTCATTTTTGTGGGATCCTTACAGAAACTTTATGATTTTCACAGAGGTGGAAATAAATGATTTGCTGGAAAACTATAAAATCAAGGGGGGAGCGTTGATCAAGACGAACTTCCAACAGGGCGATGTTTTCGCAGAGTTCCACTATTTGAAATATTGGATGGATTTTAAAGTCAGACTGGATCGAAAAACGTACTTAATCGAGGATCAGGGAGGTGACGACGACATCCTTCATAAATATAAAATGAACCGTATCAAGCTAACCGGTTCCGTGCCATTGACTCACACTTTTAGGATGGAAGTTTCTCCATTTTTTACAACAACTTCGTTTAATAATTTGGACTTTAGAGTGGTCAGAGGCGAAACTCCGGAAGGCTTTGCGCCTAACAGCACCAATGGATATTTAGGAGGAAGTGCCGCTCTGGTATTTGACAATACCATTGAAAAAGGTTTCAATCAATACCAAGGTACGCGTGTGTTGTTGGAATATACCAATCATCTTCATACGGAAAATTCACAGCAAAACTTTAGTAATCTCAGGTTTGATTTAAGGCATTATCAGCAAATTCATCGGGAGATCATTTGGGCCAATCGCGTTTTGTATGGAAAGCAGATGGGGCCATCCGCTAAAGTATACATGCTTGGAGGAATGGATAACTGGTTGTTTGCAGAAAGCGATTCACAAGGCCCGCAGGATCCATTATTGGTGAGCAACGAAACTGATAATTCAGATTTATTATTCAATGAATTTGCGACCAACCTTCGAGGACTAGATTATAACGAGGCATTTGGAACGGATGCCCTGGTCATTAACTCAGAACTTAGAATACCTATTTTTCAGTACTTAACCAACGGGCCAATAAAGTCTAATTTTCTCAGAAACTTCCAAATGGTTGGTTTTGCAGATATCGGATCCGTTTGGACGGGTAAGCCCCCATTCAGAGATGGAAGGTCCATTACGCAGATATTTGAAAATCAGGGAGGCCCCTTTTCTGCTGAGATTGTTAAGTTCCAAAACCCGTGGCTTGGCGG
>JBCCXH010000571.1:0-3257 GCA_039192005.1 Bacteroidota bacterium
AAGCTGGCGGGACACTCATCGCCATTTCCCCTCAAACTCCCGATGAGTCTTTGAGCATAAAGGAGAAGAACGAACTGCAATTTGAAGTACTCAGTGATAATGGAAACATCATCGCGAAACAATTTACCACCGTACATGCAAACCCGGAGAAATCCAGGATCAAAATGGGGGAGTTAGGCTACAATTATGACAGCTACTATTCAGATGAAGATAGCGAGCTACCCGTACCAGCGACATTCGTCATTGAGCAGGATGGGACCGTCTCTTTTGCCAAATCAGAGGGAGGAGACTACAGAAATCGGGTAGAGCCTTCCGAAATCATCAACGCTTTGAACAAATAGAAAATCAATACAAATCTTAAACAATAACATCATGTCAACAATTAATTTAAACGAAAAATCAGTACTTATTACAGGCGCCAATCGAGGCATTGGCTTGGCCCTGGTTCATAAATCTTTAGAGAAAGGAGCGTCAAAAGTTTATGCCACGTATCGTTCCGAATCTAACCGTTCGGCGCTGGAAGGATTGGGAGATCGGGTGGTGCCGATACACCTTGACCTTAGCGACCCGAAGACCATTGAAGCACTTCCGAAATCTGTACCCGCTCTCGATGTTTTGATAAATAATGCGGGGATATTTAGCGCTGCTGACTTACTTGGAGATACTGAAGAGCAATTGCGTAATGACGTAGAGACCAATTTATTTGGAACGCTCTCTGTCACCAAAGCGCTGCTTTTGTCGCTAAAAAAAGCAGGATCAGCGGCTATTGCGAACCTTTCGAGTATTGCCGGTCTTGCTGCTATGCCAGGTTTTGGAGGATATTCCGTTTCGAAAGCAGCTGTTCATTCAATGACACAGTCCATGCGAGGAAAGCTGAAACCAGAGGGCATCTCCGTTCATGGCGTGTATCCGGGGCCGGTTGCGACCCGAATGACCGAAAATATGGAAATGGACACCACGCCAGCTTCTACAGTAGCCGAAAACATTCTGGAAGGAATTGAAAATGGTGTAGAAGAAATCTTTCCGGATGCCATGTCCCAGCAAGTAGGGCCAGTCTTCCTGAGTTCACCCAAAAATCTGGAACAGAATTTTGCGGCATTTTGAATGAAGGACTTTTTGTGTATACAGGAATAGAAAACAACAATTTTTAACAATTAAAGAGAATAGCAATGAAAAATTTTGAAACGCATACGATCGACAGTGCTCCGGAGGCCGCTAAGCCGGTTCTGGAAGCAGCAAAGAAAAAAATGGGCTTTGTCCCTAACCTAATGGCTACCATGGCGGAGTCACCGGTAATGGTAGAAAGCTACCTGACGATGATGGGGTTATTTGATAAATCTGAGCTTAGTGAAACCGAACGTCAGATCATTTTGATGACCAATAATCGATTGAATGGATGTACCTACTGCATGGCAGCCCATACGGCAGTATCCAAAATGGCCAGGGTAGATCATGACATCATTGAGGCATTACGAAACGGGTCATCCTTAAAAGACCCTAAACTGGAAGCCTTACGTAAATTCTCGATCATTGTCAATGAAACAAGGGGATGGGCAACGGAACAACAGGTAGAGGAGTTCCTGTCAGCAGGTTACACCAAGCAAACGGTTCTGGAAGTCATTGTAGGAACAAGTTTGAAGGTGCTTTCCAATTATACCACTCACATTGTCGAACCTAAGCTTGACGATGCTTTTGTGCCCATGGCATGGAACAAGGACATGGCTTCGGCGGCATAATTGACACATAAGACGTGTGTTGGGTATCCGAGGCACGTCTTTATACTCCTAAGACTTTACCTGGTAAAGTGGTAAATGCAATGCCTGAGATGTCAAAAACAATTTGATGGGTAACTAGACATTCGTAGAATAATTTCTAAGTTAGTGGTGTTCATGGTAAAGTTTCTGCTTTACAACAACCTGGATTTAAACAATACTCAAGCTACTGACGACAAGTAAAATGGAAAAGTACGACAGCATATTGGCAAACATTGAGCGGTATGTTAAACTGACAGAAGACGAAAAGGAACAGTTCATCTCCATCTTAAAAACTTCTCGTGTAAAGAAAAGGCAGTTTGTCATTCAGCCGGGATATCCCTGCGAATACCGCCACTACATCTTAGAAGGAGCATTTAGGGTTTTCTACATGGACGAAAATGGCAAAGAGCACACAGTAAGCATAGGAATTGAGGATTGGTTTTTTACGGACATCTACAGCTACATATATAAGGAGCCAGCCACCTATTTTGCGGAAGCACTCGAAGACTCGGTTATTTTCAAAATGAGGTACGAAGACGTAGAACAACTCTGTGCAAACGTTCATTCATTCAGCCAGTTTTTTCGGTTAATTACGGAAAAAGCATTTGCTAATTCCAGAAAAAGAATCGTCTCCAACATTAGTAAAACCTCTGAAGAACGCTATTGGGAGTACGTCGAGAGCTACCCACAGATTGTTAATCGAGTACCGCAGTACGTAATCGCTTCCTATTTAGGGATGTCCGCTGAGTTCTTAAGTAAAATACGTTCCAGGCCTTTGAAAAAATCCTGAACCGTAAGACTGGTTTATCCCCTTTAAGAAGCGGTGAATGCGTCCATAGCTTAGCATGAATGGCGTGTTTTAGCGAAATTTCACTTTCAAAATTATTCTGTATTCGTTCGAATATGGCATTATTGATTGGGTTCAAAAACGTTGATAAAGAATGCCTCTTTTGCTTCAGTAAATTTTGTATTATTGCAACATAATTGCATCTATACTGGTTATATAATCCACCTTGTATACAAATCAAAAATTGATCTTCATCTCGTATTTAGTAAGTCTTTTTCAATGTAGAGCTAGCGTTGTTTTACAACCTGTGCAGTTTGGGTTTACCAATTATAAAATCGACGCATCAGATGTGGCTATTTGTCCAGGCTAAATGAGAACAGTTACAGTATTTTTGCGGAAAATTTAGTGAGGGAAGAATTTCAAATTGAAGACTTGGTGTAATGAAATGTAATGATTTAAGATATGGAAGTTGACGTTATTGTAGTTGGTGCTGGTCCTGCGGGGTTGGGTGTTGGAGTTTTATTAAAAAAGCTCAACATAAACTTTATCATTTTAGAAAAAGATGACATTGGTTCTTCATTTAAAAAATGGCCTAAAGAAACCAAGTTTATTTCTCCTTCTTTTACGGGGAACTTTTTTAAAATGGCAGACTTAAACGCGATAACTCCCGATACCTCTCCTGCATTATCGCTACTAACAGAACACCCTACCGGAGA
>JBCCXH010000572.1:0-3250 GCA_039192005.1 Bacteroidota bacterium
CTGAACGTCATACCTGCTCATCAAATCTGTAGCGAATACCAAGACGTGTTTCTTGTTGAGTTTTTCTGCTAGTGATACCATGCTGTCTTAAAATTGAATTCGATATAAAACATCAGGGAAAAAACCAATCTGATCCACTTGGTTAATTGCGTCTGTTACCTGATTGTACCTTCTCACGAATTCGTTTTGCCTGTTAGTTACATTTTGAAAATCCACGAAAAACTGATGTGATACCTTTTCACGATTCATCCTTACTCCGAACTTGACATCCCACCTGAAGTAGTCTCCATACCTTTGACTGAAAGCGATGTCATCCCTCAGTATTTCTCTACCTGCATTGTTTCGTGTGCTTTCAAGATCTATGGGAGTAAACGGTCTACCTCCTGAAGAAGTTACTTTTGTGTCAAACGTCCAGGCGTTTCGGTCTGATGGTCCGAATTTCCATTCTCTGCCTACAAGCAGGTTAAGCGCATAATTATTATTAAATGCCGTATTTCTTGATATACCATCGCTTCCTTCATATTTGGAATCAAAGATGGAGGTGGTCAACAAAAGGTAATAGTTGTTGCTAAAGAATTTCTCAAGCGTTAGTTCTACTCCCGTATTGTATCCCGTTCCTTCGTTGACCAGCGAACCTCTTTCATCGAAAATGAAATCAGCCCCTTCGTTGAGAACCGAGTAGCTTGAACTGACGGACTCGACAGGGATGTCATACAGCGACTGGTAGTATACTTCTGCTTTAAGCCGCCACGCAGGACCCAAATTCCGATCATATCCTAAAACAAAGTGATTTGCTTTAAGAAATTCAAGGTCATCGTTTGTTTGAGTCGTTACGCCTGGTGATGACTCTTCTCTGAAGAATAAGATCGGTAGCGGTACGGCTTGTCCGTGCAGTCCGTAGGCCAGGCTCCATCTTTGCATCGGATTTTGTTGCCAGCTGAGGGCTACCCTTGGCTCGACAATGAAATCTTCGGTGTATTCATGGTACTGAGCATGCGCGCCATAGGTGATGGAAAAATCATCTGTAAATCGGTAATCAGCCTGAGCATAGGTTTGGAAAAGATTAAACGATTGGTTGAAGTCGGATGAAACCAGAAAAAAGTCCGGGATGGAGTCATTGTCTGCATCCGGTATGCTGACCCGATTATTCCGGTCTTCCGTGAAGAGGTTCATGTCGTACGTTTCGTTGAGAAATCCACCCCGAAACGTCCACCGAGCGTTTATTTTGCTTGTGAGGGTACTGGTTACCGTATACCTGTTCTCGGTTGTTTTAGAGTTGACCGCGCGGTATTTTTTTATGAGTTGGTCATTCAGATCAAGTATTCGATTATCCTGGGTAAATTCATTGAAATTGGTGGAGGCACCAAAAGAGGTTTTCAGGTATGTTTTTTTTCCAAATCGTAGCGTATGAGCCAGTCCGATAAGTCCCACCTCACTTTCTACAAATGCATCTTCAGAAGGGTTGGCAAAAAGGTCGTTCTCGTCGATCTCATCGCCTAAAAAGTCTATGCTACTTCTGCCGTAGATGCCAAACAATTCCAGCTTTCCAAAACCGAAGTCTCCCAGGTTCACTTTATACGAAAGGTCCTGGTAAAAAGGGGCAGCGCTTGTTCCCGTGGCTGCCACGCTTGCGATGCCATATCGATAGGAAGTGACAAAAGAAGCGTTTCTTTTTCTGCTGATGGGTCCCTCAGCCATGAGTTCTAATCCGGTAAAAGCAGCCATCTGTGCGGTGAATTCGAACTTGTCCGTATTCCCGTTTCTAAATAGAATGTCAAAGACGGCAGCGTTGGCGTTGCCATATTCAGCAGGAAATGCTCCTGTCAAAAAATCTGAAGTCCTGAGCATGTTGGTATTTAGTGCATTGACCGGGCCTCCGGTTGTACCTAAGGTAGAAAAGTGATTTGGGGTAGATATTGGGATTCCCTCTATTCTCCAAAGCAAGCCTGTAGGAGAGTTGCCTCTGACCACAATGTCATTTCTGGCGTCGTTGGTAGAGCTCACTCCTGCAAAAGAAGTCGCCAGCTTAGCCGGATCATTTCTTCCCCCGGAAAAACGCGTGACTTCTTCAATACTAAAGGTACGGGCACTTACTTTGGCTAAATCATTGATGGGTAGATCTTTGTCAGCATTTGCAGTAACGACAACTTCTTCCAGCTTCTCAACAGATTCTTCAAGAGACAGTTCCAGGACCACTTCTTTCCCGGATGTGACCAGTACATTCGGTACTGTGATGCTTTTATATCCAATGTAGCTGACGGAAAAGGACTGCCTGCCTATGGGTACGTTTTCAATACGAAACTTACCCGTGATGTCAGTTAGCGCACCTGTAGGTGGATCCGAATTGACCAACTTGATGGTTGCACCTATTAACGGATATTCAGCCTGAGCATCTAACACAACTCCTTTCACTGTCTGTGATTGCGCAAAAGCGGAGCTGATAATTAGAATAAATGCGCACAGAATAAGAATAGCTTTGATTTGTAGTAGTCTGGAAATCATATTGGTTTGAGTTTTCCGCTAACCTACCAGAGATGGCCCTACAGTGAAACGATAACAGGAGTGAGAGCGAGAATAAATAAGCTGAAACGAAGAATTGGGAGCGTCAACCTGTAGGAGCGTTGGTACGGAATGGTTTTAGATTCCGATCTAAATATTTCCGGTTTCACTCAAGGCTTTTTAGGTTTCGCGCTGACAAATAGCCGAGCCGGGCCGTCTCTAAGCTATCTTTACACATGTTTTTAGCATATGAAATGGAAAGAGATACATATTAGATGGATAGGGATCTTTTGCATTGCTTTTTTAGCGATGTGGTACAATCCCAAACATTTGCAGGAAGAACCTTTTTGGAAGGTTTACGCCATTTCAATCTCATTTACCGCTTTGTATTGGAATGGTGCTTACTTTATTATCTCCTACTTTAGACGTAGGTTCCCTGAGATCAGTAAGACAAAAAGGAGATTGATCTTCACCTCTTTGATCATGACAGTATGGATGTCTTTGGGCGGCATACCTTTAAAAGTACTCTTTCATATCAAAACCATTGAAGAAGTTCTTAAACCGGATGAACATACGCAGTTTTTACCCTTTAACTTCATTGCGGGCCTTTTTGTGTCTTTATGTTATGAAGCGTTTTACTTTTTTGGAAAATGGAAGGAGACATTTAGGCTGAATGAAGAGTTAAAAAGTCGGCAGATAAAAACACAATACGAAGTGCTGCAAAACCAGATGAGTCCTCACTTTTTATTCA
>JBCCXH010000573.1:0-3249 GCA_039192005.1 Bacteroidota bacterium
AAGAGATCTACGACAATATCGTGGCTTATTGGCGCCCGTCTGAGCCCATGGAGGCCGGAAAACAGGTGGACCTTGCTTATCGACTGACCTGGGGAGAGGATGCCCCGATTCAACGTAAGCTCCCAAAAGTTCTCAACACAGCCATGGGAAAGAAACTGTTCGGCAAAGGCCGTGTGGTTGTGATTGATTTTGAGGACAGCCCGCTCTTTGACGACGGGCCTGACTCAATCGACATCCACACGCGCTCTCCACATGTCGAGACAAGTGAAGGTGTGCTGCAACGCAATCCGGCCACAGGTGGTCTGCGCCTCGCATTCTCATTTGATCCCGGCGACCTGCGCCATATCGAGCTGCGCGCGCAACTGCGCAAGGACGGCGAGATGGCGTCAGAGGTCTGGCTTTACAGGTGGACGGCATGACACGCCTGATTTTATTTCGAAGGCGTCGTCAGCCAGGTGATCTATGGCTTTCACACCGGCAACTTTCCCTTCTTCGTATATGAAATCTACAGCCGATACATAGTTGAAACAGTCGGCTCCATGTTGCACAGCGGTTTTGATTACTTCGATAGTCAACCTGGCGTCATCCGTTCTATACTCGGCATATATACCCCCACCTTCTAAAATGCTTTCATCAAGTAAAGGCTCTTTCTCAAGGGCTTCATCCTTACTTAACATCTTTCTTTGATCTGCACTCTCTACGCCAGCAAGCACATCATAAACCATTAAACCAAGACTTGTAGCAAATTTCCCGAAAGTGCCGTCTTTGATTAAGGGTAGTAGCATACGCTCCGAAGGCACAAGATGCGGTGCGTTTTTATGGACTATAGCCCGCTCCCTCCCCACTTCACGCACTAAGGCTATTTCGAATTGTTTTAAATACCTAAGTCCACCATGAATCAATTTGGTTGACCTGCTGCTCGTCCCTGAAGCGAAGTCATCACGCTCAACCAAGGCCGTTTTCAAACCGCGAGAAGCAGCATCCAGGGCAATTCCTGCCCCGGTTATGCCTCCACCTATGACGAGCAGATCATATTCTGTATTCTTTAACCTTTCTACCGATTCTTTTCGCTGTAATGCTGATAACTTGCTCATTCTTCACTACTATTCCTCTATCCATTTCATGGTTCTCTTTACCGCTTTATTCCAGACGCTATATAACTTATCCCGATCAGACTTAGTCATTTCAGGCTCAAATTCTCTTTCAATCTTCTGCACCTCTTTTAGATCCTCCAACTCCCAAATTCCTGCCCCGATTCCAGCCATATAGGCAGCTCCCTGAGCGGTAGATTCTGTAACATCAGGCCGAAGCACCGATACGCCAAGGATGTTCGATTGGAATTGCATTAAATAGTTGTTGGCTACGGCTCCACCATCTACCTTAAGAGATTGTAGGTCGGCACCTGAATCTTTTTGCATAGCTTCAAGAATATCCCTGGTTTGATAAGCCAGAGAATCCAGGGTGGCCTTGGCAAAATGATTTTCGTTGGAATCTCGAGTCAGTCCAAATATTGCTCCTCGCGCATACATATCCCAATACGGAGCGCCCAGACCTGCAAAGGCAGGTACTACAAGCACGTCATGGGAATCCTTAACAGCATTCGCCATGGCTTCAGTTTCAGCGGCATTTTCAATTAATTTCAAGCCGTCTCTTAACCATTGGATGGCTGCTCCGGCAATAAAAATGCTTCCTTCAAGGGCATAGTTAACCTTTCCATTGACGCCATAGGCGATCGTAGTTAACAGACCATTTTTAGAGAGTTGCAGCTCTGAGCCCGTATTCATTAACATAAAGCAGCCTGTGCCATAGGTATTCTTGGCGGTGCCTTTTTCGAAACAGGTCTGTCCAAATAGAGCAGCTTGCTGGTCTCCGGCAATGCCCGTTATAGGAATTTTATGACCCTCATACTCCCAATGACCAAAATGACTTACGCTCTCCTGTACTCTGGGCAACATCTCGCGCGGGATGTCCAATACATCAAGGATCTTCTGGTCCCAATCCAGTTTAGAAATATCGAATAACAATGTTCGTGAGGCGTTGGTGAATTCAGTGACGTGCTCCTTTCCCCCCGTTAGCTTATACACTAACCATGAATCTACGGTGCCAAATATCAAATCACCACTTTTAGCCTTTGTCCGGTCATTGTCAACTTCATCAAGTAGCCATTTAACCTTGGTTCCTGAAAAATAGGCGTCTATTACTAAGCCGGTGGTCTGTTTAATATGGTCCTCATAACCTGCTTTTTTTAAGTGGTCGCAAATGCCACTAGTGCGCTTGTCCTGCCACACTATTGCGTTGTACGCAGGGTCACCTGTAGTCTTATCCCACAAGATTGTGGTCTCTCTCTGATTGGTGATCCCAAGTGCAGCTATGTCGTTTACAGCAACGTTATTGTTCCGTATCAAGTCTAACAGTACCTTCTCCTGAGTAGTCCATATCTCATTTACATCATGTTCCACCCATCCTGGTTTAGGAAAAAACTGGGTAAACTCCTGCTGTTCAACTGCCAGAAGTTTACCGTCCGTATCAAACAAAACTGCTCTGGAACTGGTGGTTCCCTGATCAAGAGCTATGATATATTTACTCATTTTCAGAATGTTTTGATTCCTTGATTACTGCAATGAACACCGCTGCTGCGGACAGGCTTATGATAAGATAATGCTCTATTTGGTGATCCTGCTTGTAAAAAATCTGATAAAGGGAAGCTCCCAAAAGTCCTCCAAGAACTGGTGCAACTACAGGTATCCAGGCATAACCCCAATCCGACTTGCCCTTACCGGCAATTGGCAATAGAAAATGAGCAATACGAGGCCCTAAATCACGAGCCGGGTTAATAGCATAGCCTGTAGTTCCACCCAGCCCCATTCCTATGACAAATATAAGTCCTCCTACTACAAGCGGGTTTAGGCCTTCTGTAAAGGAATTTGCACCTATAAAGAGTAATCCCAGAACAAGTACCGCAGTAGCAATCATTTCACTAATGAAATTAGCGGCGCTGGTTCTAATAGCCGGAGCTGTAGAAAAAACAGCTAGTTTGGTTGCTTTATCCTGTGTCTTCCGCCAATGAGGCAGATAATGTACCCAAACTATTACTGCTCCGGTAAAAGCACCAAACATTTGCGCTACCAGGTAACCTGGCACCTGAGACCATGGAAACTGCCCCACATATGCCAGGCCGATTGTCACGGCCGGATTTATATGAGCACCACTAATGCCCCCTACTGCATAAATAGCCATAGTCACAGCTAA
>JBCCXH010000574.1:0-3229 GCA_039192005.1 Bacteroidota bacterium
ATCCAGTCGCTGCTCGTTAATATTGGAAGACAATTCATAATGGGTGATTGAAAACGATTCAGAAATCTTATAAACCGTTTTATTCTTCTCTCCTTTTTTTTCGAAAAAACCAAGTTCGGTACCCTTCTTTAAATCCCTACTAGCAGTTGCCGAAGATATATCTTTAAATACATTCATATAGTCCTTCCGGAAGAATGATCCCTTTACTTGTTTTATAAAATAGGCTAGTCTTTCCTTACCACTCCATGTTCGATTGTTTACGTTTAATAGCTCTATCAAGGATTGCTCTATAACGGCCAGAATATACTCAACGAATTGGGTTGAGCTGCCTGACTTATCACTGGCGGACAATGCCTGATAGTATTTTTCTTGTGATTGACTGATCAGTGTTTCGAATGGAATAAATTGGAAAACAGGATATCTTTCCATAAGTATCAACGTTTGCCAAAGTCTCCCCATTCTTCCGTTGCCATCTAAAAAAGGATGGATGAATTCCATTTCATAATGAAAAACACAGCTTTTTATCAAAACTAGTTCCTTATCATTTTTCAGATAGGTAAATAACTCGTTCATTAATGCCTTCACATTTACTGCCGGAGGAGCTAAATGTTTGACTTTGGAACCTTTTACAATCCCAACCCCTTTCGTTCTATATGTACCAGCATCATGTATCAAACCCTGCATTAGTAATTTGTGAGCTCTCAAAAACGATTTTTGAGATTTGTAATTAAATTTTTCAAGTTGATTATAAAGCTCAATAGCGTTCATGACTTCGGCAATATCTTTGCTCGGCCCAATAACTCTTTTCTTGTTCAATAAGGCTGTAATTTGATCTTCAGTAAGCGTATTTCCTTCAATCTTCAATGACGAGTGGATAGTTTTAATCCGGTTTCGCTTCCTCAGTTGAGGTGTAGGGTCATCTAAATGAGTGGCATTTATTGCCCCAATTAGTTCAGATATGGAAGCTACCAATCGTAATATTCTTTCGGTTAACTCATACGGTGGTTTCATGATACTATCATTTGATACTATCAAATATAGTATTTCGTAAGCTTTAGTTCTCCATTGCCAATTTGCAAATGAGTTCTGTGAATATTATCTTGTCTTCACAACAACTCAGAATAACAACATGAAGTACTCCCTGGAAATAGAGGTAAATCAACCTCTTGAAAAGGTTATTGCCTTACTTGATGATCCCGAAAATATGAAGCACTGGCAGCCTGGCCTGGTCAGCTATGAAGTATTGAGCGACGTGCCCAGAAAAGAAGGTGCCCAGATGAAGCTGCGCTACAAAATGGGTAAACGGGAAATTGAAATGATTGAAACAATCACCGCCTATGATCTACCTAAAGGTATATCGGCTACCTATGAAACTAATGGTGTTGTTAGTATCCAAAAAAATCTTTTTCACGCCATTGATGCAAACAGAACACATTGGGTATCTGATAATGAGTTTGTATTCAGTAATTTCATGATGAAGCTAATGGGTACCTTTATGCCCGGGGCGTTCAAAAAGCAATCGAAAATCTATTTGGAGGCGTTTAAGAAGTTTGCTGAGGAATCTCAATAACTCTAAGTCATCCCGGAGGGAACTTTGCCCCAATGAAAGTCACGCACATCTTTCTTTGTGGCAGATGCCTGCGCTAACGCTACGCCATGACTTATTGAAAGAGAGTGGGAGGCACCATCACTCCCTCCTAATCGCCTCTACAGGATCTAATCTTGAAGCCCTTAGGGCCGGATAGGTTCCAAAAACAACGCCTACTACCAATGCCACGATAGAAATGATCATCAAGGTATTGAGGGTAAAAGCAGCTTGAAATGGCGCTTCAGTTATCGCCTTCACAATAGGAATAATCACTAAAGTACCTAGTACACCCACGATTAGTCCCAATAGGCTTCCGAAGCCAGAAATAGTTATGGACTCAGCTAAAAACTGGATCACGATATCCTTCTTTTTTGCCCCGATCGCTTTTCGAATGCCAATCTCCTTAGTTCTTTCGGTTACGGAAATAAGCAAAACGTTCATTACACCTATTCCTCCCACCAAAACAGAAATACCTACAATCAGGCCCATAATCAGGCGAAACACCAGAAATCCTCGGTTCGCCTGCTCTACTCTTGCCCCGTTCGTAACCACACTGAAGTCACTTGACTGGTCGCCAAACTCTTCTTTTAATCCATTTTCGAGTTTTTTTTTAATATCAGGAACTTGCTCCACATTATTAGCTTTGATCAACATTCGAGCGGGGTTTGTTCTTAGCGTTTGAGCGTTCAGTAAGGTGATGGGCATAAAGGCTCCTTCAACAGGAACAGATGGGTCAAGTACACCTATCACTTCAAGACTCAGGCTGTCAAACATCAAATGCTTTCCAATAACTGAAATAGTATCGTCAGACTTGGTTAAGGACTTTACCAGATCCTCTGACAAAACCACAACCCTGGAACGATTTATTAAATCACTTTCATTTAATCCACGACCTTCGGTTGTTTTAAAGTTTTCACCCGTAGCCCCTGACACTCCTGTTACATAGGACCCTACTTGTTGCAAAGTATCACCCAACCCGACTCGTTTAGAAAAACGGCACATGACGTAACCCTCGCCCTGGCTTTGAATTTCTGAATACAGGTTCTTAAAGCTTTTATAATCCAATGAAGCATATTCCGACTTTTTCATTCGAATCCCGTCTACACGTTCATACACATTAGGGTTGATCATAACTGCCTCCAAAGAGGTAGTTTTTGAGATCTGTTCGTTGGCATATTGTTCAAGTCCATCAATAAGTGATAGAATAGCAACCAGTGCGGCAACGCCTATGACAATACCTAATATCGAAAGAAAAGTATGTAAAAAGTTAGAGCGGATATTTTTGAAAGCGCTAAACAAAGCGATCGCAAGTTTTTTTAACATGAGCGTGGTTTTTCGAATGACTGAGAAGAGTGGTCGTTTGTTACAACCAAATATGATTTGTTGCTCTAAATCTTTAACTTAAAAGACTTCAACCAACCTAATAATGCGCATCAATCATTTCTTACTCCTATTTCTATTTTTTAGTTTATCCATTTCAGTTTCTGCTCAAAAAAAGAAAAAATCAAAGGTCGAACCCGGAATCACCTATGATGAAAAACTCTACAATGGAATGTCCTGGAGAAACATTGGGCCTTTCCGGGGAGGCCGGTCCGTAACGTCTTCCGGCGTGGTAGGCGATCCAATGACCTACTATTTCGG
>JBCCXH010000575.1:0-3215 GCA_039192005.1 Bacteroidota bacterium
TCTAAATCCAATAGGATTTTATAATGATCTGATAATTCCAAATGTTTTTATGCAAATATCGTAAACCCACACAAAAGCTAGTAGAACCACTCAAAAACAGCCTTTTTCAATAGACAAAACCAAGAAAATAGTACCCCTTTCCTTATCCGATATTCACGTTAAATTTAACCTTCAAAAAATGCCTCTATTCCCCTTCCTGGGCGGCCCTTCCGGAAGGGGCGTAGGGGTAGGTTTCATTTGAGACTAATTTTTTGAGGGTTAAAATTAGTCTCAAATCGTACTTTTTGAATTAATACGCAGATGCCCTCGATAGATGACACTATTCCAGAGAAATGATATAGCGTTACTTTACTACTTTCGAAATCAATCCTGCTACGCTTCGAACTTCAAGAAAATCGTCTTTTATAGAGGAAACATTCGCATGGGTATTCGTAC
The DNA here is from genome assembly GCA_039192005.1 of Bacteroidota bacterium. GTDB lineage: Bacteria > Bacteroidota > Bacteroidia > Cytophagales > Cyclobacteriaceae > Ekhidna. The sequence goes on from JBCCXH010000575.1 coordinate 436, forward strand.
AGATCACTTTTCGGATCAAGCCGCAGTCTTTTAGCTTTTGTAGTCCGTTATTGATGAACAGTCCGTGCGTGGTGATGACGTAAATGTCTTTGGCTCCGACTTCTTTGTACGTTTTGGCTGCCTGTATGATGCTGCCACCAGAACGGATCAGGTCGTCGTAAATCACGACCGTTTTATCGGTGACATCCGCATTGACGGCACTGACCTCTGTTTGATCTCCTGAAAGTCGCCTTTTTAGCACGAAAGCTGCGTTCACACCAATATCATTGGCTAAAGATTCCACCCATTTGGCACGTCCTGCATCCGTACTGGCTAGTACAAAATCAGTTCCTCCAAGGTCTTTGGCTGCCTGAATGACCAGCTCCTTGCAGTAGACGTGCATGGGCTGAAGGTTCTGCTCAAAGTAGTGTGGTATCCCTTCTGTGTGCAAATCGAAGAGGTAAATGCGGTTGCCCCGATGGCTTTGTGGAATGGCAGAAAGCAGGCGTGCACGTGTTTTGGCGATGACTACTTCCCGGGACTTCACCGCCCGCTCCATGGTCGAATACCCAAAGTAGGGGACTACCAGACTAAGAGATTCTGCTCCATAAGCCACCAGCCCGCAGGCCAGGTCAAACAGTTCCAGTGTCGTGGCTTCGTCCGTCGTTCCCCCGATTAACACCACATGTCTTCTGTTCACTTTGGACTGGATGCGTTGGTACAACTCCCCGTCTGAAAAGTAGGACCGTTCCATGACTCCTTCTTCAAAAGTGCCGGAGGCGATCAATTCATCTGCCAGGTATTGATAGGATTGGGTATTGAAAAGTAGTTTGTTCATTTTTATTTATACTAAAATCCTGGAAACCTTGAAATTAATGATCTTGTAAATAGCCAGGAGGAACATGGTCGGTCAACCATACACCATTTTCGGATTGATAAAAAGCAATTCCATTTCGATGCATTTGTGAAGCATTTATCATTAAAATAACAGGTTGCCCCCTTCTACCACCTACGTTTTTGGCGGTAGCAATATTGGATGAAAGATGGACATGCTGTCTGGACATCTTGTGAAGCCCCTCCTTTTTGATCTTATCCAGGGACTTACTGACCGTGCCGTGATAAAGAACCTGTGGAGGCTCCTTTTTGATCAGATGAAGATCAACCGCGATACTGTGTCCCTGGCTGGCACGAATTTTTGTTTGATCGCCGGAAAAAGCAAACCTTTTCTTGTCATTTGTTCTTACGACTTCTTCCAGCATTGTTAGGTTGATTTCTGGTATCTTCTTATTTAGTCCTGAGATCAACTGGTGCGTAGCTACCCAGCCTTCATCATCAAGTTCAAGTCCTAATGCTTCAGGTTGATGACGTAGCGCATAGCTCATTAGTTTGCTTATCTTTTTATGAATACCGGGTTTCATTGATTGGAAATTTTTAGGTGAACATTAAGTTCAGTATCGTCAAAGATCAATGGGGTTTCTTTGGGTGTTAGTAGCATATCTAACTCGTTCTGTTTGACATGATTATGCTGTTCTTTTACAAAAGGAGAGATGTCTTCTATTTCGATAATATCTTCTCGGCTATACTGAATAATCAATTCGTTTCGGATTCCTATCTGAATGGCTCTCCTGGGTAATTTTTGACCGTATGGATCATGGTCAGGGTCCCATTGCAAGCGACAAGAAGAAGACTCAAGCGCATGTTTCCATGTATGATGATCAGTAAAACCTGAATTTTGGAAACTAGAGTAGATACTTTGTTTCAAGTACTTTATAAATGCTTCTATTCGTAAATGAATGGCTAAAGTAATCTCTTGACCTTCTTTTTGACCCCACCCGTTTCTATACATCATCCAAAGGAAATTGGGCTTGATCCAGGTCATTCGATTGAAGCTAAATGCTCCGCCAAAGTATTGTTCTTTAACTGCAAAGTTCCCGATTTCAGGTCTATAGGCTTGATACACTATGATTTTTTCATGGTCATATTGCGCCATGATATGATATCCTTCTTTAGGCCAATGCTTGACCTGATTTTCATAGTTATCTAGTTCGATTTTCATTTTTCTGAATGTTTTATTAGTCGTATCATGCGGTGATAATCCTTTTCACCAAATGCGACGAGTAGTACTTTTTCGGGCAATTCGTTTATGGATATAAATTGATCGATCTCTTCCAGTGCTATTTTCGTGGCCCGATCAAACGGAAATCGGTAAGCACCTGTACTAATCGATGGAAAAGCAATGGATTGGACCTCGTTTTCTGCAGCCACTTCCAGTGATCTGCGGTAAGCGGAGGCCAACAATTGATCTTCACTTCCGGTGCCATTGTTCCATACTGGTCCTACTGTGTGAACGACATACTTAGCGGGTAAGTTAAAACCGGGAGTGATCTTTGCATCGCCGGTGTGACAGCCTCTTAAAGGTCTGCAAGCTTCCAATAACTCAGGTCCCGCAGCTCTATGGATGGCACCATCGACACCTCCTCCTCCCATTAAAGAAGGATTTGCAGCATTGACAATCGCATCTACTGCTAATTGAGTAATGTCTCCCTGAACAATTGCTATTTTGGAATTCATGTCAATATCGTCTTTCTCCATCGTACTTTTTTCCGTAAAAAGCTTTGATGACTTTTATTTTGTCTCGTATTTGAAGGTTGAAATTTTCTAATTCAGCGGCCTCTACCCATAGTTCTTCATGATGATGAGTACCTACGTTTTGCACCTTAAATTGATTAAAGTATTCGGACGGGATATCAAAGGAAGTAACGAAGCCCGCGTACCCGGACGCTTCATCATTCACATTCCAA
>JBCCXH010000576.1:0-3209 GCA_039192005.1 Bacteroidota bacterium
AAGTAGATGCCCCAGCGGACATTGTTGGTGAAGCCGTCGATATCGGCGTCTTTGTGCACGATGGCGCCGGATTTGCCGCCAAGCTCGAGGACGCATGGCGCAAGGATGTCAGCGGCTGCGCGGGCGATGGTTTTGCCGGTTTACGAGCATGGATTCTTCAAACCCTGAATTTCCCCTCGATGCTTTGAATCGTTTGCCATTAGTCAGATCGAACTCGCTCGAAACAACGTCTGCTGTATTGGTGGATGATCCTATGAAAACATCGTAAGTGATGCTTTTTGAGTTGGTCAGGTCATCCTGACTTTCTTCCCAGAGGAGCATCGTACCACGTCCGGTTTGAAAAGTCATAGGATTTTGAGGAATGGAAGGTCCTTTGTTCCCTAAATCACTGGTGTTGTTGAAAAATGTGAAGGTGGTAGAGTCGGAGCGGTTGGAAACAATCATACGGTCCAGGTCACCGTCGGAGTCGATGTCTGCATAGTTGTCAAATAAAAGTGCGCCTGGTATAAAAAGATCCTGTTCAATAAATTGGAGGCTTCCCTGGTTGAAATAGATGTGGGAAGAAGAGGTTCCGGATGTATTTTTGACACTTACTGAAAGGTCACATTCGCCGTTAGCGTCCAGGTCTGCTGCAAATACTTCAAAATTTTCAATGTTCTGAAGACCGTCCAGCATGACCACGGTGTCTTTTACATGCAGCCTGACGTGTAAGGTACCCGTTAGGTCAAATCCGATCGTTGCCAGGTTATAGGTTCCATCGCTGTTGAAATCGGCCGGAAAAAACCTGGCGTTAAGAAGCGCAAACTCACCGGAATCTACTGCTGTAAATGACCCATTCTGATTGGAATAGAAGAGAGAGGATGGAGTCGTCCCGTCGGTCCCGGAAATGACTAAATCTTTCAACCCGTCGTTGTCGGAATCGTAAAAGGTCCAGTTTCCGGACGGAAATGTTGCGATGGGTTCATGAAACGTTTCCCAACCTCCCGACGCGTTTTGTTTTCGAAAATGAAGGAACTGATCATGAGTGCTGTAGACGATTTCTTTTGTTCCATCCTGATCCAGGTCCATCGCTTCGTACCGTTCCGCAGCGAGGGAGTCGATCACGACCGCTTCGTATGCGCCGGAGTCCATTTGGTAATAAACGGTCAAATAGGTGGTGTCATCAAATGCTGCCTGCGTTAATAAGTCGAGCTTTGAATTGTTATCAATATCTACGGCTTCAAAACCAATGGACCCGGGTAAGGAAAGGGTTAACGAGTCGCGCGTTGATAGTGAATCATCCATACGAAATGCTGTGATCGTATCGGAATCTTTATCTGTTGCTGTCATAAAGACAAAATCAAGTGTTCCCTCATTGGTTAAGTCCAGCCATTCTCCTTGAAGAAGGGCTACTCTGGCGATGCTCAATGAGTCTGTTGGCATAAATACCTGACCGTACGTGCTTTGCACGATCAGAAAAAGTAGTGGAATAACTAAGTGCCTCATTTATCTGTGTGTTTAATTTGAAAGTGGAGTGGAATTCTCATTTTGGATGCTACCTCATTTCCGTCAAGTTTTGCCGGGCGCCATCGGGGCATGTTTTGGATTAAAAGGATGGCCTCGCGGTCAAAACTTTTACCAAGGGAGCTTTCTATCCTGATGTCTTTAATGACTCCTTTCTCAGCGATAGTGAAAGCGACCAGCGTAGTCCCTGAAATGGAGTCATGGACGGCATCTTTCGGGTATCGAAGGGCGTCATTGAAATACTCGTAAAGGTGCGTGTACCCAAGGACGGGTTCGGCTTCCTGATAGATAGGTTTTGATGCCTTTTCCTCAGTCGTTTTTAGGGTACGTTCTTCATTCGTTAACGGACGTGTTGGCGCAGGTTCCTTATCTTTTGGAGTCGGTACGATGCGGTTTTCTATACTCCGGGCGGATGATTTTTCATCAACATTCCGGTGGTAGTTTTGATGCCGCGCCACCGCAGTATCTGCCACCACTTCGCACGGGGCGTTCCACGGGGCATCCATGAATGAGTCGGAGTGTTCTGCTGTAGTAGCAGGCTCTTTGATGAACTCTGTATGGTATAAAAAGCCCATCAAAGCGGCTAATATGCCTGAAGATAGCATAAAGATGATTTTTTGCTTTCCTACTTCGGATTGCTCTTTTTTCGCTTGACGGAAATGCTCCATCAATCCATCAAAATCTTTCATTTCTTCGATCTCTTCGGAAGAAATGAATGGCTTTAGGTCCAATAGTTGATACTTACTTTTCATAAGCGTTCATTAGTTTTTTTAGCTTGTCCAGTGCGCGGTAGAGTTTAACTTTTGCGTTGTTTTCGGTGATCGAAAGAATTTTGGACACCTCCTTGAAGGAAAGGGACTCAAAAAATCGAAGCTCTATGACTTCCATTTCCTTTGTACTAAGTTTTGAAATGGCTTTTTTTAGCAGGATTCGGTCCTCTTCTCTTTCGAGGTCCATTTCTTCACTCATCAGGTTGTAATTGTGATCATCCAGCACGACATACTGTTTTGTTCGGCTTTTTCTGTGATGGAGGTTGCACTCATTGATTGCGATCCGGTAAAGCCAGGAAGAAAAGGGCAGTCCTTTGTGCTCGTATGTTTTTAGATTTAGAAGTGCTTTAAGAAAGACTTGCGAGGTAAGGTCGGCTGCCAGGCTCTTGTCTGCAACCCGATGAAATACGAATTGGAACAGTTGCTTGAAGTAGCGGTCATAGATTGGCTCAAACTTTTCGGGATCTTTTTTTGCCTCTTCTATGAGTTCTGTTTCCGGTGTTTCCAAACGATCTTTTTGATATAAAATGGATGTTTTCACTTAGGTTTTTCAGTTTCCTAAGTCTTAATACCAAACATCTCAAAAAGATACAGGCTAACCTGAATAATTCAGGAATTACTTATCGAGACGGGGTTACTATTCAGCTATCGGTCTTGATGGTTTTGTATTTGTCTGGTTTCAATAAGCTTTCCCACTTCCAGATAGTAATCGTGATACATTGGGCATGTTCAGTTGGAAAAACCAGACCTTAAGTTGCTCGTACAGCATCATTTGCTTGTTGGTGATAACACAAACAAGGGCAGGGACGTAAGAACTTTTAGTCAAAAAAGGATCAAATAGTTTTAGCTCCTGAATCCGTACTCGTATGATAGACATTCAAGATAGTTACTTTATATTCAGTCACTTGATAAACAATCCTGTAACTCCATTTAAAA
>JBCCXH010000577.1:0-3199 GCA_039192005.1 Bacteroidota bacterium
AGGGCGTGGTGGTATGCGCAGGACAAGCGGAAGAAGGAAGTACAGGTGAAGCTGATCCTGAGCGCACAGATCCGGCGTTACCTGAGTAACCTGACGAAGGATGCATCGAAGCGCAAACCTCCATTGGAGGTGTTCCGCTCCTGTGAACAACGCATCGGGAAGTTAGGTGACCCGTTGTTGCTGCAACAGTTTTATGCGGCGGTTCTGCCCCCGGAAACCTATGCCCAACTTCCTGAATCTGATCCTAAACGCAATGCCCATGCCTAGCGACTTTCCATCTAAAAAACGAGTATCCGGCTTCAGGGCGAAACCGGGAACGGGCATCAAAAAGAAGCTGAAAGCCTACATGGAATCGGTGGTGGTGGACGTGTTCGGGTATGAAAAGCTGGTGAACAAAAGCATTCGAAGCTTTGCGTGTGAAGTCTCCCGAACCTGGGGTGTTGCGGCAGACGAAGTGGGGGTACGCATTAGTTACCCCGGTGAAACCTTGCGGGTATACCTCCATGTCAGAGGCAGGAAGGTGAAAGAGTTGACGGTTTCGGAGTTGGTCCGCTTTTTTATTGGGTCTACCACATCCGGTATGGAGCAAAAGGTAGCGGCCAGTGTCATCCGGTTTTTGGATGAATACGCCGGGCATCAATCCATGCAGCCAGCTCACCTTCAGGTGTTCATCTCCAGTACGGAAGAAGGGACGGTCGTGCAAAGTTTTAAACAGGAAGTGTTCATTGAGTTGATTCCGGTCAAGTACCTGATTCATTATTTCAAATCATAAGATCGGTTTGAAGCGGCAAGGAAAGAAATGGAAACTCAAGGAGGATTCCTTTTTCAAAATGATTGTCAGATTTAAAGATCGCCGGGTACGAACGTTTTATTCAATGGACTGGAAACACCCGGAAAGTAAAGAGAGAGATCCTCAGATCGGGATGAAACGGCTGGAACGGCTAATTATCCGATTTGGGACGGAAACGAAAACGATTGTCATTTATGACCTGCAATCTGATCAGCTTATTACTAAATATCGCCATGGGGTGATAGTGTGGCGCCGAGGTAAACGAGTTTAAACGGTAGCAGGCGACTCGCTGGCTACCCATTGTTCAACCACGAAATCACCCCGATGAATCAATTCTTTTTGCCTATCTGATCAATGGACAAGGGATCGATTTTGGAGCGGGGGATTTCATCACTTATTAAACTAAATCAATGAAAAAGATTAAAGAATTACAAGCCCGGTTGAAGTCTGGGAAATTTGAGGAACAATACCCGGAATACGACCCGGGTGACGGGAAGGTGCATCTCTTGTACCTTGCTCCGTGCCTGAACCGTACGGGGTATTACCGGGTAATTGCCCCGGCCCTGGAACTGAATGAGACAGAAACCCACTGTGCAATCATATCGGGCATTCATAATTGGGATTTCACCAGACAATTTGATGACTACGACAGTCCGGTGGATGAACGGCTGGTTCAGTGGGCAGATTATGTCATCCTGCCACCCATGTTCACCGATACGAAATACATCCGTAAAGCACTCGATGCCGTCAACGAAAACCTCCAGTATGTGATGGACCTGGACCGTAACGTGCATCGCTTGCCGGAAAGCCACCCGGATCATGCGAAGATTACCGAAGAAATGAAAGCGATGCTATTGAAAAACCTTTCGGAGATGGACATTGTGACGATGGAATCACCTGAACTCGCAGACGATTACGAAGTGCTTCTGGATGAATACCATCCTACCTCAACGGTCTATATCGAATGCCTGCCGGACCTGGTCTCTGAACAGGGCTATGCAGGGCTTCCGCCTGTAAAATCGCCAGCGAACGAACGGGTCAGGATTGGATTAATCGGGACGGCAGCTACTGCTTTTGATCCGCTCAGTATCCTGGATGCATTACACAGCATACAGCAAAAGTATGGGGACAAAGTGGAGTGGGTGCTGTTCGGTTGGGACGGTCAGCTTAATGGAAAGGACCAGTTGAAGGGGCTACCTGTCACGTATGTGAAGTCGGTGCATTTCCTGGACTACTTTCAAACGCTGAGTGAACTGGCACTCGATATGGCGTTGTTGCCCCTGGCGGACCTGCCGTACAACACGAAAGGCGGTTCAATAAAGACCTATATGGAATTATCCGTTTTTGGCATTCCGGTGGTTGCTTCAAACCTGGAACCGTATGCCTGGGAAATTGAATCAGGAGAAACGGGGATACTAGCTAAAGATCATGCGGATTGGTTGACCGCTATCGAATCATTGATGGAAGATAAGGTATTGCGCGAGCGTATTGGTCGTGAAGCCCTTCGTTCGGTATGGCAGGATAATGGATTTACGACTAAAAATAGGAAAGTGTATCATGAGCTTTTTGTCTAAAGAGATAGCTAAATCCACAATCTGTGCTAACTCATTACTCAAGAAAAATATCAAACAGTTCAATAAAAAAATTATGACTGCTTTGTTAAGAAGTCTATTTAACTAAACTAAACATGGAAGGAGAAGAACTAACAGAAGAACAACTTAAAAAGCTATTGACGGAATACACAGGTCAGGTAGGGATCGGATTCGCAGTTAGCACATCAAGAAAATTTGGAACCGTACATGCAAAAATTGAGAAAGGAACATTTTTTCAGGTCATGAGTGATGGCCCCTTTTTTGATTGGTATTGCGACGAAAAAGAATATCAACAATTCTTCTCAACCATAGATCAGGCGGCGCTTGCTTATCTAAAATATTATAAGAAGTGGAAAGAACTAGGCAGGCCATTTCCTGACTGGTATGATGATGAATTAAGAAAAGGATGGTTGTAATAGAAACAACTACCTTCAAACAAAATCAAATTTCATTCTTATTGGTTGATCCAATAATTTCTTGTAAGAGTCCTATACAAGCGTATCCTACGATATCCTTAAAGGTCATTTTCTTCATGAGGGTATTCACGAGGCGTTTGTTATTATTTCTTTTTATTTCGAGGTTTTCAATTCGGGGAAGATTAGTAGACACTTTAGGATCATTAAGACAAAGCAAATCCAAGCTTACCCACTCCCACTTTTTTATTAAGGTTAAACCTTCCAATGTAATAACGCCAGTATCTAATTTGTTTGCATCCATCACGAAATTACTTTTTTGGCTCATCATCAGTTCTAATGAGCCATTAGGATGGTCCGTGCCGCGCGCCGCCTCACCGTATTGCCATCGCAATAGAGCGCAT
>JBCCXH010000578.1:0-3194 GCA_039192005.1 Bacteroidota bacterium
ATGGACGCGGTGCTTAATTTCAGGGAAAAGGCAATTAAGGGGAAGATCACCTACATGACCCGGATACGCAATTATATTTATACGACCTGTCTGAACATGTATCGCGTCAATTATGCAAAGCAACAAAGAGCACGTGAAAAAACGGAGGAAGTACTGATGTATTTTCAGGACGATACGGTGGTGGAAGAAACCGATCAGGAAGGAGAAGACGAGCGACAACAAGTGGTGATCCGTGCGTTTAAAAAACTTGACGAAAAATGCCGTTGTATTTTGAAAAGCTACTACGTACATCATCATAAAATGAGTGAAATTGCCAAAGAGTTGGGTTTTACGAATGCCAACGTGGCGAAAACAGCCAAATCACGATGCTACAAGAAGTGGATAAAGGAGATCAAAAAAATGAACGAATCATACATCGATATAACGTCATCAAAGTAGCGCAATGCAGGAAGAAGACTTAATAGAAACGATTGAGCGGTACCTGAACGGTGAAATGTCTCCCGGGGAAAAGGAAGATTTTGAGCAAAAGTTGGAGATGGATCCGTTGCTCAAGGATGAGTTGGAGGTCCATCAGCAAGCCGTAAATTCGCTGCAAGACTACGAGGGGCTGAAGGACGAAATGAGGGGCATTTATGACCGGGTAAAGGAAAACGGTAGAAAGAAGAAAACGGCCAATCGCATCATGAAATATGCAGTGGCGGCATCTGTTGCCATGATTATAGCCGCGACTAGTTTGTTTGTAGCTACCAATAAGGAAACAAAAGAGCAGAAACTCTTCGCTTCGTATTATGTGCCATTTTACCAAGATGGTGTATTTAGAAACGACCATGCGATGGAAGTAGATTCGTTACTTTCTCAAGCCACCCATCTATACGGAAAAGGAGACTACGAGCAAGCCGCCCGCCTTTTTGACGGATTCATTGCTTCCGGAAAAGATGATGAGCTGGCTGCTATCTACCTCGGAAATTGCTATTTACAACTCGGTGATGTAGATAAAGCCAGAGCAGTCTTAAAAGAAGCGCGTAAGACGACTAACAACCGAATGGCGCAGTACGCGAAATGGTACCTCGCGTTGACAGAACTCCGGTCTGAAAACTCACCAGAGGCTGTGGCTATTTTGGAAGAAATAAGATCAGGAGGAGGTATTTATGAAAGAGAAGCAGATTCCCTTTTACGTGAGTTGCGATGATTTACGGCATAAATTATTAACAAGTAGTGATAGGTTTTATTTTGATGATAAGATCAGTTTTATAAGAGGAGGACTTATTACTGCACTTCTTGCTTGTTCTATTACAGTATTGGGAGCCAACCTTAAACTGGTCAGCACCTTATATGATAGTGCTCAATTATCAAGTTATATCATTCGCACCGATTCTTTAATCGAAAGTCGAGATTTCCAAAGGGCCAGGCACTATTTAGATGATAGCCTGTCATTCATAAATCAGGATCAAAGCTCTTTTTTTTATCATGTTACCCTCAATCTAAAGATAAAATTTCTTTGGAAACAAGGTAAGGTGCAAGAGGCAAGGAAACTAGCCGGGAAAGCTTATCATTGGGCTAAAAACAACACCATTAAAACCGATAAGGAAATGCTTCAAACCACCCATTACCTGAGTGTCATGGAATTTGAAACAGAGAGATATGATGAATCACTTCAATATGCTAAAACGAACTTAAGTAAGTTGGTCGCACTACCCAAAAGAGACTCGCTAAAAGAAGCAAATGTTTACAACCTTATTGGTAATAATTATTTAGGTAAAAAGTCGTATGATTTGGCCTTGGAAAATTACAAGAAAGCGCTCGCCATCCGAGAGGAAAAACTGGGAGAATATCATTTAGTAGTTGCAGATACCTACTACAATATTGGGATTATTTATAATGGTAAAGGCTTTTATGAGTCAGCGTTAAGGTGCTACCAAAAGGCACTTGAGGTTCATGAACACGAATCGGGTGGATATAACGAAAATTTGGGCTTGATATACCGAGGAATCGGAAGCATCTACAATAAGATGGGTGCGTATGAGCAAGCCCTATCACATCATAAGAAAGCGGTAGCTATCATTAAAAGTTTAGTCGGCCAGGATCACTTGTGGTTGTCAGCAGCCTATACGAGTCTGGCTGTTTCCTCTCAAAACGCAGGGTTGCTGGACCAGGCAAAACATTACTACAGCGAATCTCTGAAAATCAAAATAAATAAGTTAGGACCAGGTTCTTCTGGCGCCAGGGTGATTTACAATAACCTGGGATTACTACACAAAAATCAGGGGGAATACATCAAAGCGTTTGAGTATAATCAAAAATCCCTCGAAATAGCTCAAAAAGCAGAACGAGGTACCGGTTTGAAAGTTGCTCGATGTCATTTAAATCTTGCCATGCTTTACTCGGTAACAGGGCGAAAAGATAAAGCAAGGCAGCTTTTAACGAAAGTCATACAAATACGTGAGTCCTATCTGGGTGAAAAACATCCTGATTTGGCCTTAGCTTACTTAAATATTTCGGAGGTGATAGGGGATAAGGAAGATCTCCAAAAAGTACTTTGGTATGTTCAGAAATCTTTGATTGCTAATGTTTTTGATTTTGACGCCGACAGTATCTATGAAAACCCTCCTTTGAAGAATTACCTGAACGCGATGTATATGCTACAGTCTTTGAAAAGAAAAGGAGTGCTTTTAAGAAGGCGCTACGAGGAAACAGAAAGCATCAAAGACCTAGAGGTATCTCTGAGAACACTCCGGAAATGCGATACCCTGATTGGGAATCTTCGGCGTACCTATTCGTTACATCTCGACAAAATATCCCTGGGTGAAGAAGCATCCAAAGTTTACGAGGCAGCAATCAATACTTCGGTAGCACTTTACGAGCAGACAGAAAAGGACGAGTACTTAAAGCTGATATTCTACTTCATGGAGAAAAGCAAATATGGAGTATTGAGAGCGCAACTTTTAGCTAACCGTTCAACGCATTTTAACGGTGTTCCTGATCGGCTGATCCTTCTTGAAGAAGAACTGAAAGCAGATGAAAACTACTATTCAAAGCGAGTCATAGAAGCTCAACGAATGGTTGGTGGAGATGAATTCAACGAGTTGATGCTTTATAAAAAGCAACATGATGCTACTAAAATAAGGTTGGATTCGTTACAAAAAGCGATAAAAGAACATTATCCCAACTACCACTTGCTGGCACACGATGATCAG
>JBCCXH010000579.1:0-3194 GCA_039192005.1 Bacteroidota bacterium
CGTTTTTTGTAAATATGACAAACAAACGGAGTACGGAAGCATTCTTTTCGCCCGTCACGCTCTATTTCACTATAAAACAGAGAGAATATTCGACTAAGATTCAATTCGTATTGGCTTTTTGATCTTACATATGGGGTCATCATACGTTTTAGCATGCAAGATGAGATGACCAATTTGGGTAGGACTGCCGGGTTTAGAGATACTCTTTACTCCACAACAGCATCCGTCTTATCCGGTTTGGAAGCTAATAAACAGAACTTGCTCGTGTCTTAATTTCGCTGGAAACCAAAATATGCGCACGGCTAAAAGACTTTTCATTCAGTTCAAATTTGAGGCGGTTGTTATCCTTAATGAAATTGATCGATGCCCCCTTTCTCGCAAGACCCGAAGATTCGGTAATCACCACAACCGATTTTGAGATGGCTTGTTCATTCAATTCATAAAAGCTACTCTCTTTACTTTTTGCGATATACAAAATATTGACGTTGTCTAGTTCGCTTCGGGTGTATTCTGAAACCTCTATTGCTTTTCCGTTCACCCGTCGGTCAACGATCACCTTTTTCATTTCGTTGACTAACTCACGGCTTCCAAATACTTCTATGCGGTAAGCATCACCAACCTTTGTTTCGGGCCACTCCATGTTTTGTAAAAACTTAAACATGAAAAGTGCCTTGTATTTAGCCTCTTGCCCGTTTACCGACGCCGAAAAAGTCAGTAGGATCATAACGATGGTAAAGTATCTCATTCCTTCACTGGTTTTGGTAATTGCTAATATAAGAACAGATTTGGTTAATATCCTCCTTAAATTGAATAATTTTAATTTTTGATATAACTAAATCAATAAAGAAACACGTGGCCTTTATTGGTTGTATAAACGCCTTTTTTTTCTTCACAAATCGCCTTTGCAGCCTTACTTTGCGGGTGAAATTGCGTACTAACTACTAACCAATTCTCATAATTTATGGACGTTGAAATCCTTGCACGTATCCAGTTTGCCCTGACCATTTCTTTTCATTACATCTATCCTCCACTCAGCATTGGACTAGGTCTGGTCATGGTATTAATGGAAGGATTATACCTTCGTACAAAAGATGAAGCCTATCACCGTCTGGCCAAGTTTTGGACAAAAATATTTGCGCTTACGTTTGGAATAGGAGTAGCGACCGGCATTGTCATGGAGTTTGAGTTTGGGACAAATTGGGCAACCTACTCACGGTATGTTGGAGACATCTTTGGCAGCGCGTTGGCCGCAGAAGGGATCTTCGCTTTTGCATTGGAAAGTGGTTTTTTAGGCATTTTACTATTTGGATGGAATCGGGTAAGCCCGGTGGTTCATTTCATCTCTACCGTGGGAGTATGGCTGGGTTCTATGTTTTCTGCCATATGGATTGTGGTAGCAAACTCATGGCAGCAAACTCCGGCGGGGTATCACATTGTTGGAGAGGGGATGAAAGCAAGGGCAGAGATCACGGATTTTTGGGAGATGGTTTTCAATCCCTCAAGTGTAGATCGTCTTACACACGTTTGGATTGGAGCGTTTTTAGCAGGGGCCTTTTTGGTATTGAGCGTCCATGCGTACTATTTATTGAAAGGTCGTCACGTTGAACTATCTAAAAAGGCATTTAAAATCGCGCTGACTATCTCGATAGTCGCCTCGTTATCTCAGCTATTTACCGGTCACCGGTCAGCCGATGGTGTCGCTGAAAACCAGCCAGCAAAGCTTGCCGCATTAGAGGGACATTTCGACAGCCTTTCCGTCGCAGACATGTACGTGATCGGTTGGGTGGATAAAACTTCCCAGAAAGTAACCGGTATCAAAGTACCTGGAGGGTTAACCTTTTTGTTACATCAGGATTTTGAGACTCCGGTCAAAGGGTTGAACGCTTTTAAACCTGAAAACAGGCCCACAGCACTTAATGCCATCTTTCAGTTTTACCACCTGATGGTAGGTATTGGAATGTTTTTGATCGCATTGACATTATATGCGGCATTTCAATGGTGGAGAGGAAAGCTTTTTGAAAGAAAGTGGCTGATGTGGGTATTTGTGTTTTCCGTGATACTTCCTCAGATCGCCAACCAGGTAGGGTGGTTTGCCGCAGAGATGGGAAGGCAGCCGTGGGTGGTCTACGGACTGCTTCGAACGTCGGATGCTTTATCAAAAGTGGTCACAGCCAATCAGGTCTTTTTTTCCATTATTCTTTTCTCAATCGTTTATGCTTTCTTACTCGCACTATTTATCTACATGCTGAATAAAAAGATTAAAAAAGGACCGGAAGAAGGAGAGCTGATTGATCAACGACCTACTCAAAAGGAAATGGTGGGCGCACTTGAAATAAAGCGTCAGTAGCCAGGTGATTTTAAAAACCTTCCTGATGTATGATGATATTGATAACTTCACTTTGGAAGCTTAACTAACGTAGCACAAACTTAATTTGACTAAACGATGACATTTCTCGGAATAGACTACAACACTTGGTGGTTTCTGGTTATTGGAGCCGTATTTACAGGGTACGGTATCCTTGATGGCTTTGATCTGGGTTCAGGCGCGTGGCACCTGTTTTTTAAAGATGAGAAAAGCCGCCGGATTGCGCTGAATGCGGTAGGACCCGTATGGGATGGAAATGAGGTTTGGTTGGTGATTGGTGGAGGCGCGTTGTTTGCAGGGTTTCCGATAGTATATGCGACTTTATTTTCTGGTATGTACATCCCATTTATGCTTTTTCTCACCTTTCTGATCTTTCGTGCAGTTTCCATTGAGTTTAGAAGTAAGGAACCGATGAAATGGTGGCGAAAGTCTTGGGACGTAGCATACAGCATTTCCAGCATACTGATTGCCGTACTGCTTGGGGTAGTATTAGGAAACATCCTACAAGGTATGCCACTAAATGATCAATTTGAGTTTGATGGAAACTGGATATCCTTTATCAATCCGTACGCCATCATGGTTGGATTTACCACGCTTGCTTTATTTATGATGCATGGAGCCATTTACTTGCTCATGAAAACCGAAGGCCGTCTTTATGATAAATTGAGAATATTGCTTAAAAGAGCAATCATTGCCTTCATTGTGCTCTTCACCATTACCAGCCTCTATACCTTGATTTACATTCCTCATTTGTCGGATGACTTTAAGGCTAACCCTGCCTTGTTCATTGTGCCGGTGCTTACTTTGCTAGCTATTGCGAATGTTCCAC
>JBCCXH010000580.1:0-3192 GCA_039192005.1 Bacteroidota bacterium
ATTTTTTAAGATAAGATTTTTTTAATGATATTTGGAAATTAGTTTCTTTCAGGTTGTATTTATCATGAACAAAAAACCAAAAATTGACCTTAGGAACCCTGAGTACATCATAGCATTGGGGGTGACGATCATAAGTTTGTGTGCATTGGTTGTTTCTGTTATGCAAACACAGATTATGAAAGAAGAGCGGGAGTTGATGCGGGAGTATTCGCGTGCGTCCGTTTGGCCAAGGTTGGAATTTGGTGTGATGAAAGGGCATAACCAAGATAGAAGCATCAGGCATTTCGTGTTGACATTAACCAATAGTGGTGTGGGGCCTGCCATTATCACCGATGTGAAAGTGATGTACGATAAAGAGGTTTCCACAGATTGGTGGGATCTCTTCTTAATTCAGGAAATCCCTGATTCAGTGGAAAAATACATTAGCAATGCGAATTTTAACGATCGGGTGATTAAAATAGGAGAGTCGTTGGAGATATTGAACCTGAATGAGAATCTCGAATTGGCCCAGGCATTTTTAGAAAGACTCGATAAGCTTTCCATCGTCATTTATTACGAGTCTATTTACGGAGAAAAATGGAAATATGAGATTGGAGAGGAAGAGGAAAAGACAATCAAAGTCGAAAACTTCAGTGGCTTACCAAAGGATGAGCAGTTTGGCAATTAAGGTTTTCATTTTTAGTATTTCAACCTGGTGTTAACTCAACCATGAAATGCAGTTCGAACCATTTTTTTTGAAAGACCAATCAAGTAGTGTAATCATATTTGATTGGTGCAAAGTCCACAAATAATCGTGTCAGCTAACATGAACGTGATATACATCGCAGGTATCAGCATCTCCTTATTTATTGCTGCATTACTTCTCAACAAAAAGAATAAATCAAGGTCAGATGTCTTTCTCACGATTTGGATGTTGGTATTGGCTTTTCACCTTTTTTTATATGAGGTCAATTTTTCGGGATCGCTCCATAAGATGCCACATTTATTGGGAATCGAGATACCCTTGCCACTCATTCATGGCGTGTTTTTGTATGGCTATGTGTCTTCCATCACCAACCAGTTTCCAAAGCGACCCTGGATGATGTTCCTTCATTTTCTTCCCATCGGTGTGGGCTATGGCTACCTCATTCCATTTTTTCTCTCTTCCAGGGAAGAGAAAGTAGCCTTTTTCGAAGAAGGTTTTGGTGGGTATGAGGCGTTTATGAACGTTGGACTGGTACTGATTTTTCTCTCTGGAATCGTGTACGTCGTTTGGTGTGTCAGGTTACTCCACCGACACAAACAAGCGATTCAACAGCAGTTTTCTGACATTGAAGAAGTCAGCCTGAGCTGGTTGCAATTCCTTACCTACGGTCTGGGGGTGATCTGGAGCATTGTCATCTTTACGAATAATGATGCTTACATCTTTGCGGGCGTTACGGTTTTTGCGATTCTGATAGGCTTTTTTGGCGTTCAGCAACGGACCATTTTCGTGAGCCCAAAACAAGTTACTGTTCCATCACAAGAGGGAACGAGGAAGACGTCAAATGAAAAGAAAAAGTATGCCGGTTCAGGATTGAAGGATGAACTGGCAGACGAGATCTATCAAAAATTAATGCGCCTTTTTCACGACGAAGCAGCTTACAAGAGAAATGAACTATCGTTAAATGAATTGGCTGCGGACCTGGACGCTCACCCCAATTATTTGTCTCAAATTATCAATGAAAGAGAAGGGAAAAACTTTTACGACTTTGTCAATTCATTTCGACTGGAAGCCTTTAAAAAATCGATAAAGGATCAAAAGCACAAACAGTTGACGTTGCTGGGGTTGGCTTATGAATGTGGGTTCAATTCCAAATCTTCTTTCAACCGCTACTGTAAGAAGGAAACGGGACAGACACCATCCGTTCTCGTCACCTCTCTGGAACAGGAATGACCTTTTAAATCGTTAAAAAGGGGTGTCACCGGGTAAGTTGAAACGCCTTTGCTCATGCTAAAACCTAGGTTTGTTCGAAAACATAAATGCGAACAGACATGAGAAACTCTTGTTATTACTTCCTAACGATCATCCTATCTATCCCGCTCTTTTTTCCGCAGTCGTTAAGCGCCCAAAGCGCTACTACCCGTTTGGATCGTGCGATCGCATCTATAGATTACGATTATTTTTTCAAGCACCTTAGCTACCTGGCAAGCGACGAGCTGAAAGGGCGCGGTATAGGCACTCAAGAATATGATATGGCCGCACGCTACGTAGCCGATGAGTTCAGGAAAAATGGATTGGAGTCCTTTGGTGATGCTGGTACGTATTTTCAACAAGTGGCGCTCTCAAAGCTGTCCATCTCAAAACGTAATTTCAGCCTTCAATTCAACAATGAATCGAAAACGATCGGAGCAGAATATGGCTCAAACCTAAGCGTGGTACTCAGCCCTGCACACCAGGAAATCAATGAAGAACAGCAAGTGGTTTTTGTAGGGTATGGCAACATCGTACCTGAGCAAAACATCAATGATTATGAAGGTGTCGATGTAAAAGGAAAGACAGTCATCGTTGCTTTGGGTGGGCCGAAAGGCATGTCTCATCCTTCGTTTCATGACCGAAATGAGAAATTCAAAAATGCCGTTGCCAATGGTGCCAGTGGGCTAATTCTTTTCTACCCAAAGGCAGACCTGTTGCAAAATGTCATATTCAGAAAAGTACATGGGTTTTTGTCCAAAGGAATGCTTGCAATTGCCGATACTTCCATGCAAAACCCCATCGGGAACGCGGATTTGAGGTTGTTGTTTTTTGCTAAAAAACAGTTGGTTGAAAATATTTTTAAACTTAATGGATTGATCCTTAAACAAACCCTTCAAAATATGGCTAAGGGAACGTATGAAAGTAAAGCATTGACCTCCACTATCCAGTGTCAGTATACGGTAAAGAGTGAGCCAATGGAAAGCAAAAACGTAATGGCCATATTGCCAGGTACAGATCCGCACCTGAGAAATGAATACGTCGTCATTGGGGCACATCTTGACGGCTCGGGCATTGGGAAGGCAATAAAAGGGGACTCCATATACAATGGGATGATGGATAATGCATCTGGAGTATCTGCGCTACTTAGCATTTCGAAAGCCTTTAATAAGCTGGAGGTGAATCCTAAAAGATCCATCATTTTTGCTTGTTACACCGCAGAGGAAAATGGCCTCTTAGGGTCGAGCTATTTTACGAAC
>JBCCXH010000581.1:0-3191 GCA_039192005.1 Bacteroidota bacterium
ACCCGGAGCTTCATTTCCTTTTCCTGACATAGAAAGCTGCATTCCCTCACTAACACCAGCAGGAATTTTTATTGGTATGATTTCTTCTCTGGAAACCAAACCGGAATTATCAACCCCTGGGGGTCTATGATCAAGAATCTGCCCAGATCCGCTGCACGTTGGACAGGTACTGGTGGAAACCATTTGTCCCAACATCGTATTGACGGCTTTTCTTACTTGACCGGATCCCTGGCAGGTACTACAAGTTTTATAGGTAACACCATCAGCTTGAACCAGTCGGTTAACTTTTATCTTTTTTTCTACTCCTTCTGAAATCTCCTCAAGTGTCAATTTGAGTTTAATCCTTAGGTTAGAACCTCTACGTTGACGCCTTCCGCCACCTCCACCTCCGAAGAAGCTTTCGAATGGATTTCCGCCACCACCACCGAAAATATCACCAAATTGAGAGAATATGTCATCCATATTCATTCCACCACCGCCGAAGCCTCCGCCGTTCATGCCTTGATGACCAAATCGATCGTATCGTTGACGTTTTTCCTGGTCACTTAATACCTCATAGGCTTCAGCCGCTTCCTTGAAATTCTCCTCAGCTTGCGCGTCTCCAGGGTTTTTATCGGGATGAAATTTGATAGCCACTTTTCTATAGGCTTTCTTGATCTCATCCTGACTTGCAGATTTACCTACCCCTAAGACCTCGTAATAATCTCTTTTGGCCATCCTAATTACTAATTTTAACTGCCTATTACCACTTTGGCGTAGCGAATAACTTTATCTTTCAATAGATATCCTTTTTCAATAACATCAACAATTTTTCCCTTGAGCTTCTTTTTTGATGCAGGAATTTGAGTTATTGCCTCATGAAATTCAGGGTCAAAATCAGACCCTTCTTTGTGATCCATGGTTTTCAAACCTTTCTGCTCAAGCACTTTCTTGAATTTTGTAGATATTAAATCTAAACCCTCTTTAAGTGCTTTGACATCGGAATCATTGTCATCGAACGACTTTTCTGCACGCTCAAAATCGTCAATGACGGGTAGAAGATCGGAGATTAAACTCTCGTTAGCCGTTTGAACCATTTCCAATTTTTCTTTGGCGGTTCGTCTTCTAAAGTTTTCAAACTCAGAATATAGCCTAAGGTATTTGTCCTTACTTTCTGCCAATTCGTCCTGCAGAACCTCCAAATCATTTTTTTTGTCAGCTTCTTCGGCTTCATTATCACCGACCTTATCCTGATCGTTTTCAGGGCTTTCTCCACTCACACCCTCTAAATCTTGCTCCTTAACCTCATTTTTAGGCGTTTCTTGAATTTCCTTCTCTTCTGAATTGTCCTTTTCCATGTTATCAAAATGATAAGATATTGATGTCAGCCTTATTGTCAATTATTCTGCCAATTACTCGTGGATGTCAAAATGACATCATTTGTTGAGTATTTGCCAAAGTTTGTCTTTAAGGTTAGTTAGGCCCATTTCGGTAACGCTTGAAATGAAAAGAGTTTCGATATCATCGGGCAATTCATTTTTCATGTCTTCTATCAATTCATCATCAAGCATGTCGCTTTTTGAGATGGCCAGAATCCGTTCTTTATCCAGTAATTCGGGATTATACTTATGGAGCTCATCTACCAGAATGCGATATTCTTTTCTGACATCATCCGTATCAGCTGGGATTAAAAAAAGCAGTACGCTATTTCGCTCTATATGTCTTAGGAAACGGATTCCCAAACCTTTCCCCTGGGATGCCCCTTCTATAATGCCGGGAATGTCGGCCAGAATAAACGATTTGTAGTCTCGGTAAGCTATCACTCCTAGGTTAGGTACCAAAGTAGTGAATGGATAATCTGCTATTTCTGGCTTTGCGGCAGATAGTACTGATAGTAAGGTGGACTTACCTGCATTTGGGAATCCTACAAGACCTACATCAGCAAGTACTTTGAGTTCTAGAATCACCCAGTCCTCTGTACCCTCCTCGCCCGGTTGTGCGTACCTGGGGGTTTGGTTGGTAGCGGTTTTGAAATTCTCATTACCTAAGCCACCTCTACCTCCTTCAGCCAAAACCTTTTCCTGTCCATCATCCGTAATTTCAAAAAGTGTTTTTCCGGTTTCTGCATTTTTCGCTACGGTACCCAGTGGCACTTCGAGGATCACATCCTCTCCTTGTGCCCCTGATCTTCTACCTCCTTCACCCGGTTTCCCATTTTCTGCGATAACGTGTTTTTTGTACTTTAAGTGGAGTAGCGTCCAGAGTTGAGTGTTTCCTTTTAGTATGATATGTCCTCCTCTACCTCCATTGCCGCCGTCAGGCCCTCCTTTTGGGACATGTTTTTCACGCCTGAAGTGTGCAGATCCAGCACCTCCATTTCCTGAGCGAGCACAAAACTTTACATAATCAATGAAGTTGGACGACACACTCAAAGGTTCTTCAATTCCTAAAAGGTATCCACTACCGAGGTGATTTCGGCAAAGATCGCATCTATTTCACCCACTCCATTTACCGTTTTCAACCTTTTCTGTTCACTATAATAAGGTAACACATGAACGGTTTTATCAAAGTATTCAGAAATACGTTTATCAAGCTTATCTTCAGCGTCGTCCGCTCTATTTTGAAGGGCTTTCCTCTTCGCAATACGGCTGCGCACCTCTTCTTCTGTAACCTTTAGTTCTATGACGCCATGAATAGCCGTATCCATTGATTCCATTAACCCATCCAGCGCTTCGGCCTGGGCTACGGTTCTGGGAAAGCCATCAAAAAGGAAACCATTAACATCAGGATTTTTTTCCACTTCTTCCTTTAACATGGCTATAGTTATGTCATCTGAAACCAAGTTTCCACTATCCATAATTTGCTTAACACGTTGCCCAAGTTCTGTATTATTCTTAGTATGCCATCGAAACAGATCCCCTGTTGATATATGCTTTAAATTGTACTTTTCAATTAATCCCTCGCTCTGGGTTCCTTTGCCAGCTCCTGGAGGGCCAAATATTATTAGATTTAACATTTTGTCGGATTTATTTAAATAGTAGAAGGACTGTCTACTAAACTGTACAAGTCCTTTAAATTACGACCCAACCCATCATAATCCAAACCATAACCCAGAACGAAGGCATCTGGGAGTTGAAAACCTACGTACCTTATCAGATCATGAATTTTAGAGGTCGTTGATTTTCAACTCCCAGAACGAAGGCATCTGGGAG
>JBCCXH010000582.1:0-3185 GCA_039192005.1 Bacteroidota bacterium
AGGAGGCATCTTCATTGGGTTGAATGCCCGCGTGGTAAGCAAGGGATAGCGGGTAGCCTCCCGCAGGGCCGGGAACTTCCAGCAAGGGCAGGTTGTAGGTCAGATCACCTGATAGCAGGTTCACCATATCGGTGGTATCCACCGGCTCAAAACTGGTGGCCTCCGGCGCGATTGGGCCGGAAGTCAATGCATAAGAAATACCAGGGGCCAATAAACTGTTCAGGAATAGGAACAACAGAAAGGTGGCAATCACTTTCTGGTGCTTTCTCCCATGATTTAAAGGGGTCGTTGAGATCATACAGAATGACTTTCTTTTCATGCTATTGCGTTTAATAATTCGTTAAAGCCTGTTTTTTTAATTTTTTCTTGGAGCAAGTCGGACATAGGTGAAATAGGAATTGAAGAAAAGAGGTATGGGTACTCCAATAGCCAATGTATCCTCATTCAACACATACAGTCGATACGTGGCAGGTACATACAAGTAGGATGAATCCCGTAAAGACGTGTAATAGTCTAATTGCAAAAGAGGATACTCGCTTTCGGGATTAATGAAGTCAGGTGTAATGCTCCATGTTCCTGAGAGATAATCAGCTCCATCGCAACCATAGGTATCAGTGCCATCTTTTGCGTACCTTCCATCATACAAAACTGTTCCGTCCTGAAAAAAGGTGTAGGTAGTATTAAAAATGTGTATACTGTCGCTATACTGTGGAATGTCAGGTTTACAGTATTCATGGGTGTCTTCAAACGCTGATCGTATTCTATCAAATTGCTCTACTGGAAATTCCCACTCTTTACCTGATAATCCTGCGAGAAAGAATGTGGTGTCTGAAACGCCGGATTGAGAGGGATTCGAATCATCTTGAGAACAAGAGAGGACAAACACGAAAAATAATACGATTAAAAAAAATACAGTTGATTCGCTATTCATTTTTCACTGGTTTTTAAATGAAATAAATGGTTCGTTCAATAAGTCTTTTGCCTGGAATACAAACTCCTGTCTGCCCAGGCTGCCACCAAATTCATTGATAATGAGTTGGAGGGGTGCCTGGTCCGGTAAGTCCGATCTTGGAAAGGCAAGTAACAGTTGGGTGGCTTTGGACAACCCGTACATGCGGTCGTGATAAACACTTACGGGTGGAATCGTATCCGAGGGAGTGATT
The DNA here is from genome assembly GCA_039192005.1 of Bacteroidota bacterium. Taxonomy (GTDB): domain Bacteria; phylum Bacteroidota; class Bacteroidia; order Cytophagales; family Cyclobacteriaceae; genus Ekhidna. Next base: position 1,164 of record JBCCXH010000582.1, read on the forward strand.
AAGTCAATGTATTGCCCCATCCGAAAGGAAAGCGTTCGTACAAGATCGCCATAAACAGGATTGTTAACCTGTTGTTGTAACCATTCCTTCTCATTGTAAGTCAGAGCTAGTTGGAAATACACGTACTTTCGGTATTCCTGACGCTTTTCTGCCAATGCTTCCGGTGTCGTTCGCGGCGTTATTTCCTTCGCCAGGATTAAGTCGGTGGGTCGGTAAGTAACCGCAAGTTTCGTTGCTCCAACATCTGCCTCCTGATGATAAGCGTCATGCGAATACAAATAAGCAGAAAGGGCTTGTTGATCGGCAAATTCACGATTGGGTTCACAATTAGACAGCACCAGCGATAAAGAGCAAATGAGTGAAATCAAGTAGCCAAACGGTCGGATCTTCTGTTTTCCAGCGTGCATCATCATTGGACGGTCTGGTTAAGTTGCTTCAATAACTCATCGGTCACGTTCATGGCTTCTTCGGCGTAAGCGATGTTGCCATCGGGGGTCGTTCCTAAAATCAGGTCCAACCCGTTTTGCTTTGCATAGGTCTGAAGGTAACCATTAATGGCTGCGATGACTTCACGGGTCATCCGCGCATCTTCCTGTTGGGCTTTGGCCTGAACCGCCTCCTGGTAGTTAGCCAATTGAGACTGTTTGCTTTGGATGAGCGCTTGTCGAAGGTTTTTTTCTTTCCGGTTCAGCGTCTTTTCCTCTTTTCCGAAATCCTGAATCAATGAGTCGACTTCCTGTTTTAAGGTGTCAATATTCGCGGACCATACCGCTGCCTTTTTCTGATAGCTTTCTCTGGCTTCAATCATGCCCTGGTAATTGGAAACCAGACGCGATGTTTCCACATAGGCAATCTTTTTTGATCCGGGTGGCCATTGGAGAAAAAGCAGGACCAGCACCCCGATAAAGGAAAGCAGACTCATGGTCAATGCGAATGAATTTGATTGTTTCATCTGTCTGTTCTTTAAGGGTTGACGGGTTTGATCCGGCCTCCATTAATGACAAATACGTCTCCCGGGTAGCCATCGGTTTCCTTCGTCAGGTCCAACGTCCCGGCTACGGTAAGTTCCGCGCGGTCTACGGTCAGGGATGCGCCCTCATTTTCTACAATGACGTGAATGGGTCCTGTGGAGAGGTCATTGCGTAGGGTTACGTGCTTTCCAATGATAAACACCTCGCTTCCGATTCCCGGGGTGGTATCGGTTACCGGGCCGTCTTTTTCCCGTGACCAGATCAACTCGTTCCAGTCCCCGTCTGCAACCGCATAGTACTGTCCGGCGCGGGTCGCCATGCTTTCGCTCCATAAGGTCAGGTCATCAATTAACGTATTGGTAATGCGGCACTGGTAGGTAGCTAAATCACCGTTCAATGGTACCGTATAGGATGGGCCAACCGCTCCGGGAATCGCCGTTCCGTTTCTGTGCCATTGGTATTGGTTGAACTGTCCGCCTACTTCTACGGAATAGGTGCGTGTTTCGGAAGCGTAAAAGGTGGTGACTGAATCCTGATTGTCGTAGCGAGGTCGACTGAAAATACCTCCTTCTTCTGTCCAGTTCGGTTCCAGGTCCCCGAAATCCAGTTGGTTTCCTTCAACGTTAAAACGGATAGATCCCGGAGAGGGATGATTGGAAAAATCAGGAATTACCTGAAAGTCATTATCCCTTATCCAAAAGTATTCAAGTGGGAAATCAGCAAAAAACTGCGGGATTTTTCCACTTAATTGATTCTTTCGTACCGAGAAATACCGCAATACTTTCAGGTTCCTGAACGTGTCAGGGATTTCACCTTCAAACCCATTAAAATCTATGGAAAAACGATCCAAAGCAGTCAAATTACCAAAAGAAGCAGGTAGCTGACCTTCAAAAAGATTGTCGATAATACTCATCGTTTTCAGGTTTAGCAGGTTGCCTATTTTAGGTGAGAGTTCACCGCTAAATGAATTACCTCCTAACCAGAGCGTTTGGAGGTTAATCAGGTCAAAAAATGTTTCAGGTAGTTGACCATCCAGGTTATTCACCACGAG
>JBCCXH010000583.1:0-3175 GCA_039192005.1 Bacteroidota bacterium
ATCGAGGAGAGTGGTCAAGTTTGGATGGCATGGGATGAGACCAAAGTAGCTTTTTCACTCAAATGAAATAAGAATTAAAAAAGATGACTACCACTTTCATGACACCAGGGTTTGGTAGCGGTATCAAATAAGGTTGTTTCTGTGGGTATCTTCATTTACGATATCGCTTATGCGCAAACTCGTCACATATACTTCTTTGGTAGTCATCTTTTCTCTCATTGCGGCTTTTTTCTACATTCAGGAAATTCAATATTGGACACCGACACCTTTGCCCAAAGGGTTTAAACCGATTGCTATTGGTACTAAGGTAGACCTTAACTTATTTCGGTCTTCTGAAAAGAAACTCATTCACTTTTACAATCCTAACTGTCCCTGTTCTAAGTTTAATACCCCATCATACAAAGCACTTCTCAAACAGTATCGCCATGATTTTGATTGTTATGTCGTCATTCAAAAAGCGATAAAGGGACTGGATAATAAGGAAGCAGACTTTTTGAAAGAACTCAACGTAAAAATCGTTGTTGATTTAGATAAACGCCTGGCAAATGCCTACGGAGTCTATTCAACACCACAGATTGTATTGGTCGATGAAATGGATCAAATCTATTATCGAGGCAATTATAATCAAGCGCGTTACTGCACCAATCCTCAAACCAACTTTGCAAAAATAGCCATCGACTCCATGCTAAGGGGGTCAGAATACCTCTTTCCATCATCTGCTTTCACAGCCTATGGGTGCTCCTTGAACCGAAAAACATATTAAAAAATGGAAACAGCTCTGAAAAAATCAAATCAACAAGAACTCAATGAAAGGGGTAAAGAATACCTGCAACATGCCACAAAGAAATCGGATCAAATCATGTGGCTTTTCATGGCCACTTATTATTTGTTCGGAATTATCATCAGCTTTAAATATGGCACCTGGTTTATTGGCATCAGTGTAGGTACACTCAACCTTGCTGCTATTGTCATTGCCCAAAGAATGCAGCCCGAAACAAAGCTATATCAGTATGTGGCCTCTGCCGTGTTGGCCGTTTTCATGGCTCAATTTATCTACCAAATGCATGGACTTTTTGAAATGCACTTTTTCGCATTTCTGGGGGCTGTTGTATTAATTACCTACCGAAATTGGAAGCTAATGCTCCCGATTACCTCAGTTGTGGTGGTGCATCATTCCATTTTTGCATTACTTCAGTATTACCGAGGGTTTGAGGGTGTTTATTTTACTCAGCTTGAGTATATGGACATAGAAACCTTTCTACTCCATGTTGGATTGGTTGCTGCTACTTTCGGTTTATGCGGATATTGGTCCTACTACCTGGAAAAGGAGCAACTGAAAATGATCAGTATCAATGATTCATTAATAGAAAAAGAAAAGATACTGGAACTATTTTCAACCGTTGAAAACACGGCCAATGTACTGAATGACGCCAGCGATCTAAGTAGTAAAGTGGTGGAAAGCCTTTCCAATAAGGTATCATCAACTGCCTCTTCGATGGAAGAGGTTTCCGCCGCCGTAGAAGAAATGATCGCGGCTTTTGAACTCAACTCCTCCAATTCTAAAGAGGCCGTTAAGGATTCAAGATTAATCGAGAAAATAATCGTCTCCAATGAAGACATCGTTAGTCAAAGCGTACACTCAATGAAACAAATTGGAGAAAAAATCAGTGTGGTTGAGGAAATCGCAGGACAGACAAACTTATTGGCCTTAAATGCAGCCATAGAAGCAGCAAGGGCCGGAGAGATGGGGCGAGGATTTGCGGTTGTTGCATCGGAAATTAGACAATTGGCGGAACGAAGTAGCATTTCTGCCAATGAAATAAATGAACTCTCTGTGGCTAATAAAGACATCTCTGAAAAGCTGAGTGCCAGTTTTTCGGAAGTTCTTCCAAACTTCAAGAAGATCTATCAACTGGTAGAGCAAATATCCTCTGCATCGCAGGAGCAAAACCTAAGTGCTGAACAGATAAACAGGTCAATTAACCACATCAATAACGTGACCCAGGAAAGTGTCAATGAATTTGAGAAAATCAATGAAATCTCCAAAACCATGAACAATCAATCAAAAGATTTGAAAAGTCTTCTACATTCTGCGTAAGCGATTTTAAAGGATGTTAAGGCTCTGTTCTTTTATTTTTTCCAACTCATCTTTCATCATAACGACGATTCGTTGAATTTCCGCATCGTTGGCCTTTGACCCAATGGTATTAATCTCTCTTCCCATTTCCTGTGCCAGGAAACCTAACTTTTTACCTGCCTGCTCTTCTCCTTTCAATATTTGAATAAAGTAATCCAGGTGTTGCGTCAGTCGTACCTTTTCCTCTGTGATGTCCAGTTTTTCCAGATAATAAATAAGCTCTTGTTCAAATCGATTCTCATCTACCTGAACTTTATCCCGTATCTCATCAAGGTTTTTTTGAATCCGGGCTCGAATGTTTGCTGCCCGATTTTCATCGGATTCCTCAATCATTTCAAGGCCTTTTTTTATTTGGATGGTATAATCGGACAATTTTTCTTCCAATGCAGCGCCTTCGTCTTTTCTAAACTGAACGCATTTGTGGACCGTCTTTAAAATGCTATCAAATACATCATCCCACGGCACTCGATCTGAATCCAATTCTTGCTGCTTAATCACCTCCGGGGCATTCAATGCTAGTTCAAAGACCCCGTTGTTAGTGGCCGTTCCTGCCACTTCTTGCGAGAGCGCATTAAATTTATTGAAGTAAGCTTTGAACAACGCTTCATCTACCTGCACATCAGAGTCTGCGGCTTCTGTAAGAACCAATTCTATGGTAAGCATGATCTTGCCTCTTTTAAGCTGCTCGGAGAGGACATTTCTGATTTCGATTTCCTTCGGAGCAAATTCTTTTCCATAACGGGCAGTTAAATCAAAGAATTTACTGTTCAGGGATTTTATCTCGGTCTTGATCAGGAATTTTTCACTTCTCCTCTCGTCTTGGCCATAGCCGGTCATAGATTGTTGCATGTCCCAAAATTAACCAGAAGATTCCTAGCGATATCTACTTCTGGTTTTAAGTCAATGGTTAAATGCCAGAAAGGCACTAACTGGTTTTTGAATGATGTAGGAATAATTCAAGCCGATTTCCCGGAATGCGTAAAACAAACCAAGGCTTCTCGAATGGATCAGAAGTCTAAGCCCAACGTAAAGTAAAAC
>JBCCXH010000584.1:0-3171 GCA_039192005.1 Bacteroidota bacterium
AATAGAGTGAATATTTGCCACTTTGATATAAACTGCCATAAGGAAGGAGAAACTGATCCTATTAACATAAAATCAGCTAAGGGCAAGGCGTGGTCAAAAGAAATTAAGCATGCCTTAAGGGAACGAATTCAATTAATGGCTTTAAGAGAAGATCAGCTTCAATCTTAAAATCTTTCTATTTATCGATGAACAGCTGAAATAAATTCATACGATTCTACCAACTGTTTGAATTGACGTTTTATTCAGACTCTTCAAACTCCCTCACACCTTCATCTAAAAATTGGATAAAGTTGTCCACATCACGGTCATAAGCCACCGGGCTTACCAATACACGCTCATCTTTACCTACTAGGGTGTAGTAGGGCTGGGCATTATTATTTAACCTGCGGATCTGGAGGTCTGCATTCTGCTTTCCAATGGTTTTCTTCACTTTATTATCGTACTCCGAAGTATACCATTCTGATTCCGGCAGCTCGGTTTTGTCATCCACATAGAGTGCCACAATGACATAGTCTTCTTTGAGCCTCCTCAATACCTCAGGATGTGACCAAACCACCGCCTCCATCTCCCGGCAGTTGGTACAGCCATGGCCCGTAAAGTCAATAAACAAAGGTTTATTCTGTGCCCTTGCACACGCCAAAGCCTGATCATAGTCAAAGTAGCCTTTGAGCCCATGAGGAAGGTGTAGAAAATCATCGAACTTGGGTACATCGCATATTTCATAACCCTCGTCCGCATCACGATTGGCAGATAAAAGATCAAAGTCGTGCGTGTATAAAGGTGGAAGATACCCCGCCAAAGCTTTCAGCGGTGCACCCCACAACCCGGGGATCAGGTAGATTACAAAAGTGAAGGTAGCAATAGCCAGCATCAGTTTTCCTACACCAATGGAGTCGCTGGGGCTGTCGTGCGGAAGTTTGATCTTCCCTAAGAGGTAGAAGCCCATGAGTGTAAATATGACCACCCAAATGGCAATGTTGATATCCCGGTCCAGGATACCCCAGTGAAAGGCCTGGTCGGCAATGCTTAAAAACTTGAAAGCCAGGGCCAGCTCCAAAAAGCCCAGAACTACTTTCACTGAATTCAACCATCCTCCTGACTTGGGTAGTGTATTTAACCATCCTGGAAAAATAGCAAACAACGTAAACGGAATGGCGAAAGCTAAAGAAAAAGCGAACATGCCTAAAATAGGTTTTAGTACCTCACCACCAGCTGAAGCCACTAGTATACTACCAACTATAGGACCCGTACAGGAAAAGGAAACCAGCACCAAAGTAAACGCCATAAAGAACACTCCAATCAGTCCTCCCCGATCAGCTTTTTGATCCACCCTGTTTACAAAACCACTCGGTAGGGTAAGTTCAAAAAGACCGAAGAAGGAGAGAGCGAATATGACAAAGGCGGCAAAGAAAATCAGGTTTGGGATCCATTCCGTTGAAAGGTGGTTAGCGGTTTCAGGACCCATTAAAGGTGCTAAAGCAGACCCGATCACGGTGTAAATGAATATGATCGAGAGCCCATAGATCAGAGCCTTGCCCTTCCCCCCAATTTTACCGGTGAAGTAAGTGACCGTCATAGGGATCATAGGAAAAACGCAGGGTGTAAGAAGAGCCGCCAGGCCAGCCACAAAAGCAAAGATCATGAACCAGGCTAAAGACTTCTCCTTTGGATCTTCTTGAATAAGTGAAGGATCTAAAATTGGACCCTGGTTTTCGGCCTGGGCGAAACCAATTATCTCCTTTTCAGGTAAAAAAAAAGAGGCACCCGAATCTGATTTAACCTCATTCTCTTTGGGTACTTCTAAGATCTGGGGCTTTATTTCATTTCCATCATTTTGTGGTTCCTGATCATCGATTTTTGGAACTGCTTCCGATTTCGGAGATTCAGAACTTGCAACAATAAATGATGTAAATTCAAAATCATAATCAAAAGGAATACACTTTCCGTCGATATCTGAACACACCTGAAACTCATAGTTACCAGCAATTACAGGACTGTTAGACTGGATCTTAATTTTCTGTTCAAAGCGACCTGTCTTCTTGAAAATTTTAACGTTACATTCGAAAATATCATCGAACTTCTCTACCGGATTGATGGCCTTTAACTCGCCCACTAATTCATAGGAGTCGTTTTCTATAAACTTAAATGTAGTGACCATCGGACCACAATCCGGATCAAAATCTGAAGAGTAAAGATACCAGTCTTTGTCAACGGTAGCGGTAAATACGAGTGTGGTCTCCTCTCCAATGACCACATCGGTTTTACTGGCTTCATGTTCCCAGGAAGAAGGTTCGAGTATCTGCCCAACCACTGAAAACGTGGAAAACAGTAAGATAAAAAGAGGGATAACTCCCGATACTCGACGCATTAAGCAAAAAAATTAATGTGAGTGCTGATTTTCACTTCTCTCAACGAGCTTCTTCGGTATAAAGTTCTTAGGGCTAATTAGAACCAACATATACCTCAGTAATTGTACATCCGTCAAACGAGTCATCGGTAACAATAGTGAGCATATTTCCGGAAATTTGATAAGTGGCCGTTTCGCCGAAAGCCGTAAATGTATTGCCAGTTATAATTACAGGAATGGTGAGCTCAAAAGTCACACCATCTTCAATTTCAGTGTATGTTACACTACCGTTTTCAAAAAGCACCGTAATACAGTCCTGATCAGTACAAACTAAGGTTGCGCTCTCATTGTCATCAGGGTCGTCACAGCCAGCAAATTCAAAACTGGTTTGAGTCCAGAGAGTACCTTCCAAAGTCAGTCCGGAGGGCCCATCGTCATCATCACCACAAGCGGCTAGATTGAATAGAGCTAAGACGATTATCGAAAACTGAATGAGGTAAAGTAAAATTTTTTTCATGTTGCAGATCGTTTCTAAGAAGAAAGTAACCGAAAATCATCCGTCTTCTTACCCCGAAGATACTAAGTTACATCGGGGTAAAAAATATAATGACTCCGGTGACAGTCTATTAACTTTTCTTTGTAAAAGCCAGCTGCGGCTCGGGCTCCGGAAGAGTCAGCTTTTGCTTAGTGATAACTTTCTCTGTTGTTTCTTCAACGTCAGCCTCTTTCTCCACGTTTTTTTGAGGTTTATTTGACCCTTCAGAAACTTTGAGAACGCTTATGACCAGAAAGATAGAGGTAGCTCCGGCGAATAACCAGAAAAG
>JBCCXH010000585.1:0-3167 GCA_039192005.1 Bacteroidota bacterium
AACCTGCTGCATAAAGTCCCTTTCCTAAAAGAACAGGCACCTAATTGGTTACTCAATGCCTTCGTATTTATCATCGTCCTGGTTGGTCTTACGCTGGTCTCAGGTCTGATTACCTCCAACATTAAATCCTTAATGGAGAATGGTGAGATGTATAAAGCCAATTTAGATATCATTCTGAATCAGGTCAATACACGTTTTAACATCGACGTCTACGAGCAGCTATCTTCTTCTGTAGAAAAAGCCGACTATACCTCTACGCTCACCACAATCGCTGATTCTCTTTCCGGTGCGTTAGGAGACTTCATTATGATCATACTGTATGCTGCATTCATTCTATCGGAAGAGTCCAGCCTGAAAAACAAGATCAAAAAACTCTTCTCAGACCCTACGAAGTATGAGCGGACTACCTCCATCCTCAAAAAAATCAACGATGCCTCCAGCGACTACATCCGACTCAAAACGTATGTAAGTCTTTTAACCGGAGGGGTGGGCTACGTCTTTCTGCTGATCATGGGAGTAGATGCCGCATTTTTTTGGGCGTTTCTCATGTTTGCACTCAATTACATCCCTACCATAGGTTCGCTTGTAGCCACCGTATTTCCAGCCGTATTTAGTTTGATACAGTTTGGAGCATTTACACCTTTTATCATCATACTAGCCGTGCTTGGTATCATCGAATGGTTAATAGGAAACGTGCTGGAACCCAAAATAATGGGCAACTCGCTTAACCTCAGCCCACTCGTTACCATCCTTGCTCTCGTCGTTTGGGGTCAGATTTGGGGGATCACGGGCATGTTACTCAGTGTTCCAATCACGGTAGTCATGGTCATCATTTTCTCACAATTTGAAAGTACACGCAGCGTCGCGATCCTGCTGTCAGAAAACGGCGAGTTGGACGATATCTACCAGGAGGAAGCTGATCGTAAATGAGGTAAACCCCTACTTTTACCTAGTGGTGTCCAGTTAAAATTTTCAAACCTCAAAAAAGTTCCTTTAACGTGTCCTAGATATGATTTTTCTGCAAGGCTGAAAACTACCGCGCGGCGGACCGTCCCCACCCTAAAGGGAGTACCTAAGAACTGCCCTTTAGGGAATCCAAAGGGTGATTTCGGGAGTCATTTCTAAATCGAAAAATCTTTTCTCGGACACCCCTACTTTCTATTTAAAGGTACCGATCAAAAAAATCGTTGTGTTAGCGCACGTAATGATAAACAGGCCTAGACTTTCGTTGCTCATTTTGTACGGCATATCGAATTTACTTTCTGTTTGATCCAATAGACGAAAAATCACACAAGGAACCATCACCCAATACGTATACTATTAGAAACAAATTAGTAGATATGTACCGCCTGTTCCTTCTTACTTCTATTCTTTTTCTTCTCTCTTGCAACAAACAAGATGCAACATTTGACGAACTTATTACCATTGATCAGGATGCCGTCTTAGCTACATTTGATGGTCGCATTGACCTGAATAACCTTCCTAACTATGCGAATCAGGACATTCCCAATTACATCAATAAAGACAATACGCAAACGAATGTCATTACCAATGGAGGTGCTGTTTTAGGACGGGTACTTTTTTATGACAAGAACTTATCCACAGACAAAACCATCTCCTGTTCCAGTTGTCACCGGCAGTCGTTGGCTTTCGGAGATGATGCACTTGCTTCACTAGGGGTAAACGGAACGACAGGAAGGCATTCCATGCGTTTGGTCAATAGCCGGTTTGCTGACGAAGAAAATTTCTTTTGGGATGAACGTGCAGCGTCGCTTGAGTCGCAGACCACGCAGCCCATCCGGGACCACATCGAAATGGGTTTCAGTGGAGACGATGGAAACGAAGACTTCAATGCGTTGATTACCCGTTTGAAAGCGATTGAGTACTACAATGAGTTATTCACGTATGTTTACGGAGACACAGACATTACGGAGCAACGTATGCAAAATGCGTTGGCCCAATTTATTCGAAGCATCCAATCCTTTGACAGTAAATTTGATGTTGGAAGAAGTACCGCTACCAATAACAATGTAAACTTCTCAAACTTTACGACTGAGGAAAACCAGGGAAAAACACTTTTTCTTCAACGTCCCACATTCAATAATAACGGTGTTCGTGTAGACGGAGGGCTAGGCTGCAACGGATGCCACCGGGCACCCGAATTTGACATCGACCCACGATCTGACAATAACGGGGTAACATCGAGTATTGATAGCGACACTGATCTGGCAGTTACACGAGCACCTTCCCTACGTGACATTTTCAATGCGAACGGAACCCTAAACGGTCCACTCATGCATACCGGAGACTTCGATACATTCGAAGAAGTAATGGATCACTACAACAGCATCCCGGCTAATAATGCCAACCTGGACAACCGGCTAGCCCCCAGGGGAAACGTACAACAACTTAACATGACGACGGAAGAAAAAGAAGCCGTCGTTGCCTTTATCAAAACACTCTCCGGGTCGGATATCTACACTAATGAAAAGTGGTCCGATCCTTTTGAGGACTAACCCGAAAGACTCGGGACTTCTTTATTGAGGCAGGCCTAACTAGGGCAGACAGGCCTACCTAAGGCAGGCAGGTTTACCTATCGTAGGTAGGTTTATAGCCCAAATTCAGGGTCATACTAATGAATAATGTGGGCTAATACGTACGGATCACCTTGTTTCTTGTATGAAAGAAACGGAATCCATTCTGCTATTTTTTGTAACAAATCGTTTTACTTAATAAAAAAGGTATCTTGCAAGCTATCAAATTGGTATGCAGGCTAAGTATAAGATACATTTAGCCACTATCATCGCGTATCAGTTTACACCAACAGAAAATGGAGAAAATAAAAATTGGCCTGTTTGATGCCTTTGGATTCATCTTACCCGGTACGATCCTATTGATGTCCATTCTCATTGCATTAACACCAGACTTAAATACCCTGGAATCAATCCAAAAAATTAAATTAACGTTCGATTTGGGTAATCTCTCCCTGGGGCTCGTTGTAGCATATGTGATTGGATACGCCACGCACAACTTCGGATACTACCTACATTCGCGAGTTGGTCTAAAAATATGGAAACTACCTAATGATCTTTACACTGATGTTGCTGGTTCTCAGATGAATGTATTATTAAGGGAAAAAAGCCCGAACAACATGGAATACCTCGAAA
>JBCCXH010000586.1:0-3144 GCA_039192005.1 Bacteroidota bacterium
AAAACCATGAAAAAGAATACGTTGATATTTTGTAAATCCTTGTTTGGAATAGGGATTGTGTTCTCAGCTACTTTGCTCCTTTTCAGTTGTGGAGATGATGATAATGAAGTTATGCCAACGAATCTAGATGATTTGGTGATGGCAACTTCTACTCAGGCCGATATAGCCGGAAACCGTAGTTATTTTTTACAAAAAGTTTCTTTGGATGTAACCGGGACGGTGGACAACAGTAACGCCACCGAACTAACCGCTTCAGGTGCGGCCATTATTCAACAATATGGAAATAGCATGTATTTCGTTGAGTTTTCAAACAACCCAAAAATCATAAAATACGACTTCAACGAAAATGGGGAAGCAGTGGAAGATGGTGAAATCAGTGTATTGGACATTGTATTTCCAGGAAATGCCTGGTTTTTGGATGACAATACTGCTTTTGTAGGCGGTTTCACTGGGGAGATCATTATTTTCAATCCTACCACTATGCAACGTACCGGAAAGATTAATTTCCAATCGCTCCTTCGGATAGGAGAAGTTACCAACTTCCCTATGGAAGGAAACGCAATCGTTTCTGAAGCCGTTTCCGAAATCGTTGTAAGAGACAATATCATGTTTGCCGCCATCATACCTTACCAGGACCTCTCCACATTTACTCCGGGAGATGCCAACTGTCACCTCTTGGTCGTGGATTTAAATCAAGTAGATGTTAACTCAGATAGTAATTCAGATGCAGTGGTAAAGCGTATCGTAGATACTCGGGGAGCAGGAACTGGTTCTGCGGCTTTTGGAGGTTCTTTTATGATGCGTGTCGATGAAAATAACGACCTGTATGTCCTCAGCCACAATATGTACGGAAACCCTGCCTTTCGAGAGGCACTGGGAAAACCAACAGCAGTATTAAAAATTGCAAATGGAAGTACCGAGTTTGATGAAAATTATTATTTCAACCTGGAGACTGCTGCGGATGGGCTTGGAATGCCTGTGGTAAATTTTGAATATTACGGTGGAGGTAAATTTATGGCTTCAGTACAGGATCCTTCCCAGTTCAATGCGACTGACCCATTTTCTTACTTCAATGATGCTGTTTATCGTTGGTACAGCTTTGATCTGGCTAGTGAAACTGCACAACGAGTAAGTGAAGATTACACAGTTGGAATCATTGCCCTCTCGTATTTTAAGGATGGCATCGGCTACATGCCCGTACAAAACAATACAGCGTCTTATATCATGGAAGTAGACCTCAACTCCTTAGAAACAAACGAACTTTTTAATACCAGCGGAGCAGCCCAGCTATTTGAACTAGCGGAGTAAAAGCATCCTTTGCAAAACTCACCTTGGCTTAACAGTGCGGCTTGCGTGGCGTGGCCTGCATGACACGGCAATACGGCGCTGCCTATGCAGCGCTGTCCTACACACCTTTCACCGATTAAATAGGGAAAAAAGGACTAAATACTTACAACTTGATTGGAAAGAATATCGGACGCCATGACAGCTTCTGGCAAAACTATACTTAACTAGTCTCATTAAGAAAAGACAAAAAACCTGTTACTTCTCACTTTTAGCATAGTTTTTTAGTGAAGGACTCAATCAAATCGATTTCAATATATGAAATCGATTCGCCAATTTTTTCAAAAATTCTTCTGATTTTTGGATGAATTGAAATGAACCTGTGTTTCTATTGCGTTTCCATTAGAATCTCTAAAATTGACTTGATGATTATATGTATGTAGAAATCTCAAAAAAACACGCTCTTTGAGTTAAAAACATTGTTTTCTTTCAAAAGATACTGTTTTCTTACAGACACTAATTAAAATAACACGACACTTTATCTTTCCGGATATATGGGCGATACCAAGAACAGAATCCTTTTTTTGACCGAAAAATTAGCGCTATCTCCGCATCCTGAAGGAGGCTTTTATAAAGAAACTTACCGGAGCAAAGAGACAATTGATGAAAACTGCCTGCCACCTGCGTATACAGGCTCGCGAGATTTTGCAACGAGTATTTACTTTCTTTTGACCTCCGACTCTTTCTCTGCTTTTCACAAAATTAGTCAGGATGAAGTATGGCATTTCTACGAAGGTTCACCTGTTGAGCTTCATATCATTTCGCTTGATGGGAAGCATAAAAAACAAATCATTGGACCAAACATTTCAGAAGGGGAGGTTTATCAATTAGTAGTTCCTCAAAACAATTGGTTCGCCTCAAAAGTGATGGAACCCGAAAGTTATTCTCTGGTGGGTTGTACGGCAGCACCCGGTTTCGATTTTGCTGATTTTACTATGGCCGAAAGAAATGAGTTGACCGATCAATTTCCTCACCATGAAAAGATCATTACCGCATTTACACGCGTATAGCTCTTACATATTTCTGCGATACTGCCCTCCAACCTGAAACATAGCCTGCGTGATTTGTCCGAGAGAGCAATACTTGGAGGCTTCCATCAATGCCTCAAATGTATTTTCATTTTTGAGGGCGGTCTCTTGAAGCATTTGAAGCCGTTCTTTTCCATCGCTTTCGTTTCGCTTATGAAGATGATTGAGATTGGATATCTGTAACTCTTTTTCTTCCTTAGTTGCCCGAATGACCTCTTTGGGATTGATGGTAGGCGATCCTTTTGAAGAGAGGAAAGTATTCACTCCTATGATTGGTAGCTCTCCGGTATGTTTTTTAGTTTCATAATAAAAAGATTCCTCTTGAATTTTTCCCCGTTGGTACATGCTCTCCATTGCGCCCAAGACTCCACCACGTTCTGTGATTCTATCAAACTCTACCATTACCGCTTCTTCTACCAAATCCGTGAGCTCTTCAATAATGAATGAACCTTGCAAGGGATTTTCATTTTTAGCCAGTCCAAGTTCCTTATTAATGATTAGCTGGATTGCCATGGCACGTCTCACAGATTCTTCTGTCGGTGTGGTAATGGCCTCGTCATACGCATTGGTGTGAAGTGAATTACAATTGTCATATATTGCGTAGAGTGCTTGCAAGGTTGTTCGGATGTCGTTAAAATCAATCTCTTGCGCATGCAGTGAGCGCCCCGAGGTTTGGATATGGTACTTCAGTTTTTGAGACCGTTCATTTGCATGGTACTTAAACTTCATCGCCTTTGACCAGATACGTCTTGCCACCCTTCCAATAACTGCA
>JBCCXH010000587.1:0-3142 GCA_039192005.1 Bacteroidota bacterium
TGTCTGTCCCCACCTCATGGACTTTGCACGGCGCGATAATCCTTCTTATTCGAATACCAGCTGTTCCAGATTTCTTGCTTTGCCAGGATTTAGTCGCTCGTAACCCTCGCCTGTGTAGCGCTTAGTGGTTTAAGAAAAACCAGGTAGTTAAGGAAACCCATTCGGCATCATCGTATTTCTTTCGTTGCATCAGAAAAAGCTCCTTTCGAAATCACTTCTTATACACTTGGTAGTCGGCAAATGATCAGTGTGCGGTGTCTACGTCTTTCAGCACCTCCCTACCCAATGCATTTGATGCATTGACCACATTTTATCGCATACAATTGATTGTGATCCGTATACGAAGGATCCGTATACGAAGAAGGTATATCGTTTACCAATGTGTTGTGATGTACAATGTCCCTGAGGTTTTCGTCACTAATGGCATCGTCCATTTTGAGCGTCAATGAATCTGGCATGTTCTATTCGTTTGAGTAATTGACCGATCGTGTTAACTCCTTCAAACCCAAACAGGAGGGTTCCTATGTAATATTCGATGCGTTGAAAAAACTGCGCCTGAATTTGTTCATTCATGTTGAGGTCCAATTTAAAATCACTATCATGCGTGATGTCTTCTTCGTTTATTTCAAAAGAGACCAGTAAAAGCTTAATTCGATGGAAATCTGTTGAACGTTGAATATTCATATAAAACTATTTATATCATTAAATCAATAGCACCGTTATTTGTCGAATCATCTGGTTCTTCAAACATGTTCTTTGGCTTGTATGCAATCCGACTTTACCCCTCAGTCGTACGAACTTGTAAATAACGATCCGTCTCTTATGGCATCCGCTGCAATGATCTGACCAAGAACAAGAAGGTATTTTGAGTACTCGACTAATGGGCTTCCTGCCAGCATCAAATCAATAATTTCTTCGTCCCAGGCCTTCATCAATTGCTCACCCTTAACGATGGTTTTTGGTATTAGGTGTATGGGTTTCATATGATTAACATTGGTGTTTTATTGAAACAAAGAACCTAACCTAACGGAGATATCTACTAATGGAATCGACCGAACCCAGCATATTTGACAATGAACCTTACACTTTCCCTATTGAAGTGATCGTGTAAACCATCTAAGAAGAAGAACCGACCAAGTGATCGGGTCTTCGATTTCAGACTGGTAGGACGATTTAAAGAATCGTTTTAACCCTTCCAAGGTCATAAATCTTAACATTTCACAACTTAACCCCCAAAATATTACCTGAATTCCCCTCCTTTTTCCGGTTACCTTTCTATACTTTTACATTTATGAAAACCGAAAACCACATTAAACAGCACGGTGAGTTCATCAAACTTCAACGAGAAGCATCACGAAGACTAAAAATCACAGAAAGCATTCAGGCAATTATATTGCCGGCTTACATCATATTGGGAATCATTGGTTTTGCCCTCTCTCTTAAGGTTTTTGGTGTGCTTTGATTTAATCCGCTCCATCCTTTTTAATAGAAAATATAAAAAAATTGCATTCGCATAATCGATCGTTTGATCTTGCGGGTACTATCCATTTGTGATTTGTATTGAGTTCCTTCACAAGCTTTAACTGCTGATTACTTAATTTACAGGAATGCTAAAAGGGTCCTCATGAAAGATTGCTTATTGGTTTTTATCGCAATTTGTTTCGTTACCTGTAGTGTTCCGAATGAAAAAACGGTTGAATATTACGACAACGGAGTACCAAAAACATCCGGAATGATGAAGAATGGACTCAAACAGGGCAAGTGGATTGCCTTCAAAGAAAGTGGGGATACACTTCGGGTCGAGCACTTTAAAGACGGGTTAAAGCATGGGATACTTAAAGTATTTTACGAAAATGCCGATAGGTTGGAATCGACACAGCAGTACCTCAACGATACCATCGGTGGCATGTATCAAGCATGGAATGAGCAGGGAATCCTGATGGAAGAAAGTTATAAGATAAAAGGAGGAGTCTATCATGGGACTGCGAAGACTTACTTTGAAAATGGAGTCCTTTTTCGAACTGAAAAATGGAAAAACGGAGTCAGCATTGCTGTCAAGTCACATCACCCTAATGGTGAAGTAGCGCTTGAATCCGTTGACCTCATCAATGGATCTGTGCAAGCTTATGATCGTTTGGGAAACCTGAAGTACAGCATTCAAAGAAAGAATGGTGAGACGATTGATACCCTCTTTAAAGCCGGCAGGTTACCGTCGCCCTAGACGTCGGTTATTTCACGTTAAACTGCTTCTGTGATCATCTTTACCAACTCAGCCTTTTTGTAAGTATCGTGTCCACCCTGAAGCATTTGTGGATGCAGGCTCATCTGCTCAAACCATTTTTTCTCAGGTTTATATTGATCGCTGTCGCCGTAAAACAGGTTTATATCGACCGGAGGTTTCCGGTTTTCGTACCTAAGTCTCGTTGAAGATACTGCGATCAACTTTTTGACAGGCAGCCCTTCCAAAGCCGCTTTCCACGCGATCAATCCTCCGATACTAAAGCCTATGATGGTGGAACCAACCGGTGAAAGCTCCATGAGTCTGTGAACGGCAACGTCTATTCCTTTAGCTATGAACTGTTCATGAATTGCTTTTTCCGAATCAAGGTCAGGATCTATTCCGGCCAATGCCCTGGAATCCAAAAAGTTGACTTCAAATTCATCTTTTAGCTCTTCATAATAGTATTTGATCCATTCTGAATGTTGAACACCCCATAAGTCGGATAGGATTACTAACACTGATTTCATACTGGCTCATTCAATAAATCGGTCAACTTTCTTCCGCAAGATCGCTTAAGCCTGGTAAACTTTTCAACTATCACTCATCCTATCTTACTGCGCGATAGAAACAGAACACTTTGTGATAAAAAATACCCCACTTGTAGTAGAAGGTGATCCTCTTTTTTAATGCTCATACTATCCGAGGGTCAAGGAAAAGGAGTTGCAAATGTGCTGTTTACCTGAATGATTTGCAGGTGCATTTCTTTTGTAAAATACCATCTACTGGTATTTTGGAGACGTATCGACACAAGGCCAACGCATGTTGAGCCCAGGTCGAAGAAAACCAGGGTTGTGAAACCACAACCCCTGATGGTTAACTCTTAGAAGTATAATACCTCAATTGTTTTTTGAATCATTAAAA
>JBCCXH010000588.1:0-3141 GCA_039192005.1 Bacteroidota bacterium
CAGATCAGACCTGTAACGGAAGGGAGCTTCAAATATGGCTTTTTCGAAAACAGGTCTTCCATCTACACTTTTTATGCTTTGGACATCTCGTACCATAGCGTTAAAAATACAACGGGTCGACCTGGATTACCTTATGATTTGGGTCAGATTGATTTTGATTTGGCTCAAGGTTTATAGCAAATAACGTAATTTTTTATTTTCACTTCGATTTAAAACGTACGTTAATATGGAAGGATAGGCCCTGCATTTAAGACGGGCTATTTATCTGATAGCCTTATTGGAAGTTCCATTCTACATCTGCACTTTATTCTGTGTCCATTTCCTCTAGTGTCCATTGAGCTTTACTAAACGTTACTTTGTTTTTAGAAAGCAAGCTGAGTGACTCGTTTTCGAGAAAACCTGAACCTTTACAGCTTAATTGCTTAATTAGCTGATTTTCTTGTATTCACTCATATGTTTCTATCTTTCTTCCAAAATTGACTTAGTAATCGATAAGTCGAATAAAAGAAGAACCAATACATTAGTAATTGATGAAATTCCCCGTTTGCCATCTGCTCCCCTTCTTTCTTATCTCATGCCTGCCGCCAGGTAACCGAGCTACGGAGATGGTGGCGATCGATTCATTATCCCTAAAGTATCACGTAGAAAACCTTGCGTCTGACGAATTTCAAGGTAGAAAACCCTTTACTACAGGAGAGGTTAAAACAGTGAATTACTTAAAAAGACAATTTGAGGCTTACGGGTTGGAGCCGGGAAATGGTTCCTCTTACTTTCAGGATGTGCCTATGGTAGAAATAGGCGTTACCCCATCCAATACTATGAAAGTGTCTGGAGGTGAAGAAGAACTCGAATTGAACCTTTCTGAAGAATTTGTCGCCTACACTGAACAGGTGGTAGCGCAAACTGCATTGAAGGATTCTGATCTTGTGTTTGCCGGTTATGGAGTGGTGGCTCCTGAATATGGTTGGAACGATTATGAAGGCGTGGACGTGAAAGGAAAAACAGTTATGGTTTTGGTAAACGATCCTGGCTTTGCCTCCGGTAATTCAACGCTGTTTAAAGGTAAAAGCATGACCTATTATGGGCGATGGACCTATAAATACGAAGAAGCCGCAAGGCAGGGAGCCGCTGGATGTTTCATCGTCCACGAAACCGTTCCTGCCGGGTATCCCTGGCTGGTCGTAAGAAATTCGTGGTCGGGCTCAAGTTTACATTTAGCTACTTCGGGTGGAAAACATCGCTGCGCCGTTCAGGGTTGGGTAAGTCGGGAAGCTGCAAGACAAATATTTGAGGTTTCCGACCAAGACTTGAGAAACTATGCGGAAAAGGCAAGAACGAAGGGTTTTCAAGCGGTTAGTTTAGGATTAGACGTGACCGTTTCACTACAAAATGACATTAAAAAAGACGTCTCAAAAAATGTAGTGGCAAAAATCACCGGTAGTAAAAGGCCCGAAGAGACCATTATTTACTCCGCTCATTGGGATCATTTAGGTATAGGATCGGAAATCGATCAGGATTCCATTTATAATGGAGCTCACGATAATGCCACAGGCATAGCAGCACTTCTGGGAATTGCCGAAGCCTTTGTCAAAGCTCCCAAACCAGAGCGTACCGTCGTTTTCATTGCCGTCACGGCCGAAGAGCAAGGACTATTAGGGTCGAAGTATTATGCGGAAAATCCCATTTATGATGTGAGCCAAACCATCGCAAACATTAATATGGACGGCATTACCTACTTTGGTCCGATGAAGGATTTGACGATCATAGGGTATGGTCAGTCAGAAATGGACGACCTTGCAGAAATGATCGCGAGAAAACATGGGCGGTACATCATTCCTGATCCGGATGCTGGAAAAGGGTATTTCTTTCGGTCGGATCATTTCAACTTTGCTAAAATTGGCATTCCTGCACTATATGCTTCTGGCTCATACGAGCACATGACCAAAGGAATAGCCTATATCACTAAGAGGAATAAAGAATACCTTTCTTCTCAATATCATCGCCCTCAAGATGAGTACGACGAAAAAAGCTGGCGCTTCGATGGAATGGCGCTAGATGCACAGCTACTATACGAAGTAGGGTCAAAATTGGCAAACTCGGACCTCCGTCCAAGGTGGAAAGAAGGTTCGGAATTTAAATCAATCAGAGAATGAGAAATTGGTGGATTGTTTTTGCTTTATCAGGTTTTATCTTGAGAGCACAGCCTAAAATAAGCTTCACGTTTGATGATGGCACAACGAAAGATAGAGGAGGGTATGCCCTGGAAGAGTGGAACAACATGCTGCTCGGTAAGTTGGAAAGTGAAGGAATACAGGCAACATTGTTTGCTACCGGATACGATAAGGCAGACTCAATAGGAAACTACCTGCTGTCCAGTTGGGATCTTAAAGGGCACAGCATTGGCAACCATACGTACACACACCCTAACTTCAATAGTGAAAAGACTTCTTTAAAGCTATTCAAGGAAGAGTTGATCCGTACCGACATACTGATCTCCCGGTACGAAAATTATGTGAAGCTATTCAGGTTCCCCTACCTGAAAGAAGGCAATGTAAAAGAAAAGGTCGACGGTTTCAGGAGCTTTTTAGATAGTATGGGATATAAAAATGGATACGTTACCGTGGACGCTTCGGACTGGTACATTGACAGCAGGCTAAG
The DNA here is from genome assembly GCA_039192005.1 of Bacteroidota bacterium. Lineage (GTDB taxonomy): Bacteria > Bacteroidota > Bacteroidia > Cytophagales > Cyclobacteriaceae > Ekhidna. Next base: position 2,659 of record JBCCXH010000588.1, read on the forward strand.
GAAAAGGTTGAAGAGTGACCCTGCATCGGACTTGAAAGGTTTCAGGGACTTTTACGTAACCCACCTGTATGAGCGAGCATGTTTTTATGAAATGCTTTCTTATAAACTAACCGGGAGGCACATTAATCACACCCTATTACTTCATCACAACCTGGCTGCCGCACTTTTTATTGACGCCTTAATGGAAAAATTTAAATCCGAAGGTTGGGAACTCATTTCCTCTGATCACGCTTTTTCTGATCCTATCTTTAATGAAGTCCCGGATTACGCAGGTGAAAGTTTGATTTGGGCATTGACAAAAGACTCGGGGATCTACGATGATCTATTAAGGTACCCTGCAGAAGATGGCAAATATGAAAAGGAAAAAATGGACGAACTTGGATTGTAAGAAATTTAAACCAATTAAAATGAGAACCCTTTTGTTGACCGCGTTCGCGGGTTTATTACTTTATCAATGCACTCAATCACCCGAAATAAGCTCAG
>JBCCXH010000589.1:0-3140 GCA_039192005.1 Bacteroidota bacterium
CTGGAGTTTGGCTACCGACCCGAAGATGACCCGAAAGGACTGGTGTTGCAGCACTTTGACGCAACGGTAAAAAGCAAAAGGCAAATTGTGGTCAAGCCGGGGATCGTGCTGGAATCCGGTGCGACGTTAACATTATTGTTCGATCCTCCTGCCCCTGATCCGACCGACCCGGACCTTTCCAACATCAACTTCATCCAATCTACGGCATACGATGATTTTGGAAGGAAGGTAGGCGAAACCCGAAGCTACTACGATGAAAAAGGACGATCCATACAAACCCAATCGCGCAGCTTATCGAAAGGGGTGATCCTGGCGACGGAGACCGAATACGATGCCTATGGTCGCCCGGCCCTTACCACCCTGCCTGCGCCGGTGGCTTCGGAAGTCAAAGAAACCACGCTGGAATGTGGCGAAGAGTTAGTGACCATTCAGGACATTCAGTTTGGGTACAAAGCGCAATTCAATGTCAACCGGGATGGAAAGAATTACGATGTAGAAGATTACGACCGTTATTTTACGTTCAACAGTTCGAATAACCCACTGGATCAAACCAGAGTCAATGATCCTGCCCCCGTTGGAAATACGACAGAAGGAACGTTGGGGTGGTATTACAGTCAAAACAACGGGTCAGCAAGTGCCAACTCCCAAATGAACGAGCCGCTCACGGCCATCACCGATTATCCGTATAGTCGTACCATATACCATGAAGACGGCAAAGGCATGACCAAAGGGGCAACGATACCCGGCGATGCCTATGCCATGGGACAAGGACACATACCCTTACAGGATCACCTGCCGGTGACCGCATCGGATGCGTTTCTTCAGGAATACCTGGACATCAGGGAAGACGAGTTGGGAATCCCGGCTACGAACCGGGCCGGGGCCATCGACCGGACGTATCGGCAGTATGCAGTGGATCCGGACGGACGTCAATCCATCGTGTACGTTTCCGGGGACGGTCAGGGGTTGATTTCGTTGTATTTCGGGACAAACGATACAACCGACGCCCCGATTTTGAAAAGTTATGAGTTTTACAACGACCGGGGCCAGCAGGTGTGCCGCATTACTCCGAACGGGGTCAGGCAATACGAAAGTGGGGTCGCATACGCAGATATCGACAAGACCACCTATGAATACAACTGGAAAGGGTTTTTGACCGCCGTGAATGAGCCGGATGCCGGACGCTCTGAGTTTCGGTACGCGAGGGATGGCCGGGTACGGTTTTCGCAAGATGCGGAACAAAAAGAACGTGGTGCCTTTAGCTATACAGACTATGACGGCTCATTACGACCGATTGAAAGCGGAGAATACGCTCCTAATGCATCAGGGACATACCAATGGGACAACCAGGAACTGCTTGCCTTGTTGAATGAGCAGGGGGCCTCCGGTCAACTCTCTGATGAACAGGGGAGAAAAGTTTCAGTAAAAACCACACGTTTTGATGTACCGGTTTCCTTGCCGGAAGGATATGAATCGTTTCAACAAAACTTTGTCATGGGAGCGGTTTCTTCTTCCAGCTACTCAGGTGACGGTCAGGAACCGACAGTCAGCAGCTATTTCTCCTACGACGAACGAGGGCGTACCGAGTGGATGCTTCAGGAGATTGCAGGACTAGGTACCAAGCTGATCGAATACCGCTACGATGAAAACAGCAACGTTAAAGAAGTGGCCTATCAACGCGGTCAGCCGGATGCGTACTTTCATTATTACGAATACGATGCGGATACCCGATTAAAAAGCGTCTACTCCGGTGTCACAGCACCACAATACAATGCGCTGGAAGAGATAACGAACCGCAATCACTTAACCCATCAGGCCGGGTACGACTACTACCTGACCGGCGCATTGAAAGAGGTATTCTTACCACAGGTCAATCAAACACAAGTATTCACCTATACTGTCGACGGCAAGCTAAAAGGCATCAATTGGAATACTCCCTCCGGTTTAGGCCAATCTGAGACGGTCGAAGACGATGCGTTTGGAATGGTCCTGGATTACCATCCTAATGACTATGCTTCTTCCGTCATCCCTGCGAATGCAGGGATCTCGAACACAGCGGCCCCCGATCAATACTCCGGCAACATCAAAGCACAGCAATGGCATTCTCCTGTAGACGGCAATCAGACCAAAGCCTATGCTTATGAATACGACAAACGCCAGCAACTTAAGACGGCACAATTCGGAGGGGCTACCGGGGGTGTTTTCTCCCCATCCAACGACTACCGCGTAGAAATATCTGGCTACGATGAAAATGGAAACATTAAGGCACTGGTACGAAATGGGGAAAACGGACAAGTCTTACATGATTTAGCGTATTACTATCAGGAAAATACGAACCGGTTAGATAGCGTTTACAATAACGGTAAGCTACTCGGTAAATACGTATACGATGAGATAGGCAGACTTATGTACAAGCAAGAAAATAACAAAGAGTTTTATTACGACTACAATGTAATGAGCCGGGTGACAGGAGTTTTTCGGGATTCATTGAAGGCACAACCTGTTTTGACCAATGAGTACGATGATAGAGGGTTCAGGCTATCTAAAACCGTGTATGACACAACTACACATCAGCCTACCTTCAGAACGTGGTACGTGCGTCATCTGGATGGAACGGAGGTAAGTGTTTATGTTGAAAATATCAAAGATCAGAAAGTCCCTTTAGTCTATGAGGTTCCCATTAAAGGAGCGAGTAGGCTTGGTTTTTACCGCCCTGTAGAGCAAATGAACCTGTACGAGTTTAAGGATCATCTAAGCAATGTTCGGGCAGTCATAGGTGCCACAGAGACAGTCAACTATCTGGCAACGATGGAGGACTTTAATGAGGTAGAGGAAGCCCCCTATTTTGAATTGAAAAAGGTGGTGACGGTAGCCAGCCACCTGAATCACACCGCAGATGCCAATGCAAGCAAAGCGGTACGGATCAATAATGCGCTGGATGCAGATAAAAGCCCGATTGGCGCAGGACAGACATTAAGCGTGTTTACAGGAGATACCATACGTGCAAAAGTCTTTGCGAAATACGAAGACTTTGATGGTTCGCAAAATAACGTAATGCCTTTAATGGCGGATTATTTATCGTCCAACTTAAAGGAGGTGACCTCATTGGAAGGAGCTGGAAAGGTATTCAATGGATTAGA
>JBCCXH010000590.1:0-3124 GCA_039192005.1 Bacteroidota bacterium
GAACAATAATGTTAACGTCGCACCGGATTCCAGCACGATCCCCGGCTTGACCACAATTTGCCTTTTGCTTTTTACCGTTGCGTCAAAGTGCTGCAACACCAGTCCTTTCGGGTCATCTTCGGGTCGGTAGCCAAACTCCAGGGACAAATCTTCGGGAAGCGCTACCGGACAGTCCAGTAGCAGGGTGGTATCTGCCCCGCCGACGAACACGTCCACCACCGGAAGCGTCAGGCAGTTGTCCGAACCGAGGTTATCTTCCCTCGGAAAGGAAAAGCTGTAGCTACTCAGGGGCCGCAACACCGAAAAATCAATCGTACCATTTTCGTTTTCTGTGTAGTCGATCTGGTCGCCTCCATTCTGTACCACTCGATAGTGATTAGGGAAATCCGTCACTCCGTTCATCGAAAGCCGATAATCGAATCCTTTCTCGACCCGAAATCCGTCCTCATAAACCTGTAGCTGTGGTCCGGTCACATTGGGAAAAGCTATGACATCGTTTACGCATGAAGGAACCACTTTTATGGTTTTGGATGGACCGGGGAGAAAGATGTTATTGCATGCTATTTGGGTTTGTGTTTCCACCAAATAGGATCCGTATGCACTAGTCGTATAAGTAATATCAGACTTTGTGGGATCAAATGAACTGATAGCGACTGTTTGATTCGCCTCATTTTTAATGGTGTAGTTGACCCTTGTTATTTCACCGGGAAAACCAGGGGCTTCCTCGTATCCTAAACGGATTTGCGCACGAGGGACTGAACTTACAATTTCACTTTGACCAGTTAGCGTTCCCTCTGGGGAAATGTAGCCTTTCTCGATCTCGTAAGTATACAAATCTCCACCTTCATCTATACACCTTCCGGGGTTTAATAATGTAGGTGCATACTTTCTCTTGATAAAGGAGATTTTCACTTTTAAAACACCTACTGAATTTGCATTCCAATTTACTACAAGCTTCACCCTGTGCGCGACATTGGAGCCGTCATCCAGTCGTATGGCCTGAACAGAGCTAACCAATGATTCTCCTTCCAGAATCTCATTGAAAATTTTTGTTCCGGTATTACAAAAATCATCTGAATCTGGTGCGCGGTGTACATTATTAGTAAATTCAGACTTAGGTATGTTTAAGTCACAAACACGTTCATTAAGAATAATTTGTGCCTTACTTAAGAACGAAATGCCTATCAGTAAGCAAAACAGCATCCACGCTTTTTGAAATAACAAAGAGGGCCGTTCGTATTGGGGTTGTCTGTCCAGTAGTTGAAATATCTTATTTGTTTTCATTGCTGTAGTGATAGATGGTTTCGTTTAAGACTCGGTCTACGGTATAAAAAATCTCCCGGTACGTGCGGGTCAAACGGCCCATCGCATCGTATTCGAATTGCGTGTACAGGTTGTCTTTATCCAGAATGTAGGTGACTTCTCCGGTGCGCTGATTGTATACATAGCTCGTCATCACCGCATCCTGTGGATGGACGCGAAAATCATCGAGGTAGATGGCCCGTATGGCATCGTTGTACACGCTTACCCGAAGCGTTTGTGTACCGGGAGGCGGATCGATGTCCAAATTCATTAAGTACCAGTTTTTGGATTTGTTTTCCTGAAACTCCGGGCTGACGGACGCAACCTGAACACCGTCCGCTTCGGCATACAGTTCAACCCGCCTCATTTCTTCAGGGGTCTCTGCATCTCCGGGAAGGTATGCCCATACACTGGCCCGGTACCTCCTTTCTTTGGGATGTTCGAGGACCACTTCAAAGCCTTCTCTGCCGGGAGCGGTAATCAGGCTGTAGCTGCCCGAATGCGCCCTTCCCGTCGTGGGAGCGCCGGACAGTCGGGATACGCCGCCTTCCGTGCCGTCGTTTCCTTCGTAATATTCTGCCCCTGAATAATAGACCTCATCATAGGAAGCATTGGCAACGGTCGCCAACACCCTGAACTGACGGGGGTCCATGCGACTGGCGACCTGATCCTCGTTAATGTCTACCGCTTCCAATGCGTGAGAGTTGTAATTGTATAAACTGACCCGGTTGGCCTGTTCCCAATAGGGATTGGAATGGCCCTGAGCGTTGGTATAGTCAAATGCGTGTTGCGTAAAATCCGCATACGGATACGTCCCATCTGCCAGTAGGGGTGCGGTCCCATTAAAGTTGAACATGGCTTCTTTTCGCCAGACCCCGTCCTGAGTAACCCGAGGCGCACCATCAGTGATCAGCACGGGTACCTTGTTGCTCCAGGTCTGCACCTCTGCGGAAACCAGCCCTACGGGGGTCAGGTCCGTTTCACCTTTTACTTTCACCGTGTAGCTTCCTGCCTGTTGGGTCAGCATGTTTTTACCCCCATCGATCATCAGTCCCATCTCCGAATACGGCGTGCGTTGATAGGCCGCAAGCTTTTCGGTCACGTAATGATTGCCCAGCCCGTCTTCGGAGAGGGTTTTTAATTCGGCTCCTGAATAAAAATCATACGCCAGATTTCGGGTGTTAGTAGTAATTCCGGTCCGGTGATTGACGACGGTCTCCCCGGTTTTAATGGAGGGGTAAGTATGTCGGCGGCTGACAATGCCGTAAATTGGACTGCGGCGTGCCTTGGGTTCGATGACGCGTGCATCCAGGTACGTTTCCTGAATGACTCCCTGTTGCTTAAACGCTGCAAGAAGGGGTTCGTATTCATTCACCTGATCAGCCAACGCTGTTGTGTCTGCTTCGTCATGCAGGTAATGATAATAGGTCTCGCTCACGATTTCGCTTTGGTGTGGGGAACGAACCGGATGATTGTAAAGGGTGACTTTTTTCAGGTTGCCGACCCTTGAGGTATAATCCTTCAATGTCAGGTCCCTTTTATGAATCTCCGAATAGGACTGACCGTTGATGACCCCCGGATTGAGTTCTTTTTCATCGCTGTTGATGACCATTCCTGCCATGTATGGCTTGAAGGTTTCAAACTCGTAGGTGCTGTAGCTTGGAAGCGTATGAAAGTATCCGTTCGGACGTTGTACCGCTTCCCTTACCGTCACCTTGCTATACATCACGCCCGGAGCAGGGATCTCTCTGGCAACCGGAAGGAGGTCATCAATGGTTTCCTGTAGCCTCTTGCGGTATTGCTCCTTTTGAAAACGCAAATC
>JBCCXH010000591.1:0-3113 GCA_039192005.1 Bacteroidota bacterium
GCCCGGAAACAAAACGGGTTAGATGTCTGAATTTAGTTTGTACTTCCAACTAGGAATGGAGCACATCCTTGATACAAATGGTTATGACCATATACTGTTTGTAATTGCATTGTGCGCTATTTACGTAATCTCAGATTGGAAAAAAGTACTGATCTTAATCACTGCTTTTACGGTAGGACATTCAATAACGTTGGCTTTGGCCACATTGAACGTAATCAAATTCAATTCATCGCTTATTGAATTTTTGATCCCTCTAACTATTTTGTTAACCGCAATATCCAACCTCTTTAAAAAAGACAACGGATTTAGAACACGTAAAATACAGACCAATTATTTACTAGCCGTAGTGTTTGGGTTGATTCATGGTTTAGGCTTCTCAAATTTTTTAAGAAGTATTTTAGGTAAGGATAAAAGCATTTTTACCCAGTTGTTAGCTTTTAATATTGGCCTGGAAATAGGCCAGATAATCATCGTAGCTATTTTTTTGGTAGCCTCACTGATTTTAGTGGACATTTTTGGTGTGAAAAGAAGAGATTGGAAAATGATAATTTCGTCAGCAGTGGGAGGTATTGCCCTAATGCTGCTCTTTGAAAACAAGTATTGGTAACATAATAATTGACTATGAAAAAGATTTTACTAGGATTAACAGCTTTCTTCCTGATGCATTTCGCAATAGCTCAGGATAATCAGTGGAAAGGAAAGTTTGAACAATTAGGAACTAACTTGCCAACCCCTAACGAGTATCGAACAGGAAGTGGTGCACCGGGCACAGCGTATTGGCAGCAAAAAGCGGATTACGACATGGAAATCGAAATAGATGATGAGACTCAGCGCCTAACCGGTAAAGAGAATATCACCTATTTTAATAACTCTCCCGACGTGCTCAAATATTTATGGGTACAACTAGACCAAAATGTTAGAGAAAAGGAGACGAATAGCTTAAAGACAAGAAACACCTCGTTAAGGGATTCTCTTCCTGCAAAAAGTGCCGCTTCCGGATTGGGTTTTATTGACTACGATGGAGGTTTTAAGATTCAATCCGTGACAGATGCCTCCGGAAAGCCTTTGTCGTATACGATCAACAAAACCATGATGAGGATCGACTTAACCACGCCATTGAAGTCAGGTGGAAATGTTCAATTCAACATCGAGTGGTTTTACAACATTAATGACAGAATGTTGCTCGGCGGACGAGGTGGTATGGAGTATTTCCCTGAAGACGGTAACTACCTATATACTATAGCGCAGTTCTTTCCTAGAATGGCTGTTTATGATGACTACGAAGGTTGGCAGAATAAGCAATTTATGGGAAGAGGAGAGTTTGCCCTCACCTTTGGTGATTATAAAATGAAGATTACGGTACCTGACGATCATATTGTAGCAGCATCGGGTATGCTTCAAAATGCAAAGGATGTACTGACAAAAGGGCAAATTGATCGTTTCGAACAAGCCAAAAAATCGTTTGACAAACCAGTGATTATTGCAACTCAGGCTGAAGCTGAAGAAAGGGAAAAGAGCAAATCTAAAAAAACAAAGACCTGGGAATTTTATGCTGAAAATGTGCGCGACGTTGCTTTTGCCACATCTCGTAAATTTATTTGGGACGCTCAGGCGGTTAAAGTCGGTGATAAAACACCATTGGCTATGTCATATTATCCTAAGGAGGGTAATCCTCTTTGGGAAAAGGAGTCTACGCTAGCGGTTAAAAATACGTTAGAGGTATACTCAAAATATACCATTGATTATCCTTATCCGCAAGCCACATCGGTACACGCGGCAAGTATAGGGATGGAGTACCCTATGATCTGTTTCAATTTTGGTCGTCCAAGGAAGGATGGCACCTACTCAGATCGTACCAAGTACAGAATGATTGGGGTTATTGTCCACGAGGTGGGTCACAACTTCTTCCCTATGATTATCAACTCAGACGAGCGTCAGTGGACCTGGATGGATGAAGGACTGGATACTTTCCTTCAATATCGTACCGAACAGGAGGCTTATGAGAACTTCCCTTCCCGAAGAGGGCCCGCTTCGGGCATTGTTCCCTACATGAAAATGGATAAAAATCGTATCCGACCCATCATGACCAATTCTGAGCAAGTAACTAACCTGGGATGGAATGCGTATGCGAAACCTGCTACCGCGCTCAACATACTCAGAGAAACAGTAATGGGTCCTGAACTTTTTGATAAAGCGTTTAAAGAATATGCGGAAAGATGGGCCTTTAAACATCCTAAGCCAGCCGATTTTTTCCGTACTATGGAAGACGCTTCTGCCGTCGACCTGGATTGGTTCTGGAAGGGCTGGTTCTATACGGTGGATAATGTAGATGTATCTGTAAGTGACGTAAAATGGTTTAGAATGCGTTCGGAAGAAGCTAATATTGAGAACAAAGGGAAAAAAGTTAAAAAAGGAGACCTAAATGCTACTAACACTGAAGGTGAAATGATGGATTTCGGAGATACTCCCGAGCCATTCTCGTTGGTGGAAACCGATCCTCGGTACTACGGGGAATTCCAAAACCGCGTAGATGATAAAGCTATAATGGCCAAGTTTGCCGACAAGAATTTCTACCAAGTAAAATTCGAAAATAAAGGTGGCCTGGTGACACCATTGATTGTAGAATTCACATTTGCCGATGGCAGTAAAGAAGTTGAGCGTATACCTGCGGAAATATGGAGATACAATGAACAATCAGCCACAAAAGTTTTTGCTTTCGACAAGGAGGTCACCAATATTGTTTTCGACCCCAATAAAGAAACTGCTGATACAAATGAAGAAGATAACGTTTTCCCAAGGAAAGCGGAAGGTTCAAAGTTTGATGAGTTTAAGGAGAAAAGTGGAAGATAGGCAAACTATCACAATCTAAAATAAAGCTCTTGGAAAACCTCTAAGGGCTTTATTTTGCGCTAAGCCGAAGGTAGAATTTCAATAAATTATTCAAACTCGTTTGCAACCGTGGTAGGGAGTGCGGTAGGCTCACCACTATCATCAGTTTCATTTGAGTTTTCACCGGAAGTAAACCAGAGTGTAAGCGTTAAAATCAAAGTCAGTGTCATATTTAATGTCGATTTATTTTTTAAGACCAAAGAGAAATACAAGCACACATTTTA
>JBCCXH010000592.1:0-3112 GCA_039192005.1 Bacteroidota bacterium
AAACGAAAAAACAGGACTTAGTAAACTTCCAATGCCGTTGACTTAAGAGACACGCCAGGAGCAACCGTCTCCGCGATCCCGTAGTTACAGGAGACAAGATGGCTGTTAAATGGTCTGGTGAAACCCCAATGCTATTAACCGAAGTAGGTTTCTTTCCTCCTCTCCCATCCTGGGTGGCCCTACCCCTCTCCAAGAGAGGGAAACAAGAAGAGCTTAAGTTAATAGCATTGAGAACGAGCCACGGAGGTGGTTGTAAAGCTTAAGTCAACGGCATTAAGTAAACTTCCGATTCCATAAAAACGTTTACAACCGATATCGAAACAATTCCGCCTATACACTAATTAAAATGAGAAAATTAAAAGGGAGAATAAAGAGGCTTGTAATCCTGGCCGTTCTGTTATGCAATATTGGTTGTGATCAGGTCACGAAGCACATTGCAACGAATCACATCAATGATGGTGAGAATATTTCCGTTGTCTCATCTTTTTTGACGTTGACAAAAGTTGAAAATTCCGGAGCCTTTTTGAGTCTTGGAAGTAGTCTGCCAGCTACTTTTAAAATCCTTTTACTGATGATCCTTCCTACTTTAGTTTTAATTGGGTTGCTCGTTTTCATTCTTAGGAATAGAAAAATCGATTTGAAGTATGCGTTACCTATTGCATTCATCATCGGTGGTGGAATGGGCAATTTATACGATCGAATATTTTTTGGTTCGGTAACTGATTTTCTACATCTGAATTTCCAACTGTTTCAAACCGGGATTTTCAACATGGCTGACGTTTCCATCATGATTGGATCACTTTGGCTTATTCTGATCCAACTGAAGACCCGCAGACACAAACAAGCAAGTACCGTATAAATGCTTTGCCACGCTTATACAGTAGTCAGCTTACTTTTATTAAAACATCCGATATGTTTTCAACATACCGGATGTTGTTGCTTGCATTTTTTCTTTATCAACTATTCACGTTACCTAATCACCACTTGTGTTTTAAAATGGGTATCACCTCCTGTTATGTCAAGCAAGTAGGTTCCTTTTGAGAGGTCTGATAGTTCAATTGAGGCTTCGTCCCCATCGTTCATGTTCCTAACCACGTCAGTTGTCAGTAGCTCCGCTCCGGAGAGTGCATATACTTTTACGCTGTAGACTCCTTCACTTAACCCTCTGATGAAAATCCGATCAGATACCGGGTTAGGATAACTAATTAGTTGGTTCGCTTCATCAACCAGAGATAAGATAATTTGCGTTTCTTCCCTTCTCCTTTCCACGGAAGGTCTGGTTGTATACGGACTCCAGGTAAGGTTATCATACATGACCGTATGTGCCTTGGACGCAGCCTCCGTTCCATTTTTAAGTGCCAGGGTAAAGGCACCTTCTACGTTAATGTCTTTGACCACAAAGTCGTAAACCAAATTCGTCGTGTTTTCGATGGAATCAACCGGAATCCCATTGATCAACAATACCGTCTTACGTGGGTTTTGAAGAAGAAATAAGTGCCTGATCTGCACACTAAAACTCCCGATACCATTGGGTATGTTTACTCCCCTTATCCCTGTCACCTGTCTGTTGAACTGTACGGATGTCGTGTTATTCATACGAGTGGTATGGTTTCCATTGATGCTCCACTCAAACCCATTGTCCCCTTTGTATTTATTGCCATTTAAGGCATATTTTTTGAAATTGTCAAACGTCTCTATGTACCTCCCAACTTCCATTTTATTCACAGCGGTAAGCTTACCATCATTGGTTGTAGCAGTAATCGTTGCGCTACCTTCCGAAATACCGGTTATAAAACCACTTTGACTTACGATCGCTACGCGCTCATTGCTTGAGGACCATGTCACCGATTGATCCACTGCGGTACTCGGAAATACGTTGTAGTCCATTTGCTTTGTTTCTCCGACCTTGCTTAGATAAGTAGCCGTTTTCGGAAACAGTATTTTGGCAACTTTTTCAGAGAGGGTGCCCGGGCCACCCGGGCGATACAACTCCGGATTTTGTTTCGCAAAATCCTGATTATTCACACTGAGATTTAATGACGTACTAAAGAGAATGATAAAATCCACACAGGCTTTCCTGGATCTCCCGTACAATTTCAATGTATACGTTTCTCCCTCGACCAGACGGTAGATAGGAAAGTCTGAACCTTTATGTTCCAGGTACTGTGCGGTACCCCATTGGTTGATACCTCTTCCCCAGAATTTATGTTTCGCTCGCAGGTCGTTGGTTGAGAATTTGGAAGTACTTTCAAAGTTACCTTCCATTCTTACAAAAAAATCATTTTTCGCATCTCCTTTCTCTCCAGGTTCCAATGGTTGATGGAGCCTCATGGCTAATTGGTAGTCATCTGTTCGCTTACAAGTAAACGAATAGGTTATTACCGAATTCTCTCCATCTCCCTGCCATGGCCCTATGTATTGTAAGTAGGTGTCGTTGACCGGAGAAATGCCACTTGCGAACGGACTATTCACATAGTTTTCATACTCAGGATCTTCAGGAACGCGTAATTTCCAATATTCGGACGGATAAGGGGCAGCTTCTGCCTCAAAAACAATGAAATGATCACCATATTCTATCTTGGGTTGACCAAAAGAGTAAAAAGTAACCAGGCAATAAAAGAATAAAAAAGCAATCTTTTTGTTTGATACAAGGTTGTTCATTTTTTGGGTTTTTTAGGGGTTAATCGTTCATTCATCATGTGCACGTCGTAGTTGAGGGTTTAGCCCACTATACATATGCAATGGCCTTTATTCATCTCGTTAAAAAGAATTCACTTCTAATTATCGAATGGAGAAAAAGCCATTAATATTACAAATACCCCTTCAACTATGCAACAGTATTTCATATTTGAATAAAGTGGACTTTCTTTCAATACCGGCGGTGCTATTTTTCATCATTCAGAACCGTCCTCCACAACAGAAGAGGCTGAGCTACCTGGTATGATTCTGTTAGAAACAGTTTTTTAGTCAAATGAACCTCTACGTTTTCACTTTTACCTTACCCACTTGTTTTCTTTTCAGAAGTTCCGACCAGGAAAACCAATCATTTAGTCGAGATAGAACCTACCACTGGATTGGACTTATACCTACCTAAAGGCTGGCAAAAAGGGAA
>JBCCXH010000593.1:0-3107 GCA_039192005.1 Bacteroidota bacterium
ATCGAGTTAAGCTAAACTAACCTGCAAGAATTCAATGGCCCAAATCGAAATATGTACGTGATAGACGTGCTTTTACAAAAGCTCTTATCCACGATATTAGCAAGGGAGAGTTTAAAAGGTAACAGCGAAATAAGCAGGTGTTAGATACACTGATGATGTTTGTTTGTGACGAATGCGTATTGAAATGTTTAACTACATTGTTTCAGTTAAAAGATAAAAGCAATGAATTTAAAAATTAGCTTACTGTTTGTGCTAGCCTTTTTTGCAGCCAATCAAACCTTTTCGAGGTCCTATTTTGACAAGGAGAAAGACCTGTTGCTGGCATGTTTTGATCTGAAACCGGACGAAGACGATGTGATGGCGGCGGCTGGTCTGGCCAGTATGTTACAGCACCAGGATCTGGCCGGTATCCACTACTATGCCGTTGCTGGAGCATATGGCGAACAAACCGGGAAATTCATATCCACTGCGGTACCCGATTTTTACAACCAATTGTTTGGTAAGGAGCATACCTATTGGACGAATGCGGATGCCAATTGGGAAGCATCGGTTGTACGGGCCAGGGACAAAGTCAAAGCGGTATTGAATGGCGGTGGTAAGGTCTTCGTCATGGAAGCTGGTCAGTCTAATTTTACTTATGACGTATTACAGGCAGTCATTGCTTCAGGTATCAGTGCATCAACGTTTAAAGAAAACATAGTCGTCGTCCAGCATAGTAAATGGAATGAAAAGAAGTCGACGGCTGCTGAACTTAGCTGGGTGAAAAACAATACCGAGTATGTGAGATTGGAAGATGGAAACAAAACTAACGCCACGCCGGCTTACAAGACGGAGGACAGCTCCTGGCTATCGGCGGCTAAATCATCGGACAACCCTAATCGAAAAACCAGAGATTACTGGACACTGGCAGATGATATTTGCACCCATTTCACACCTACCTGGGTAAATGAAGCCATTGCAGGAGGAGGAGTCGATTTTTCGGATTGCGTGGAAGTTTGGTGGATTTTTGATCTGGGTGAAAAAGCGGACAGCATCGACAAGTTCTGGTCAAGGTATGTCGTCCATTCAAAGAAATGATGGATCAGACGGTTATGGCTAATGGCATTTGTCCAAACGAGCGTCATTACCGCAGTTCCCATACCCTGATCCAATCGTAGGCAGTTGTCCGCTCTTCCAAATTTCCTTTTTTTACCATGCCACCGTCTTCAGGTACAGGATTCCAGTCGTAAGTCTCTATGGCTATTTGTATCCAGGCTGGTTGGTCCCACGGCATCTTCGGGTGGATGGTGTAGGTATATTTTCCATCCAGAAAGAATAGGATTTCTTCCGGGGACTTCCACCAGCATCCGTATACGTAAAACCGCTCGTGATTTTTTGCATCAGGCTTTATGGACTTTTGCAGTTGCGTCTTTTCTACACATTCCGTGGGCCGGTGGATCACATTGGAATGAAAGATTTGGTCCCATTCACTCGCCCAGTCGGAGGTAAGTTCTGAAGTAACCCCTACGCATTCCTGAATATCCAACTCTTGTTTCTTGTGGCAGTCATGTCGCGACATGAGCCAAAACGTAGAGGACATTTCGGTGGCGTTGGCTTTCATCCTGCATTCATAATAGTATCCGGGACCACCTGATTGGAAGGACCTTACAATGGCTCCCTGATACATAAACGTATCTTTTCTGATGATTTGTGTCTCATCCAAAATACCTACCGTTACTTTCATTTGGCCATCTTCCACCTTGACATTTTCTGCCTTAAACAATCCAGGCGCCCGCCCTATCCAGTTCCATCCGTTTTCTGTAGGTTGTAGTTGCCACTTCTTCTGATCGATCGTATTACCTTCAAACTCATCCGATAAGGCGTCCACTTTTTCCCATTTTTTTCCGGATGGAGTGGGGTTGTCTTTTGGATCAAACGTAGGCTGACCATACAGCGAAACAAAGGCTAAAGTGAAGATGGAGATACAAAAGGTTAATTTCATTGCATTAGCTTTTTCGAAAGTAGGAGTGAACACTTGGAAGGTTTCCTATGTCTCGTTGGCAAGTTAAAAAAATCCAATAACCAATTGAGGTTAGCTGACCCATTCGCTTCTACAACTAGTGATTGTGGGAACGAAAATGAAAGAAAAGTATAGGTGTAGTTTATATGTGTAGAGGGGGGTTGACCGTTTTGCTTATTTGAATGAACAGCGCCGTATCTCTTAATGGAAACTTAAAACAGCTAAGTAGAAATATTGCTGTGGTACCTATTTTAGCTTATTATTGAAATTCATTGGTTCAATTAAACTTGATCAAGTTTGAAGCATAGGCGGGAAAAAATAACAGATGAATTAGACTTAACGAATGAACGTAGGTTTCGTTTTTTAAAGATTAAGGACCTTCCTAAAATGCAATGGGACGCACATTCATCGTACCGCTATCACGTCCTGAAATTTTATGCTTTGATACTAATTGAAAATGGAGAAGGAGTACATTACGTTGATTTTGAAGAATATCCATGTAAAAGCGGAACCGTTTTGTTAATTGGGAAAGGACAAGTGCATAAGTTTGAACAAGACTCCGTGCTGGATGGGCACATATTATCTTTTCACGACGACTTTTTGACCAACATCCTCAACACTAAAGAGACCTTCAGGATCATTCAGGTGTTTAATCATTCCATCTTTAACTCTGTTGTGCAACTAGGTGAGGAAGAGATGCTAAACATATCGAATAAAATCGATCAGATAAAAAGAGAGTACCTCGATACGTTCGATGATTTTTCCAGCAGTATTATAGCCAGCGAAGTCTATACCATACTCTCCATTCTGATCCGAAAAAACGCACGTAATAATGATGTTTCGCTTAATATAAAACACCTGGATAAGTTTTTTGCCTTACAGGATTTAATGCAGGAAAACATCACTCAAACCACCAAGGTCGACGATTACGCAAAGTCATTAGGTGTAAGCGCTAAAACACTGAATACCATAACTAAATCCATTGTCAGTAAGCAGGCCAAGAGTTACATCAATGAATATCACCTTTTGTACATCAAAAGAATGTTATCTGATACGAGTTTGTCCATCAAAGAATGCGCCTTTCAAGCAGGATTTGATGATATTCCTA
>JBCCXH010000594.1:0-3106 GCA_039192005.1 Bacteroidota bacterium
AACCATAGCAGACATGTTCAAGGACGCAAGGAACTTTCTGTATCTTGGAAGGGGATATAATTTTCCTGTGGCACTTGAAGGAGCATTGAAACTAAAAGAAATCTCATACATCCATGCAGAAGGCTATCCTGCTGCGGAAATGAAACACGGCCCCATTGCCCTAATTGATGAAAACATGCCGGTCGTAGTGATAGCGACGAAAGACGGTTCATACGAAAAGATCGTTTCCAACATTCAGGAAGTAAAAGCAAGGAAAGGGGTGGTAATTGGAATCGTCAATGAGGGCGATACCCTCATTCAAAACATTGCCGATTTTACCATTGAAGTACCTGCTACTGATGAAGCACTGATGCCATTGATTGCAGTGATACCACTTCAATTATTAAGCTACCATATTGCAGTATTGCGTGGAGCAAACGTAGATCAGCCCAGAAATTTGGCAAAATCGGTTACGGTTGAATAACTTTCTCCCATGAAGAAAATTATTCATGCAAGTCAGGCACCCGAACCGATCGGCCCGTATTCGCAGGCGGTAAAATTTGGAAACATGCTTTTCGTTTCCGGTCAGATCCCAATCGATCAACCCAATAACAAGATGGTAGAAGGCTCCATTGAAGAGGAAACGGAACAGGTGATGAAAAATCTGGGCGTTATTTTAGAAGAGGCAGGGTTGACCTACCTAGATGTAATCAAATGCTCTATTTTCGTAAGTGACATGGGTAATTTCTCAAAAGTCAACGAAGTGTACGGGAAATATTTTCAGGAAAATCCACCGGCGAGGGAGACCGTAGAAGTAAGTGGGCTTCCCAAGGGTGTCAATGTAGAGATTTCATGTATTGCTGGTTTTGAATAGCAGAATCTGACCGCTATCTCCATTCACCTTTTTATTTTTGCGCTCCTTATCATCTCTTTGAATGAAAAAAGTACGCGTAAGATTTGCTCCAAGCCCTACAGGTGGTTTGCATATTGGTGGTGTGAGAACCGCACTGTTCAATTATTTATTTGCTAAGAAACATCAGGGACAATTTATCCTGAGAATAGAGGATACAGATCAGACCCGGTTTGTTGAAGGGGCCGAAACGTATATTAAAGAATCACTTAAGTGGTGCGGCATACCACCGGATGAAGGTCCGGATGAAGGAGGAGATTATGGACCGTACCGACAGTCCGATAGAAAAGAGCTTTACCGACAATTTGCAGATCAACTAATTGAAGAGGGGAAGGCCTACTATGCTTTTGATACTCCTGAAGAAATCGAAGCAATGCGTGAACGTTTAATTGCTGCCAGAGTAGTTAAACCTCAATATAACACGGTTACCAGAACGACCATGGTAAACTCGTTAACACTTTCTGAGGAAGAGGTAAAGGAAAGGCTGGAACAAGGGCAACCTTACGTGATCCGGTTAAAGGTACCCAGAGAGGAAGAAATTCGCCTGAACGATAGGGTAAGGGGATGGGTCAAAGTCAACTCCGAGGACATTGACGACAAAGTGCTGATGAAGTCCGATGGAATGCCTACCTACCATTTAGCGAATGTTGTTGACGATCACCTGATGGAGATCACACACGTCATCAGAGGAGAGGAATGGCTGCCCTCCGCTCCACTTCATGTTTTGCTGTACGAGTTTTTAGGATGGGAAGACAGCATGCCAGAGTTTGCGCACTTGCCGTTGATCCTAAAGCCTGATGGAAATGGGAAACTAAGTAAGCGCGCAGCAGATAAAGCCGGTTTTCCGATCTTTCCGCTGGACTGGAAAGACCCCGAGTCAAATGAAGTGGCAACAGGCTTTAGAGAGATGGGCTTTTTACCAAATGCACTGGTCAACTTCCTGGTATTTCTTGGTTGGAACCCGGGTACAGAGCAGGAACTCTTTTCCCTGACTGAATTGGTACAGGAATTTTCTGTCGAGCGAATCAATAAAGCGGGGACAAAATTTGATTTTGACAAGGTCAAGTGGTATAACCAACAATACATAAAGTCAAGTCCGATAACTGATTTTAGCACTCGACTTGTTACCGACTTAAAAGAAATTCACGGGATTGAATGTGATCAGGCTAAAGGAGAGAAAATCATTCTTTTGTTAAAAGAGCGAGTAACCTTCCCTCAGGAATTTGTCCAGAATAGTTTGGTGCTGTTTCAACAGCCTACTACATACGATCAAAAGACGAGGACCAAGAAATGGAATGCCGACTCTCCAAAAGCTCTGGAACTCTTTACAGCGCAACTGGCAAAAAAGACATCTCCGGGAACGGACGAAATAAAGCAGCTTTTTTGGGATACCTTAGAAGCACATGGATACAAACCCGGCCAGTTTATGCCATCGCTCCGCTTAGCCCTTACCGGACAGGGTTCTGGTCCGGACCTCATGTCGATGATTGAAATTATTGGCCCTATGGCAACGGTAGAGCGAATCAAAAAATCCATTGAGTCGTTAAATAAGTATGAGTAAAAAAGAAAAAGCAAAAGTTCACAAGGAATTGGACGGTTTCGAACTGAGCATAGATTCGTTTGGGGAAATTAAATCTAATCTTCCCGTTGAAAAGCTGAATGAATTCTTGAACGAAAATGTGAAAGATAAAAAGTTGAAAGATCGGGATGATCTCGACGTAAAGCGAGATTAGATCACATAAGGAATGATCGCTTTCACGCTTTTCTTGTAGTGCAGGTAGTGTTGTTGATACTGAGATACAAGCTTTTTCTCCTCCAGGTACAGACCGACGGGCAGATAGGCAATCAACCAAAAAAGCGAAGCGAGTAGAGTGTCAGTAGGGGTAAATAGAAAAGCTCCTAAATAAATAAGAATGGCTCCTGAATAGATGGGATGCCTCACATAATTATAAATTCCTGTCGTGATGAGTTCATCATTAACCTCGTTGGAAATCCCAAGAAAGGCAGATGCTGAGATTCTTTTAAAGCTTAGTTGGATAATGATGACTCCTAATGAAGATAGCATGAGTGCCCAGTAGGTTTGTGCTTCGTCCTTTTCCAGTATCGTTTTAACCTGAGCTCGATTAAAAATCTCAACCTCAGCAATTCATATTTATGGCAGGTTTGTTTTGAAAATTTTGAAGAATGATGAATCCTTTTGATAAATTTTTAAAGCAA
>JBCCXH010000595.1:0-3105 GCA_039192005.1 Bacteroidota bacterium
AAGCTCCATCACCCTTTTCCTTACCGAAGTTCTTTCAAAACTTCTTCAAGCCGAACCGGCCAATCCGCCTTTGTACCAGTTTATCTCTGAGTCTGTTCAGGTCTTTAATTACCTGGAGCAATGCATAGAAAATTTTCATTTGCAATTTCTAATGAAGATTGCCTCTTTTTTGGGTTTTGGACTGGATGAGTTTGAGATTCTCTTCACTTCATTGGACCAACTTGTTCCACATCATGAAGGGGCTCATGTTTGGGAACTGTTGATTAATGAGCCTTATGGAGTTGAAATTTTGTTAAATCGTAAGATTAGAAATCACATTTTGGATAGTTTAATTGGTTATTATCGTCATCACGCTAATCTTGCGATACCAAAATCTTTGGAAGTATTAAGAAGTGTACTCAGTTGATTAGAAAGACGAAATAATTATAAACTAAGAGATTAAATCTTTTCCAATGGCGGATATATTATTTGATGAAGTTCCTTCACTAGACCTGGCTGATTTCGTGTCAGGCACTGAAAATCAGAAAAAGAAATTTGTTGAAGAGTTGGGACAAGCTTACACCAACATAGGCTTTGTTGCAATTAAAAATCATGGGCTTTCCGATCAGTCGATCCAAGAACTGTATAAGGTAATCGAGTCGTTCTTCGCCTTGCCGGATGCGGTAAAAAAGAAATATGAAAAACCAGAACTTTTTGGTCAGAGAGGGTATGTCAGCAAAGGGAAAGAAAAGGCAAAAGGGAGGAACACGGGAGATCTGAAAGAGTTTTATCATGTAGGACAGTCTGATGCAAACAAAAGGGAAGATCACCCTGAAAACATCTGGCCCGAAGAGGTAGATTCATTCGAGAAAACCACGTCGCTCGCGTTTGAAACGTTGCAAAATGCGGGCATTCAGATGCTGAAAGCCATCGCCATTTACCTGGACCTGCCAGAAGATTACTTTGACACCAAAGTCATGCAGGGAAACAGTATTCTGAGGCCTATTCATTATTTTCCAATTGAAGCGCCCGACGAAATACCCGACGATGCAGTACGAGCCGCAGAACACGGGGATATCAACCTCATCACTCTTCTGATGGGAGCAAGTGCCGACGGGCTGGAAGTACTTAGAGTGGATAAAAAATGGATTCCGATTACAGCTTTGCCTGATCAAATCGTAGTCAATGTCGGGGATATGTTAGAGAGATTGACGAATGGAAAGCTTAAATCAACCATACATCGTGTAGTGAATCCTCCAAAAGAGTTGATGCATACTTCCCGGTATTCCATCCCTTTCTTCATGCATCCCATTTCAGAAATGGACCTGACTTGCTTGCCTGATTGTGTGGATGACGAACACCCAAAAGGCTTTGAAGACACGACGGCGGGAGCATTTCTTCAAGAACGACTCAGAGAAATTGGACTGGCCTGATGACGATCCGCAGAGTAAGAAATATCATCTTTCTCAGGGACGTCATTATCTTATCCGTTACGGCTTTTGGAGGTCCCCAGGGACATTTTGCTATGTTTTTGGATCAAATGGTGAAGAAGCGGGCTTATCTTAGTGAAGAGGATCTCATTGAGCTTTTTGCCCTTTGTCAGGTACTTCCAGGGCCAACCTCTACGCAAACCATTACCGCACTCGGATTCAAAATTGGCGGCCCTAACCTTGCCTACCTTACACTACTCTGCTGGATGCTCCCGGCAGTGACCATTATGACTCTGGCGGGTATTCTTGTGAATACGAACATTGATCTCGGTTTTATGAGGTTCATACTCCCCATGGTTGTAGGCATTGTTGGTGTATCTGCCTATCGCATTACCACCAAGGTGGTAACCTCTCGGCTGGGTGTGGTTCTTATGATCTTTTCAGCCATTGCCTCCTTTGTATTGAAATCTCCCTTTGCATTTCCTTCACTCATATTGGTAGGAGGATTGATCACAACCATCAATTATAAAAAGCACGCAGTAGAAGAAAAAGAAAAAATTAATATCCAATGGTCCAACCTTATACTTTGGATCACTGTTTTGCTCGTGGCAGCAGGCCTGGGGGGGATTACCCAATCGCTGCCCATTAAGATTTTTGAAAATTTTTACAGAAATGGAAGCCTGGTTTTTGGCGGAGGCCAGGTACTGGTTCCATTACTCTACACGGAGTTTGTAGAATTTAAAGCGTACTTGACTTCCGAGCAGTTTATTTCCGGGTATGGATTTGTGCAGGCCATTCCCGGACCGGTTTTTTCCTTTACTGCCTATGTAGGAAGCCTCAGTATGAGTGACTTTGGAGTAGGAGGGCAGGTATTGGGTGCGTTGATGGCTGCCATAGGCATCTTCCTGCCAGGAACCTTTATGATATTTTTTGTCATACGGTTTTGGGAACAGCTAAAAAAATACAGGATCGTGAAAGCTTCACTAGAAGGAGTAAATGCAGTAAGCTCAGGGATGGTGATCGCCGCAACGTTTTTGATCTTAGGGCCAATGGAACAAACGCTTTTGAACTATTTATTGGTAGTGGCAACGGTCGCTACGCTTTTATTTACAAAAATACCAACACCACTGATCGTAATCAGTGGGTTGATACTTGGTATTGTTATGCACTAAAATAAGTGGCTGTTTTTTAGTACGAACTAAGAGCAATCCTGTTTGTATACAGATCGTTAAGTTGCGTAGGGTCTTTTAGTTCCCATAACTCTTCCTCAAGGTCTGCAGTGTCTTGATGTCTGATGTTCAAGGTGATCATCAATACCTTTGACAAGGTTTTCTCTGCTTCCTCCAAGGTGATCTCTTTTGACTTTACCTTCTTTTTAAGGTACTTGTTCATCTTATTGACCGAGTTATAAATGGATGGTTTTTCAATCACCGTGTTTACAACTTTTGAGATCTCATCTTCTACCTTGTACGTATAGCTCTCTCTTAGAAGTTGCATTTGTTGCGCTACGTTCTCACCGAGAAAATGTTTTTTCACAAATGCATCAGATACTTCTGATAGCTCTTTTTCTTGATAATCAAAGCTATAATCGCTTTGAGTGTGGCCTGCAAATACAGTCATCAATGACACAGCTATTATACTGAAGGATATCACAGAATATAGAATTATGAAGAGGATTTTTTTATTAACAGCTGTG
>JBCCXH010000596.1:0-3101 GCA_039192005.1 Bacteroidota bacterium
ATCGATTTTAAAAGGAATAAATTCGACATACCTGCGACGGTAAAAACCATTGAATACGACCCTACTAGATCAGCTCGTATTGCTTTGTTATTTTATGCTGATGGTGCCAAGGCGTACATCATCGCTCCCGAAGGGCTTTCTGTGGGTCAAAAAGTAATTTCAGGAGAGAATATAGCTCCCGAAGTAGGTAATACACTTCCTATTAGTAAAATACCTTTAGGTACTATCATCCATAATGTGGAATTAAAGCCAGGAAAGGGTGGAGCAATTGCAAGAAGCGCAGGTTCATATGTACAACTCACCGCACGCGAAGGTAAGTACGCTACAGTGAAATTACCTTCCGGAGAAACCAGAAGAGTATTGGTAACTTGTTTAGCTACTATCGGTTCGGTTTCTAACTCTGATCATATGAATGTGAGCCTCGGAAAGGCGGGTAGAAAGAGATGGTTAGGAAGACGACCGCGAACCAGAGGTGTAGCTATGAACCCGGTTGATCACCCCATGGGAGGTGGAGAAGGCAAGTCTTCAGGAGGTCATCCAAGGTCTCGTACGGGTCTATTGGCCAAGGGTAAGAAGACTAGGGCGCCTAAAAAATATTCTAATAATCTAATCATAAGCAGAGGTAAGAAATAATGGCTAGATCACTAAAAAAGGGACCTTACATTGATTTCAGGCTTGAAAAAAAGGTTGATGCCATGAATGAGTCAGGGAAAAAATCCGTAATCAAAACTTGGTCGAGAAGATCAATGATCTCACCTGATTTTGTTGGACATACATTCGCCGTACACAACGGAAACAAATTTATACCTGTCTATGTGACTGAGAACATGGTAGGCCATAAACTTGGAGAGTTTTCTCCAACCCGAAATTTCCGTGGTCACGTGGGTAAAAAAGATAAAGGCAGACGATAATCATGGAAGCAGTAGCTAAACTTAATAATGTGCCTACCTCACCTAGAAAGATGAGGATGGTTGCCGATTTAATAAGAGGCGAAAGGGTCAATAGAGCTTTAAATATTTTGAAGTTTGAACCCAAAGAAGGGGCCGCTCGTCTTGAGAAGCTTTTGCTTTCTGCCATTTCAAATTGGCAGCAAAAGAATGAGGATGTTGATCTGGAGGATGCTGATCTCTTTATCAAAGAAATTCGAGTTGATGGTGGACGAATACTTAAGAGATTGAGACCTGCTCCACAGGGACGTGCTCACCGGATAAGAAAAAGATCAAACCATGTTACACTGATTTTGGATAGTAACGCACCTATTCAAGAAGAAGCGGTGGAAACAGAAGAAAATAAAGACGACAAATAATGGGACAGAAAGTAAACCCAATAGCATTCAGACTTGGTATTGTAAGAGGATGGGATTCTGCCTGGTATGGTGGTAATAATTTTTCTGATAAATTGGTAGAGGACCATAAGATCAGGAAGTATGTTCGAGCAAGAATACCTAAAGGAGGAATTTCAAAAGTAGTTATTGAAAGGACTTTAAAGCGAATCACTTTAACGGTTCATACAGCTCGCCCTGGAGTGGTAATCGGAAAGGGTGGTGCAGAAGTTGATAAGATCAAAGAGGAGTTGAAGAAGCTTACTGGCAAAGATGTTCAAATCAATATTTTTGAGATAAAACGTCCTGAATTAGATGCCAAGTTGGTCGGTGAGTCTGTTGCACAGCAGCTTCAGGCCAGAATATCTTACAGGCGAGCCATGAAACAGGCAATCGCTTCGGCTATGCGAGTTGGAGCCGAAGGCATCAAAATCAAAGTTGGAGGTCGCCTGGGCGGAGCTGAAATGGCACGTACAGAACAATATAAGGATGGAAGAATTCCTCTACATACACTTAGGGCAGACATTGATTACGCTGTAAGCGAAGCAAATACAGTGTATGGAAAAATAGGTATTAAGGTTTGGATTTTCAAGGGCGAAGTGTATGGTAAGCGCGACCTTTCTCCGAATATCGGGCAGGGTGGAAACGCACCTGGAGGACGTGGCGGAAGAAAGCGCCCTGATGCAGCCGGAGCCAAAAGAAGAAGGTCAAATTAATTAGGGGTAATAAAGCATTTGAATAATGTTACAACCAAAAAGAGTAAAGTTTAGAAAGAAGCAAAAGGGACGTATTAAAGGTATTGCTCAAAGAGGTCATACCATCTCCTTTGGTGCATTTGGTATAAAATCCCTTGAAGCAGGTTGGATTACATCTCGTCAGATCGAAGCGGCCAGGATAGCGATGACACGTGCAATGAAAAGAGAGGGCCAGGTTTGGATCCGAATCTTTCCTGATAAGCCAGTTACCAAAAAACCAGCCGAAGTTAGGATGGGTAAAGGTAAAGGGGCTCCCGAATACTGGGTGGCAGTGGTAAAGCCAGGTACTATTTTATTTGAAGCGGGTGGTGTTAAGATGGAGCTGGCCAAAGAAGCGCTTCGCCTAGCACAACAAAAACTTCCCATCAAAACGAAATTTGTGGTACGTAGAGATTACGTTGAATAATAAACAAATGAAGAATTCAGAAATAAGAGCGTTGAGTTTAGAAGAACTAGAGCAAAAACTTGCTGGCGAGAAGGAGGCTTATCAAAAGCTAACTTTTGCACACGCAATCTCTCCAGTTGAAAACCCAATGAAAATTAAAGAGCTTCGCAAACTTATTGCGCGTTTAAATACGGAATTGCGAGCTAAACAACTTGCTAAATAGAAGTCATGGAGGCGAGAAAACTAAGAAAAGAAAAAGTCGGTCAGGTAACAAGTAACAAAATGGAGAAGTCTATTACTGTTGCCGTTCATCGTAAAGAGAAGCACCCGATTTATGGAAAATTCGTGAACAAAACCACAAAATTTACTGCTCATGATGAGAAGAATGAATGTGGAATTGGCGATACGGTAAGAATAATGGAAACAAGACCTTTGAGCAAACAGAAGCGATGGAGGTTGGTAGAAATCGTAGAAAAGGCGAAATAAGATGGTACAGCAGGAATCGAGATTAGGAGTAGCCGATAACAGTGGTGCAAAGGAAGTACTTTGCATTCGTGTTTTAGGTGGTACTGGTAAGAAGTATGCTTCTGTAGGAGATAAGATAATAGTATCTGTTAAAACTGCGATGTCTTCAAGTAGC
>JBCCXH010000597.1:0-3086 GCA_039192005.1 Bacteroidota bacterium
GGCCGAGTACCTTTTGTTGATCTTCACTTAGTTGGAGATAAATACCACTTGCATTTACAGCAAAGTCATCGTCAAACTTCTTGTTCTTCTCAAAATAGATCTTTTTCTTGGAGTAATTGAACGTCACATTAAATCGATTCAATAGCCTGTTACCTATAATCCCCGCCATCTTTTTATTACTTTGAATTCCCTCTTTCGCCTGGCTTATCCCAATGGGGTGATTTTCAAAAGCAAATGATCCGAACTGAAAGTTTTCCACTCTACCTTCATAATGAAGCGTCTCTTTATTGCTTAGGTCTGCGACAGGATAAGAAAAGTGCTCACCTGTTTTATCGATAATGTCATTTTTTTGAACGAAAGGTGTGTTGAAGTCCACAGTAGTCCCTGCTCCGGTATTCAAAAAGAACTCACCTTTCAGGCTTTCTCCATTATTTAGCTTTACGTCACATGTGATATGAGGGATGTAGTTATCCAGCCGAAATTCAAACCCCTCTCCTGCTCCTCCATATTGATATTCCTTCGGATCATACAAGAGAAATTTTTCATTGTCATAATCCAACCTGACAACGTAGTGATGAAGCAAATCATAGCCAATGATGCCGTCAATATCACGACCAATGCTCATCTCCAAATGATTTAGGTTCGTTGCATATAATTGAATGTCCTTTTCGAGTTTAATCCCATTTAGTTCAATGTAATTGTGAGCGATTAACTTTCCTTCTATAGAGCCTTGGGCACTCGTTTTAGAAGACTTATGATTGAGCACGAGTTGCAGACGTTCTGCTATATCAGTGTCTATCACCGGAAGGCCATCACCCGTATCAAATAAAAAACTCAGCGGTTCTGATCCATCTACGCTTAGCTTAATAAAAATATGGTCACCATAAAGCTCCATGTCCGTTGTCGTGATCGGATCCTGAGCTTTTGCTAATATTGAGGCGGCAATTAAACTGGAAAAGAGAATTTTTTTCATTTTTATTGTTGGCTGTTTAAAATAATAACTCAAAATAAAAATAAGTTATCAGCCAGTCTTTATCAGCACTAAATAATTCGATTAATCTTTTTAGATGGAAGAAATAGAAAAAGTAAAAGAAGCCGTTGATTTCCTAAATAACAAAGGCATCAACGAACCAGAAATTGGCATCATCCTAGGCACTGGATTAGGCGCACTTACCAATGAACTGGAAGTCATGACTTCCATCGACTACAAGGACATCCCCCACTTTCCCGTCGCGACTGTTGAGTCTCACAAAGGCCAACTTATTTATGGGAAAATTGCCAATAAAACAGTACTTGCAATGAAAGGCAGGTTCCATTTTTATGAAGGATATTCAATGACCGAAGTCGTTTTTCCTGTAAGGGTTATGCACAAACTGGGTATAAATAAATTATTAGTCTCTAACGCCGCAGGATCCATGAACCCAGATTGGAAAAAAGGCGAACTTATGTTGATTGAAGACCACATCAACCTTCAGCCAGATAATCCATTGAGGGGAAAAGAAGCCGCTGCCTTTGGCCTAATCTTTACGGATATGAGTCAACCCTATGATTTGGAAATGAACGAGACATTTTCTTCCATTGCCGCGGAGCAGAACATTCGTCTAAATAAAGGAGTGTACGTCTCAGTGGCAGGACCCAATCTGGAAACCAAAGCAGAGTATCGGTTTTTAAGGCAGGCAGGCGCAGATGTTGTTGGGATGTCTACCGTACCGGAAGTCATCGCGGCAAACCAACTCAACTTACCAGTGTCGGCAATCTCCGTTCTTACAGATGAGTGCGACCCTGATAATCTGCAACCCATCAATATTGAAGAAATTATTTCAACAGCTCAAGAAGCGGAAAAAGACTTGATTGTACTTTTCAAGGAGTTCCTCAACAGATCTTAGTATTACTTAAATGCCGGTATACCCGTGATGTCTGCGCCTAAAATTAATAAGTGGATATCGTGGGTTCCTTCGTAAGTCACTACAGACTCCAGATTCATCATGTGCCGCATCATCGGATATTCTCCTGTTATGCCCATCCCGCCATGAACCTGCCTCGCCTCTCTTGCCACATTTAATGCTGTCTCAACACTGTTTCTCTTGGCCATGGAAATTTGTCCTGTCGTCGCTGTCCCTTCATCCATCATCTTGCCGAGTTTCCAATTTAACAATTGAGCTTTGGTAATTTCCGTTAGCATTTCCGCAAGTTTCTTTTGTACGAGTTGAAACGCCCCAATGGGCTTACCGAATTGTTCCCTTTCAGAAGCATACCTTCTGGCAGAATCGTAGCAGTCCATTGCAGCTCCAATAGCGCCCCATGCTATTCCGTACCTGGCTTTATCCAGACATCCCATCGGCGCTCCTAACCCGTTTTTTCCGGGAAGTAAATTTTCTTTTGGTACTTTGACATCGCTAAAAACAAGTTCTCCTGTAGCAGATGCCCTCAATGACCATTTACCATGAGTTTCGGGTGTAGAAAAACCTTCCATGCCGCGTTCCACAATCAACCCATGAATTCTTCCCGACTCGTTTTTTGCCCATACAACGGCAACGTCTGCCTTTGGCGCATTGGAAATCCACATTTTGGCACCATTCAAAAGAAAATGATCTCCTTCATCTGTGTAGTGTGTTTCCATTCCACTAGGGTTAGAGCCATGATCAGGTTCTGTTAAACCAAAACACCCTAACCATTCACCAGAACCTAGCTTAGGAAGGTATTTATTTCTTTGTGCTTCCGAGCCGTAGGCATAGATTGGATACATCACTAAAGAGCCTTGAACGGAGGCGGTAGACCGCATTCCCGAATCTCCTCGTTCAATTTCCTGCATAATTAGTCCATAGGAGATTGCATCAAGGCCTCCTCCTCCATATTGTTGTGGGATGGTGGGACCGAAAGCTCCCACGTCACCGAACTTTTTTACGATCTCATAGGGGAAATGATTTCGCTCTGCCCAACCTTCGATGTAAGGTGTAATTTCTTTTTTGACAAAATCCCTAACGGAAGATCTCACCAACTTATGCTCTTCAGTTAGCAAGTCATCAATATCAAAAAAATCAGGAGACTCAAACTCATCTACAAAGTTTCTTTTTTCTTCCATCGCC
>JBCCXH010000598.1:0-3084 GCA_039192005.1 Bacteroidota bacterium
CGAACAATTAAGCTTCATTCAAATATTTGACTGGGTAAATTTTATTTAAAAAGCTGAGAATCAAGAGGGTAATTGTTCATAATAGTTACAAAAAAGCCGATTAGTGGTAAAAAAACACATCTCCTCAAACCTTTTCCTACAACACAATTTAGTGTATGCTTAAACAGCAAAGACATCCCGCACTCAGTCGTACTTTCTATTATAATGGCTCGAAGAATACCAGTTTATTCCCAAAAGGGTCAGCAAGACACAGTTCCTGCTTTGCCCAGGATGGATGATTGATTCCGGGATTTAGCGACCGGTAATTTTTCGATGTTAATTCCTTGTGGTAACCTGTTACATCGTCGCACTCGATTCTGATAATCGTACCCGGTGTCCCATCCCCATGATGTTCCGACAAATGCAAAACACATTCATCTTTTGATACCTGTACGTACAAAGGCATACCTTCCTCAAAGCGATGTTCCCAGTCCACTTTGAAACCTAAGTAATCCACATAGAACTCTCTCGTCTTTGTTTCATCAAAAGTCCTGAGTATAGTCGTTGCTTGCTTGATGTTCATTGGGTGTCCTAATTTTTATTTGGACAGTAAATTTACCTCGTTAAGTACTAATTAAATTTCTCTCAGTTGAACAGGTCATTTGATTGTAAAACAAGCTTCTATTACCTCAGTACCCTTTGCTCCGATCGATCAGGCGTATGGGCTGCTGCCCATTCTTAATCCGGTTGTAGTTTTCTACTATCTGAGGCACGGCAGCCTCTACCTTCGTCACTACAGCGATGTGTGGTGTGATGAATACTTTTGGGTGGTCCCAAAGTAAACTGGATGTTGGGAGTGGTTCTTCTGGAAATACATCTAAAAATGCTCCTGCAAGCCGGCGGGAATCCAGCGCGTCCAGAATGTCCTGATCTACTTGTTGCACCCCTCTACCTACATTGATGAGGAAAGAACCCTTAGGCAGTTTGTTGAGTAACCTCTGATTGATCATTCCTTTTGTATCTTCTGTTGCCGGAAGCATGCAAACGAGCGCATTTACCTTTGAAAGGAAGGTATCCATTTCCTTTTCACCGTAAGTGATCACCTGTTGGATGGATTTCTTTGTTCTACTCAGCCCGTGCACTTCAAACCCCAGATGTACCAGTTTTTTAGCCAGGTCTGTTCCTAATTCACCCAGTCCAAGAATTCCAACCCTCACCTCTCTTTCCGGGTTAAACTCCTGGTGCCAGTCTTTTTTCTGTTTATCTTCCCAGTATTTGTCAAACTGTTTATGAAAATGGAGAATAGCGCCAATGCAATAGTTTGACATGGGTGTGCTCAGGTGATGGCTAACAACTTTTGAAACAGGTACATCTCCTGGCAGTAACGGATCACCAACGATGTGGTCCACACCTGCTCCCAGAGATGCTACCAATTGTACTCCTGGTATTTTTTTGAATAAGTCTTTTTGATGATTCCAAACCACAGCCACCTTCACCTTTGATAGATCTTTTACCTGATCTAGCGTAACCACTTCATGAGCCGGAATGTGCTTTTTGAAAGCGTCGATCCAGGGAGTAAGGTCTTTCGTAGCAGAATTGAGTAACAGCATGGTGGCAAATTAATTCATCCATTCAAAATCAACGACCTGGGACTTCATGAATAACGCCACGGCTTTTACTTCTTTATCGCATAATAAGTTATTCAAGCTATTCTAAGTATGCTACCACTTAGAATAGCTTGAGCCTAATGCGGAAAGTCGTGCCTGCCTATTTTATTTTTCTACCACTTTCCATTATCATGTGGTGCCTGAGAAAAATCTATTTCATTCACAGCGTCCCAATGCTCGATGATCTTGCCGTTTTCAATACGGAACAGATCATAATAAGCGTAATCTCCATCCGGGTCGTTTCCGATAACATCCGGTCCCTGAGATGCTACGATACCAAAATTGCCTGATACGTGAATGAACTTGACCTCATCATAGAAAGGTCTGTTGCTTTCACTTTCCAAACTTTCCAAAAATGATCCATCGGTTCCATCTCCAACGCTGTGTTCGATATAATTATCTACATCATAGTAATCTCGCACTTTTGTCCAGTCTCCATCGACAAATAATGTCTGTGACATTTCTTCAAGAAACGCAATATTAGCATCTGTTTGATCTAAATCTATTGCCGGAGTCGTTACACCATCAGTTTGAGAAGTACCGTCTCCATCGTCCTGTACGAGTTCAAAGTTGTCCCAATGCTCGGCTGCAAATCCGTCTTCGAACCTCCACACCTCAAATAACACACTACTAAGACCTGGTCCGGGAAAACCATCAATCGTAATTTGCGAAAAAACAAATTCGCCTGTCTGTGTTTCGAAAGCTCGATGCACCGTTGCAGTTACACCTCCTGTATAAAAACCAATCAGCGGAGTTTTGCCTGTTGGCACTAATGGATTATGCTGGATGTAATCATCGCGCATCCATTTTAAAACAGAAGCATCTGCCGTATTCAATCCCTCATTAAAAGCCACCGCTTTCTCAAGACTTGATAAGGTCTCCAGTCCATTCAAACGGATCAGGAAAGCAGCTCCGGGTTGCATGTTGTACCCTTCGGTGATTTCTACAACAATTTCTGTTTCAGAGGCAATGACCAGATTTACAGAGCCATGATTACTATTGGCCGTTGTAATGCCATGTGGGGCCGAGTAAGTAAAGTAGTACCTGTCCACCTTTCCAGCAGGAAATAGTTCAAACACGTTACTCCAAAATGGATCATCGGCACTGGGCAATAGCGTAAATTCAATTGCGCTTTCTGAGATATCAATCGCATACAACCCACTTAGGTCTACCGTGTTTCCCATAAAGTTCACCCCCTCCTGAGCCAAAGCTGTAGGAAACTCCACTTCATCGCTTGAGAATGTTGCCACTTCATCAAACGCATCTTCAGCTTCTCCGAATAATACCGGAAAAGGAGTTTCCGTACCACCTTCTTCCAGTGTATTCCTAAGGGTGATGGTCAATTCCTGATCCGGATTATCCACCACGTCATCGTCGTCACATGAGGAGAAAATAAATAAGCCAATGAAGGCCAACATGAATAATTTCAATACTTTCA
>JBCCXH010000599.1:0-3083 GCA_039192005.1 Bacteroidota bacterium
CATTTGAACCATTCCGGATGCGCTTTTACGTAAGGATGATCCGGCGCACACTGAAAAGCAAGGTCTAAGGCTATATCAATGCCCAGATCTGCCGCTTTCTTGATGAGCGTTTTGTACTCTTTTAAAGTCCCAAGTTCAGGATGAATGTCTTTATGCCCTCCTAGTTTACTCCCGATGGCCCAGGGCGAGCCTGCATCGCCAGGTTTGGCATCCACCGCATTGTTTTTGCCCTTACGGTTAAGCTCACCAATAGGGTGAATCGGTGGGAAATACAATACATCAAAACCCATTTCCGCTACTCTGGGCAGAAGCTTTTCACAGTCTTTAAACGTACCGTGGACCCCTTTCTTAGCAGAAGCAGAACGCGGAAAGAACTCATACCAGGAGGTAAAGTTCGCTCGCTTAAATTCAGAAATAATCTGAAGCTCTTTCGACTTAGTGACGTTTACGGGTAAGGGGTATTTCTTCACCAAGTAGGTCATTGAATCAGAGAGTGCGGCGCTATATGCTTCTTCGTACTTTGCCGGATCTTCAAAAAGGCCAATACAGTGACGTAAGAGTTCATGGTCTTTTTTTTCTGCACCTTTTAACACCTCGTTCAGGTAAATAGCTCCTTCTGCCAGCTCTACATTCAGGTGTTGGCCAGCCTCAGCTTTCTTTTTGAAGCCGTCATGCCAATTACTGAAATAGTCTACCCACGCTTCAATGTGGAATGCGTAGAGCCCCACTTCGCTAGTTATGAAGGTTCCTGACCAATCGTCATTACCCAGGGGAAGTAGCTCCACACTTTGCCAGGTTCTCTTTTTAGGTGCTTTGTATCGCACAAAGGCTCTTAAATAATCATGACCATCCGCAAAAATGGCTGCCCTGACTCTCACCAACTCTCCTTCTGTTCTTTTGGCGGGATACACCCCCCCATCCACCTGCGGAGAAATGTTCTCGATCATGACCCGAATCTTGCCTTCTTTCTTCATATCATTTGAGTATAGCCGATGAGCGTGCAGGAAGTACTACTTTCTCGTCCTCCAGTTGCACCTCAGTGTGGCTTTTAAAAATTACTTCTTCATATCCAGTTACCTCAACCTCCCGAACTTCGGTTGAAATATTATGTAGCACCCACAATTTTTGACCACTACTATTTCCTTCAAACGAAATGACACTTTTCGACACAGGTACCAAAGAAATTTCGCCTTGCGATAACGCCGGATTTTTATTTCTTAAGTCAATCAGCGATTTGTAGTGAGACCATATCGAACCAGGATCTTTTTGCTGCGCACTGAGTGGTTTTACCGTGTTGTCCAGGGTGTATTTGGGCGCTATCCATTTTGTTCTGAGGTTATCCTCAGCAGAGGGTTTCCACAGAAAAGGTTCTCGTATTTGCTCGTCTGGCTTCATACCTAGCATGCCCAGTTCTTCTCCGTAATAGAGGTATGGGGAGCCGGGTAAAGTCAAAAGGATCGAAGCGGCTTGCTTGATCTTGTTTCTATCATTGCTGAGCATGGACGCCACTCGATTTTGATCGTGATTGCTTAAGAATGTAGCATTGATAAAGTCTGGATTATAACTTTTAAACGCATTGAGATTCTTAATGAAGCCCTTTTCCAAAGAAAGACTGCCGATAACTTTCCAGGAAGGGCCTGAAATTTGGGCCGAAAGAGACTCTCCGGCATTTAGGGACTCGATGATGCTGAAGGCCAGGTCAAAATTAAATAAGGCTTGTAAGCCTTGTGTGTAGGGGCTGCTCACTTCGGTGGAGGCCCACACCTCCCCGATTAAATAGACCTCCGGTTTAACCTTTTGCATCTCCTCTTTAAACTCCACCCAAAAGGCATGATTATCGGCCGCACGCTCATCGGGAAAAATATGCTTAGCTGCATCCAACCGGAAACCATCTACCCCAATCTCTTCCAGCCAAAACCGACCGATATCGTAGATCTCACGTCTGACTTTCGGACTATCGAAATTTAAATCGGGCATCCCACCCCAAAAGAACCCATAGTAGTGCTCGGCAAGGGTATCGCCGTCCGGAGCGTGCCACTGGGTAATGTTATCGGAATCTCCGGTAATTTCTTTTTTAGATAATTCTTCGGCTACGCTGTCCTTATCCGCCCAAACGTAGTACTCCCGGTATTCCGGGTCATTCGCTTTCGATTTTAAAAACCACGGGTGCTCTGCGCTGGAATGATTAATGACCAGATCGATCACCACCTTGATGTCCGAGGCATGGGCTTTGTCCACGAAGGCCTTAAAATCATCCATAGTGCCATAGTCTGGGTGTACGTCTCTGTAATCCGTTACGTCATACTTGTGATAAGAGGGAGACGGCATTATGGGCATGAGCCAAACGGCTTTTACCCCTAAATCGCTAAGATAATCCACCTTGTTGGTCAACCCCTTGAAATCCCCGATACCATCTCCGTCGGAATCGCTGAAGGACTGGACAAAAATTTCGTAGGTCACGGCCTGTGGCCAGGAGGAGGTTTTTTTCATGGTTGACCCTTCTTTGCTTGCATTGGGAGAACAGCTTATAATTAAGATGAAGATAAAAAAAGAAACGAGAACAGGAGTGCTTTTCATTCGGTCCGATTCGAGACGCTAAATATTGCTCAAAAAGTGTTTGCAAGCAAACATAACCGGTGGTTTAAAGCAAGAAAGTGGTAGAAAACGTTTACAGATCAACGAGAAGTAGAAGCCTCCTTTCAAACGACTATGATATTTAACGAGGATTGCCTTTGAAATTAGGGTATGCAATTATTTTTCTTAAGTTGATGAAACAGACCGTTAGCTTTTCACTTATCCGAAAGTTCGTATAATTAGTTGAATTAGCACGCTTCCTACAGCTACTATAATAATTAAAGGTACTAGTTTGAAGTTGGATTTGAAGTCGAGATACTTATGGTCAAAATAGCTATCTAAAAGTCCCGCAACAATCAGAAGAGTGGCCGCCAATTCTAATATAAAAAATAATTTAGCTCCTTCAAGGCTCCATGTTCCACCGCTAGGAATTAGAGGACTATAAAGAAACTCAAAATTTAGGGAGAGGAAAAAGAATGCCAGCCCAAATAGAATGATATTTTTCTTCA
>JBCCXH010000600.1:0-3059 GCA_039192005.1 Bacteroidota bacterium
CAGGGAGAAAAAAACACCTATTTATCAGCGCCTTTTCAATTGAATGGAGAGCGAGCTATATTAAAATATACCATCGCCCCAAGAGATGAAAAGTATAAACTGCAGCAATACTCGTCCAGCATCGTATTCCCAGATCGTAAAAAGAGTCCCGTAACCGTAGGTATTTCATTTTATGGTGCCAGCTTGCATGACGAAGCCTATTCAGTCAGAGGTATTCCACAAGCGGATACCGTTGTGTTCCAAGTGGTTGAAGAGGACGTCACTCCCATAGAAATCGGTATTGCCGCATTGGTGAGGTTCTATCCAGATGTTGAAGAAAAGTTTCATCTTGCCTTTGGTCCAGGAATGACTGTGATAAACACTATTCGTCCTAGATTGTTGCTCGGCGTTGGCACATCATGGGGTAACAAGCACAACTTTGCCATTGACACCGGACTCATTTTAGGCTCCGTCGAAAAAAGAAGTAACGTCGTTGATTTAAATATGGAGTTAAGTGAGGATCCGGGAGATGTGACTACGAATGATTTGGATATTGGTTGGTATCTTTCGTTGGGTTACTTTTTTAGGTTGTAACCCGTAGGCGGCTTCCACTCTGTTAAGAACGAGCAGGGTAGCAGTTTAAAACGTGAATTTATTTCAATCTTGGGTCGAAGTCCTCGGCTGAATCGTCTACTTTTTGGACGAATCTGTTAAAATTCGGATGTTCAG
The DNA here is from genome assembly GCA_039192005.1 of Bacteroidota bacterium. Classification (GTDB taxonomy): domain Bacteria; phylum Bacteroidota; class Bacteroidia; order Cytophagales; family Cyclobacteriaceae; genus Ekhidna. The sequence continues at coordinate 709 of JBCCXH010000600.1, forward strand.
GGAATAACAAGATATTCGACTCTCTCGGTGACTGTGCGGAGGGAACAATAGCACCCACGTACTCTCCTTCTTGCATTATATCTTTGACGATTTTCACCAGTTTTTTAGGATACGAGACACTAGCCCAATTGGTGGGAAGCTGCTCAATCGTTACTTCTACAAGTGGTGCGCTGTTATCAACTTCTAAGGTTCGTACAAATCGTTCTCGTGGAATCTGAGAGCCGGTATTAGCGAGAGTCTCCAGCTTGGCTAAGGCAATGCTTTCTGAAGTATACACTACCCACATATCACGCGTACTCCAACGTCCATTGGCAAATTTGGAACCTTCAGGGGGGTATACTTTACGATACTTATTCTTTTCTACCCTATAAACCAGCATCACCCGTAGACCCCATATTCTACTCTGTCAATAGCCTCTAGAACAGCGACGCGACCGTTTTCCTTACTCAACATGTCTATAGGGCGTCTATTCCCTAATGTGGCAATCTTAGTGTTCATCCAATCGTCAAAAGCTTCCTCTCCTTCAAAAGCTTCTGCCCCACGATCATAAATCTTGAAAACAGCAGAAAGTTTATCTACGGTATCCATATCCAACATCACTTCCTGCTTCACCCTATAGAACGTGGTTTTACTCATATCAAGCATTTTTACCAAGTGATTCACAGGCAGGTTAGTACTGGCGGGTATTTCCTTAAGGAATGTACCTGGAATCTCGATTTCTTCAGTCCCATCATATTGCAGTAGGTCTTCCATTTCATCTTCGTATTTCTCATGAAGATCGGGGAATATCAACGGCCTTGTCGAGGCCTTCTTTGACGGTCTGTAACTTTTTACGTTTTTAAGTTCTTTTCTTTTATTAGGTTTCATTTGAAACTTTTTTTATCCTAAATGTTACTAAATATAATAACGAAATTATAGAGCTAAAAGTTGTTTGAGAGAATTGTGGTACTGGTTTTAGATGATAAGAATGTTCGGACATCAGCTGCTAAGAAGTATGCGGGAATGAGCGAAGGTGATTTTGCAACGAGTAAGAATGTTGGAGATGTTCAACGCAAACTACTTACCACTAGAAAAGATGGTGCAATTAGAGTTATCGCCAAGGAAAATTTTTGGGGAGAATGTACTTTTGACGTTTTCATTCGATAGGCAACTAGGCGTCTAGGTTTAATTCGAATGCTCTACTTCGTCATTTAAAATGAATTATGAATTTTTATCGTTCTTTTCTCAGAATATTTCTCTCGTTTACGCTTCGTTTCCGGAAGGCACAAAAAAACCCTTCAAATCTACCTCTCTTGGCTTCCTTGAAGGGTTAGTAGTAGCGGGGGCAGGACTCGAACCTGCGACCTTTGGGTTATGAGCCCAACGAGCTACCAACTGCTCCACCCCGCGATTTAATGGACGGCAAATGTAGAATGGTCCCTTTAATTATGCAAGACCTACTTCTATAAAATTATATTTATCTGCCTATTTGCTGCCTCTCACGGCTGTTTGCCTTCTTAAAATCGAAAATGTAAGAGATTCCTTCTATGGGTATGGTAATACGGTAGTATTTATTTATCAGCTCGTTATGAAGATATACCTTACCCCGAAATGCATCACCTCCCGGTATAACACTGGCATTAAAGATCTCGTCGGGTAGATAGGCCAGATCCTCAGCCGTTTTTGCGGCATTCATTTCATTGACGTTGCCCGCCACATCGAGAGCCACAAGGGCTCCGGCTGTTACCGCATCACGAGTAGCACTCCTTCGGGCATCGCTGGCCGTCCATTCAAGGCTTGAGTAGTCATTTGCATCAGCAGCAATGTCATAGACCACTAAACCAACCGCGGCTACCGCCAATAATACTCCAATGGCTTTACCTTTCCTGAGCTTACTTTCATATAAATCATTAACCTCTTCAAAAGACAGCGCAGATTCTTTCTGAAGGCCCACCTTTTTCATCCACAAAGAAGATTCCTTCGCATCTTCAAATTTTTTTAATCCCGAATAACTCATGATCTCTGTATGATCAAACTGAATTGGAAAATCCGAGTCGTTAATGATTTCCAGGTCAAAAACCATATGCCCTGTATTTAGCTCAAGGTTTTCCAATCTTACTAATACTTCATTTTCAGCAATTTCAGAAACGGTAGATTTGTCATGATTGGCACTGAACCAGGTTGGTACCAACCGATGTTGACAGGCTGAACATATCACAATTAAAGAGACCAGGTAGATCTTTTTCATTGTCTTAAGGTTTTCTCGATTATAACAACTTTCGTACCAGGGAATGTTTCACTAAAATAAGAATACCTTTGCACATGATGCAGAGTCAGAGTGCGCATAAGGCCGGTTTTGTAAGCATAATTGG
>JBCCXH010000601.1:0-3054 GCA_039192005.1 Bacteroidota bacterium
ATACTAATTGTTACCTCTTAATCAGTTTTAACACTTTAGGACTTTCAGCACCTATCAACTTTAAAAGGTAAATTCCGGTTCTTGCATTCTGTGCAAATGCCTCCAGTTCCAGAGGTTTTTGACCTGTCAGCGTTGCTTTGTAAACCACTTTTCCTTGTAAGTCGCTTATCACTGCATGGTTAAACTCATGTCCAACCGGCAGGCTTAGGTTCACGTCGGAAGTAAAAGGATTTGGATATACGAGTACCTCTACATTTTGATCCTCTCTATTCGAATTGGTGCCTGACCCAAAGTCGTCATGGGAAGAGAAACGACCCGCTTCAGGGGAAACAGCCTGACTTTGACCTGCCGACACGTTATTTACCTGCTGAAAATTGATGTTGCGCTCCCAGCTTGCACCAACAGGTCGTATAATCGCCCTCCAGGCGTAGTCATTTCCAGCAGTTGGCGCATCATCAAGGGTGATTGTCATGGTTTTTTCACTCGTTCCACCAGATACTGTTTCTTTGACTGCTTTGACGATGGTACCTCCTTTTCGTAACTGAACGATCACGTCCCGATCCTGAGTAGCAGAATAGCCGATGGTTAACGTATTGACCGTTCCGGTAATGAACTGAGGTGAATTGACAATACCAATGGTATTTACGGCCGGATCAGGTGTTATGGTAAAGGTATGTATAACCGGGTCCAGTACATTGTCTTGGAAGGTACCGTTTAGGTTTCTCAAAGAGGTAAACATTTTGTATTCGTTACCATCGACAAGCGGAGTTATAAGATTTACGAACAAGTTTGCCTGTCCGGTTCCCTCACTTACGGTTACTCTTTGGTTTCTGATAAACGTTCCGTCAGCTTCTGTGATGGCTACATTGATGATTCTGCTTTCGCTAGCCGTATAATTTACTGTAACAGGAATTTGTAGCAAACCATCATCAAATGTGGTCAATGGATTCACTAAACTGATCGTTTCTTCATCAGGAGTTACACTGCAGTCTGACGTTTCCGCAAGTGTAGCAATCTCAGCCTCTGTTTGTCCCAGCGTTCTGCCATTGTACAACACAAATCGGTCTACTTCAAACCCTTTTGAACGTCCACCTAACTTCAGTGTGTATTCACCAGCGGAAGGGAAAGAGACAGATACCCAGGATTGGCTGTGGTCCATATCTACAGAGCCATTAAACGTAAAATCATCGTCACTACGACCGACAAATTTGTGGTATGCAGTGAGTATTTCCGTTCCTCCAAACGCCCTTGCCCGGTCTTCTACAAAATAAAACCAGGCATCGTTGCCCAAGTCAGAACCTTGCTCTCCTTCGGGTTGCCTCATGGTCCATTTAAGCGTGTAGTTCCCTGGATTATTGATTCTAAAGGTGTAGAAACAGTATTGTGAAGCATCCACTTTTCCAAACGAATTTGCTCCATCGTAATAAATAAACTGACCTCCTGAAGCTTTGTCTGTATCGGTTCCTATTTTCCAACTCCCCTGAAGTGAAAAGCGTTCCGCCTCAAATACGAGTAACCCGTTTTGTTCTTCTACGATGCAACCGTCATAATTGTCTTCGGGTACTACGCGGTTCCCGATAAAGTTTTGCAACTTGGACAAGTTGCCGCTTTCATCTCCGGTAAGCAAATAATACACCATACCCGCATCAGATACATCCGCACCTTTGCCGCTGGGGTGAAATTGCAACCTCGAATACAGCCAGTTCATGCTTTGATCTGGGTGGTTTTCCATCCATTGGAAAGGCGTAAAATCGGTTCCTGAACACCAAAGTACGTTGGGGTTGCTGCACGAATTTTGATCCCTGATTTTCTGGTATTTGATTCGGTTCCCACTTAGCGAAATGGCCTCCTGCATAGTATGATGCGTAAGTCGACGCAGGTGGGTATCGTTGTAACCACTGTGTGAAACGACCTGAACGTGTGATAATGGCGCTAAATTTCCTCCGTCTACCACTACCTGGACTGCCCGATAAAAAAACTCCGCTGGTCCCATGTGAATGTAGTAAAGTGGGTCGCTGGCCGTAGACTTTCTCATTTGATTGGCCAAGTGGCTAATGGCATTGGCCGTTTGTTTGTCATTGGAGACGTCAAAAAAGTTTTTGCCATTGAAATTCCAACGGGCGATCGCACCATTTGCAGCATCTGCCATGTAGTTCGTTTCATTCGTATGCTTCGGTGCCTCCATAAAATTATTGTAAGAGTAATGCACGAGTTTACCTTGCAATCCTAATTTGGCAATCATGGCTAGAGCAGCAGGAGTTCCTCCCCAGTCATCGGGGTCTGCACGCGGGAAGTTCGCTTCCGGGTGATTATCCGGTTGGTTGTTTCCATCTGCACTCACAGCGATTCGATTGTTGTTGTAGCCCAGTGCCTGCGAAAAAGTCAAATGGGGTAAAAGTGCTATCAAGAGCACATAGGTAGTTTTCAAATAGGGTTTCATTATTGTGTTATTTTCTTACGAAAATCATAACCAATCCCCTTTATTTTATAATTTTTTCAATTCTATTTTCCCGTAACGGTTAAATACCCCCTCATATTATTAGTTTTTGCCCAAGCACTTTGGTGTTTTGGATCACATCTACTAAAACCTAATCTAACTGGAAGGGATAAATAGGTAGGGTGTCATTGAAGGTTATGAATGAAAGGCCCGGAGACTTATCGACTCGTGCGGTACTTACAGAACATAAGAAGCAAGCACACGGGGTATTTAGGCCAACCAAGGATGAATGTTGCCAAAGCGAACCCGCCTGCAGCAGGGAGGTTTCTTTACGGAGAACCGTCCAATGTGGAGTGAGCAGCCTGTGAACCAGTGGCCGTTGAAAAGAAACCCATACACTGAAAATACCCTAAATGTGACACAAACTACCCACTTTTAGGGATACCATAGGTACAATCCAATTACTTACTTTGCACTTATGATTCACAGCCAAGGAACTACTATCGCCAAAAACGTAACTACTTAGGCTTCCCTTGTCATTACAAAAAGGGTATTTTGATTGAGTGAAGGGTGTTTTATTGGTTACTAGAGGTAGGATAAAACCCCGAATATTGGAG
>JBCCXH010000602.1:0-3053 GCA_039192005.1 Bacteroidota bacterium
CGAAATTTCAATTTTCTAGGCCAATTAAAGATAGAAGGTAGAGGCACAGAAATAGAACTTCCTGTCGTAAGTTTAATTTTTGGGGATAATACTATTCGATTTGTTTTACCAACTCTGAAAGCCACAATTTGAGAAACTGAAACCCCACTCGAATTTCCTTGACGGATTATATCGTCACCTATTGTAGTGTTTGAAGTTGTTACAAAAGTTAGCTGCCCCCTTCTTACTCTCCCTCCTTGGGAATTTCTTGCTATTTGTAACAACCCTCTAGCTTGATGAAGATCTGAGGATAGTCTTATTTTTCCATTTCTAGCCTTAACTTCATAAACTGAGCTGTTTGCATAAACTCTTACCTTCCTTTTATTTCTTGGGTCAAATACTTTTATATCGTTAAATCCATCAGGCCTCGTTCTAGGTCTTCCCCCAAAAGCTGCTCTGGCAGGTGTTGGTATATTTCTTGTATTTCTTCTTGCTCCTACACCATCTAAAGCCGCTCTTTCAAAAGCATCTCCAATAATTCTATCAAAATTTGGTCTTTGTGGATTAACTCCACTTTCAATCGCTATCGATCTCAATAAGTTCGTACTAAGCGGTGTTAAATAAAAACTTTCAGAAAGTTCAGAAATTCCAGCCCCAAGACCATAGAGAGATAAAGAGCCTAAAGCTCCCTGCCAAGCTCCATTTTTCCCGTTTAAAAAAGTTCCCAAAATAGCCCCTAGAGAAGCTACTGCACCTAATTCAACAAAAGAATTACTACTAAAAATCCATCCTCCATCCGGGTCTATGCCCATATTCGGAGCATTCCCCATACCTAAGTAAGGACTCCAGTACTGGCCGTAAGGATCTACCGCCAGCCATCGGCCTATTTCGGAATCATAGCTTCGAAGTTGGAAATGGTCAAAACCCGTCTCCTGATCCTTTTCCGCAAACACGCCCTGGTAGCCAAAGCGGTAGTTTTGCTGTTGGGTACTGGTAGCCACCCCTCCGTAGGAATAGTAGTCCGTCTGCTGGATGATATTCAGTCCTGTATGAGAGATCGTCAGGTTGTCAAACCAGACATTGACATCATTATTGCTTTCATTGGAGACGTAGATGTACATGTACCCATCTTTTTCTACCTCCTTTGTCAGTGTTAGCGTCTCTACTCCATTGGCGGCTACTTCAGAAACTACCTGATAACATTCGCAACCTCCGCTCTCGGTTCCAATAAAGTTAAATGCATCATCGAATAACAAAAATTGAAGGTAGGCTTTGGGCGTTCTCTTGTTGGCAGGAGCAGGTACAAAAGCATCTCCTGATACCGCTGAAGGGATGGAAGCTACAGCACTTTCGCCAATCTGAGCGGTACCTCCCAGCGCACGAGTAACTAACCCACCCAGGCCAGTTACAAATGTATTATCCGAAGACGCAGGATCATAGGAGGCCAATACTGAAATCGTAACTTCGTCTCCTTTGCGCACCCGCAGTGACTTAGCCGGACCAACTACTTGATCGCTACCCAGGGCCGGGTTTAATAATGCGGAATACGTCCCGTCTATTGCATTAGCAGCATCTAATTGGCGAGTATTCAGGTTTTCAAAGCGAGTACTTTCATAGCTCACCCGCTCCTCTTCCATCGTGGCAGTAGCCATAAACTTGAGACTGGACACTACAGACCGGGTATTTCCTAAATGATCTGTTAGCGCATAGTTGTACTGCCAGTGGTCAATGTCTTTGTAAGCGATCCCTAAACGACCACCAATCATCAACTCACCCTGTGTTAACGTGGAACCTTCCTTATAGTAAATACCCGTCAGGGTATTGGAAAAGTTATATACGTACCACTCCTCAATTCCCGTCTCTTCGTTTCGCTTCAAGATGCGGTTTCCTCTATCGTCATACCGATAGGTGTATTGCTTCTGTGTCTTTTCCGAATCGGAATAAATACCTGTAACCTGAGAGAAACCATTGTACTCAAAATACACATCGGGACGACCGGCACTTGGATGATAATCGTATCCGGTCACTTGTCCGGTTTCATTGTAGATAACCTGATCGATGTGCTTATCTACAGCGGTGAGTTGGTTTCCATTATCCGTATATTGATAGGCTCCCTGGAAATCATTCAAAACATCTCCGTACGAATCGTAGCGACTCAGTGACTGAATGTTTCCGTTCAGGTCATAGCTGATGTCTTTCTCACCAAATACGTTATTTGCTTTATTAAATGTTCCCGACCTATGGTAATGAGTATTGGTCAACTGGTATTCCTCATCGTACTCATAGGCATTCAGCCTAGTCTTGAGCGTTTTTTGATCACTCATAGACAGGTGTTTCCACCGCGTGGATTTTAACATCCCTCCGTGATATGTTTTGATGCCCGGCAATGAAACTGGGGGCTCGTACCAGTCGTACCTGTTTTTGACTACCTGAAAATCATCCGCATGATAATCCATCACATGGCCAAAGACATCCGGGTAGGTTCCATTATCTCCGTCAAAATCCGGATCGGTATTGATCCCGTTAATGGCTTTTAACCAACCCTGTATGGTATAGGCGTAGTCTACCTCTTGTAAGCCATTGGCATATTTTTCTTTCTTCAATGGGCCATGAATGAAATACTCGTGATTGACATGTTCATAAGCATCATCCAAACTACCTGTTGTCGAAGTGTAGACTTTGTCCAGCCTTAGGTCGCGGTCATACGTGAAGTGGTGGTAAAAGGCCTCATCAGGTATGGCTGATTGAAATGCAATTCGACTCATCAAACCATTGGTGCCGTAGGTATATTCTTCAGTAAATGTTTTATTCAGTCCGATAAAGTGCTGAGCCATCCAGTGTAACCGTCCCCGGTCATCATAGCTATACCAGCTTTTTACTTCTTCACTTTCCGTGTAGGCCAGTTGTCCTTTCAGGTTGGTTTGTTCCATATTCAGGCCACTTTCCGGGCTAAAGTCCGGGTCTGCAACATCGTAATGAAAACGGGTCCAGTCTTTTTTCTGAGCTGTACTCCAGTTATTGTAGCCAAATAATTCTATCGCCGAATTCATTTCCTCAGAGTTGAATAATGGAAC